>NZ_CEEDAR010000013.1:0-64141 GCF_979252985.1 Clavibacter sp. AC415 | reverse complement strand
GCGTGCGCCTCGGTCACCGCGAGTTCCTGCTCGCCGACGAGCCCGGCCTCGGCAAGACCGCGCAGGCGCTGCTCGCCGCCTCCGTCGCCGACGCGTACCCGCTGCTCGTCGTCGTCCCCAACGTCGTCAAGATGAACTGGAAGCGGGAGGTGGAGCGCTGGACGCCGCACCGCCGCGCGACCGTCATCCACGGCGACGGCGCGGGCCTCGACGCCTTCGCCGACGTCGTCATCGTCAACTACGAGGTCCTCGACCGGCACATCGGCTGGCTCCGGACGCTCGGCTTCCGCGGCATGGTCGTCGACGAGGCGCACTTCATCAAGAACCTGCAGTCGCAGCGCTCGAAGTTCGTGCTGGCGCTCGCCGAGAGCATCCGCCAGCGCCAGTCCGCGCCGCTGCTGATGGCGCTCACGGGCACCCCGCTCATCAACGACATCGACGACTTCCGGGCCATCTGGCAGTTCCTCGGCTGGATCGACGGCGACAAGCCGACGTCCGTCCTCATGGGCGAGCTCGAGGAGGCGGGCCTCACGCCCGCCGATCCCGGCTTCTTCGCGGAGGCACGACGCGCGGTCATCGACCTCGGCATCGTCCGCCGCCGGAAGATCGACGTGGCCACCGACCTGCCGTCCAAGCGGATCGCCGACCTCCCCGTCGAGCTCGACGACGACCTCGGCCGCTCCATCCGCCAGGCCGAGCGCGAGCTCGCCGCCCGCCTGGTGCGGCGCTTCACGGCGCTCGTCGGCGCGCGCGGCACCACCGTGCCGGACGTCCTCGACGGACCGGCGGCGGAGCGGGCGCACCTCGTGCGGCTCGTCGCGCAGTCGGAGCTCGACCAGGGCCAAGGCGCAGAAGACCGGGGAGAACGTCTTCACCATGGTCCGCCGCATCGGCCAGGCCAAGGCGGTGCTCGCCGCCGACTACGCCGCGCAGCTCGCGCGCTCGGTCGGCAAGGTCGTGTTCTTCGCCAAGCACGTCGACGTGATGGACCAGGCCGAGGCCACGTTCGCCAAGCGCGACATCCGCAGCGTTTCGATCCGCGGCGACCAGACTCCCGCGGCGCGCCAGGACGCCATCGACTCCTTCCAGAACGACCCCGAGGTGCAGGTCGTGGTCTGCTCGCTCACCGCGGCGGGCGTCGGCCTCAACCTGCAGGCCGCGTCGAACGTGGTGCTCGCCGAGCTCAGCTGGACCTCCGCCGGAGCAGCACGCAGGCCATCGACCGCGTGCACCGCATCGGCCAGGAGGAGCCCGTCACCGCGTGGCGCATCATCGCGGCGCAGACCATCGACGCGAAGATCGCCGAGCTCATCGACAGCAAGGCGGGCC
This sequence comes from Clavibacter sp. AC415, assembly GCF_979252985.1. Taxonomy (NCBI): domain Bacteria; kingdom Bacillati; phylum Actinomycetota; class Actinomycetes; order Micrococcales; family Microbacteriaceae; genus Clavibacter; species Clavibacter sp. AC415. The sequence continues at coordinate 62,812 of NZ_CEEDAR010000013.1, read as the reverse complement.
TCGCGGCGCGCGCGCTCGACGGCGAGGACCTCGACGAGGCCGGATCCACGTCCGTCCAGCTCGATGCCCTGTCGCACCTGCTCGAGGAGGCGCTGGCCGCGGGCTGACCCGCGTCCCGTTCCACGCACGACGCCCCCGCGACCTGCTGGTCGCGGGGGCGCTGGTGCGTTCGCCGTCTGCTAGCCGCGGTCCCGGCATCGGCCATCCGTGGCCCGGCGGATCGGTAGGCGGCGGCGAAGACGAGGACGCCGACGACGAGCGCAGGGCCGAGATGCTCCCGTCGCCGCGCCCCACCCACCATCGGGACGACGACGAGCTGCGAGACGAGGAAGAAGGCCGTGAGGATGACGGCGTCGCGGAGGGCGCGGCGGCGGGCGGTGGCGGAGGTCGTCCTTCCCAGGCTGCTCGTCGAGGGCGAGCGGAGCGTGGACGATCCCCAGCCCGGTCAGCCGCGCTCGACCTTCCCGGCGCTCCCGCTCGGCCTTGCGCGCAGCGCGGCGCTCGCCAAGCAGGTTGCACGGCGTCCTGCGCGTCCTGCGTGGGGTTCGAGCGGGTGGTGCCGATGACGGCGAAGGCGATGAGGATCACGACGACGGCCATCACGGCGACGACGACGAAGGTGGGCACCACCGGCAGCTCCTCGGGGTCGGGGCATCAGCGTACCGAGCGAAGCGCCCGTTCAGTCCTCGAGGGTCGCGCCGCGCAGGTCCGGCAGCGTGAGCGCGGCGACGGCGGCCAGCGCGAAGACGCCCGCGAACACGCCGAACGGCAGCGCGACGCCGCCGAGCGCGAGCAGCGGCGGCACGCTGAGCGGCGCGATGATCAACGCGAGCCGCCGAATCCGGCCGCGCTGCCCGCCCGTCGCGCGCACGCGGGTCAGGGTACAGCTCGGGCGTCACCGCGTAGAGCGCGCCCCACGCGCCGAGGTTCGAGAACGACATGAGGGAGCCGAAGCGAGGATCGAGGTCACGTCGTCCGCGGTCCCGAAGAGGCCGGCCGACACAGCAGATCCGCGAGGAAGACCGCGAGCGTCATGCGGCGCCCCAGCGCTCCACGAGCCAGGCCGAGACCGCGTAGCCCGGCAGCTGCGCCAGCGTGATGAGCAGCGTGTACCCCGAAGGAGCGCACGAGCGAGAAGCCCTGCGCCACCAGCAGCGTCGGCAGCCAGATGAAGGCGCCGTAGTAGGCGAAGTTGACGCAGAACCACACGATCCAGAGGGAGAGGGTGCGGCGGCGCAGGCGCGCGCCGAACAGGTGCTCGCGGGGAGCGGCGTCGGCGGCGGGCGGGGCGGGCGCGACCTCGGCGGCGGGGTGGGGCGTCCGCGCGTCGTCCACCGGCGCCGCGGCTCCGGCCGACTCCTCCAGGTCGCGGACCACGCGCTCCGCCTCCGCGTGCCGGCCCTTCGCCTCGAGGAAGCGCACGGACTCCGGCAGCCGGAGCCGCACGAAGATCGCCCACACCGCGGGCACCGCGCCGAGCGCGAGCGCCCAGCGCCAGCCGTCCTCGCTCGTGGGGATGACCAGGTAGCCGACCAGCGCGGCCGCCGTCCAGCCGACCGCCCACGAGGACTCGAGGATGACGATGACCCGCCCGCGGATGCGCGCCGGAGCGAACTCGCTGACGAGGGTCGATGCGACCGGGAGCTCGGCGCCGAGGCCGAGGCCCACGACGAACCGCAGCGCGATGAGCGCGCCCACCGACATGGCGAGCGCGGACACGCCCGTCGCGAGGCCGTAGACGAGCGAGGCGTGAGGGCGAACACCTGGCGGCGGCCGATGCGGTCCGCCACGAGCCCCCCGACGCTCGCGCCGATCGCCATGCCGAGGAAGCCGGCCGACGCGACGAGGCCGAGCTGCCCGGCGTCCGCCTTCCACACCACGGCGAGCTGGGCGATGACGAACGAGATGAGGCCGACGTCCATCGCGTCGAGGGCCCAGCCGACGCCGCTTCCGCCGAGGATGCGGGAGTGGCCGCGGGTCCAGGGGAGGGCGTCGAGGCGCTGGGCGCAGGGAGGGCCGTGCGGTGGTCGTGGTCATGGTGGGGGCTCGCCGGGAGGCGCACGGCGCGCGGTGGTCGTCGTGTCGGCGGTGTGGAGGGCGGGCGACGCCGCGGGCGACGGCGGACACCGTCGGCGGCGGGTCGAGCGTAGCGCCGCGGCGGGCCGCCTCCGGGAGTGTGACGCCGGCGGTCGCGCACCGCGGGCGCCCGATGTGCGATGACCCCGGCGTGCGGCGTGCGGCATGCGGCACGCGGACCCTGGTCCGGGACGCGCCGCGACCCTAGGCTCGTCACCATGTCCGTCCCCACGCCCGTCGCCGTGGATGCCGGCCCCGCCGCGCGCCCGCCTCCTGCCCGCGCCGCTGGTCCTGCTGGTGGGCTTGGTACTCGTGCCGCTCGCGCTCGGCCTGGCGGCGAACAGCTGGTCGCCGCCGGACGCTGCGGCCTACGTGCGCATGGCCTTCGCCTCCGTCGCGGGGATCGTCGTCGCGATCGGCACGGTCGTCCTGCTCCTCGTCGACCGCATCCGGCACCGCGCGCCCGCGGGCACGATGGTCGCCCTGACCGTCGTGGTCGCGGTCTGGGGTGCGAGCAGCCTCGACTCCACCCTCGACCTGCTGCTGCAGCGGCTCGCCTCCCTGGGCTGAGCCCGGAGGACGCGCGCGGCGCCGCATGCTCGCGACGCCGGACGCGCGTGCCGGGCACGACCCGCCCGGCGCCGCATCAGCCGAGCGCCTCCGGGGCGCGGAAGAAGTCGCGCTCGTACGCCGCCGACAGGCGCGACGCCTCGAGCATGGCGCGGACCGGCGGAGCGGCCCCGCGAGGACCGCCGCCTCGTCCACGAGCTCGGCAGTTGCGCGCCGGGTCGCGGCCGTGAAGGCGGGATCGGCGTACGTCTCGAGCCACGCCGCGTACGGGTGCGCGGACCCGGCCGCCGCCGCGGCGGATCCCGCCGCATGGAGCCGCACGCCCACGTCGGCGTAGATCGTGAAGCAGGGCAGGAGCGCCGCGACGAGCACGGCGTAGTCGCTGCCGGCCGCGTGCGCGAGCAGGTGGTCGACGTAGGCGCGCGTCACCGGGCCGGCGACCGCGGGCGCGGGGTGCCGGGACAGCCACTCCTCGTGCAGCGTCGACTCGGCGGCGATCGCGTCGGCCGCGGACCGCGCCCAGCGCGACCTGCGCGTCGGGCGTCGGCGCGAGCTGGCTGGCCCGGGCGAGCACGCGGGAGTAGGCGCGGAGGTAGATCGCGTCCTGCGCGAGGTAGTGCGAGAACCACGCCTCCGGCAGGCTGCCGTCGCCGAGGCGGCGGACGAAGGGCAGGTCGTCGATCTCGCGGCGGAGGTCGGCGGATCCGGCCCACATCTACCTCCGAGACGGGCGGCAGGTGCGTGCCGGCGGCGTCCCACAACGCGCGCAGGTGGTCGAGCGGGCCGGCCCCCTCGCCGACGTCGAGGTCCTCGGCGTGCGCGAGGGATCCGGTGAGCCAGCCCCTCGCCTCCGTGAGCGCCGCGAGCCAGTCGCCGCGCCGCGGCTGCAGGGTCGCGAGCGCGCTCGAGAGGGAGCAGCCGGTGCCGTGCGTGCTCGTCGTGGCGATGCGCGGGCCGGGGACGACGTGGACGGCGGCGTCCGCGGCGTCGGAGCCGTCCGCGCCGTCCGCGCCGTCCCCGGCGGGCACGACGAGCGCGTGCCGGGCAGTCGTCCACGCGGAGGTGCCCGCCCTTGACGATCACGCGCACGCCGTGACGCGCGGCGAGGGCGCGGCCCTGCGCGAGCGCGGCGTCCCAGGCGTCGGCCTCGGGCTCGCCGAGGAGCGCGGCGAGCTCCGGCAGGTTGGGCGTCACGACGTCGGCGAGCGGGAGGAGGTGCCGCAGCGCCTCGGTGGCGTCGGCGTCGAGGAGGGCGTCGCCCGACTGGGCGACCATCACCCGATCGAGCACCACGACCGGCGGGCGCGCCGCGCGCAGCCAGTTCCGCCACCTCGTCCACCACGCGCGGCGGATCCGAGCATGCCGACCTTCACGGCGTCGATCACCACGTCGTCGGACACCGCGTCGAGCTGCGCCCGCAGGAATGCGACCGGCGGCACGTGGATCTCCCGCACGCCCCGCGTGTTCTGCGCCACGAGCGCCGTGACGACGGCCATCCCGTAGCCGCCGTTCGCCGCGATCGACTTGAGGTCGGCCTGCACGCCCGCGCCACCCGTCGGATCCGTGCCCGCGATGCTGAGGACGCGCGGGACGGCGCGGCTGCCGCGGGCCGTGCCGGAGGCCGCGGCGTGGTCGTGGTCGGCATCGGCGGACTCGTCGGCAGGGCGGAGTCGTCGCCGATGGGGGCGGGTTCGGCGGGCGCGGACGCCCCGCCCGCAGCCCGCCGCCCGCACCCGAAGCCCATGCCTCCGCGAGGTCGCGGCAGGCGGCCGCCGCGGGATCCTCGGCCGCGCACACCGCGGACACCACGGCGGTGCCCGCCCCGCCCGCGGCCGCCACCGCCGCCACGTCGTCCACGTCAACGCCGCCGATCGCGACGCACGGCACGGGGGAGAGGCCCGCGATGATGCCGAACCCGTCGTGCCCGAGCGGCGCCGGGTGGTCAGGGCTTGGTGCTGGTGGGCCGGATCACGCCGACGCCGAGGTAGTCGACCGTGCCGTCCGGCAGGGTGCGGACCGCCTCCACGTGCTCGGGGGCGTTCGCCGTGAGGCCGAGCACGAGGTGCCGGTCGGGGCTCGCGGCGTCGAGCATCCGCCGCACGAGGTCGGCCGGCGCGTCCGACTGCCCGACGTGGACCCCGTCCACCCGCGCGCCCCGGGCGAGCGCCGCGAGGACCACGTCGACGCGGTCGTCGACGAGGAGCACGGGCCGCGGCGCGGTCGGATGCGCGGCGGCGTGCGCGTCGATGACGGTGGCCGCCGCGAGCACGGTCGCCAGCAGGTCGGCCGCGCTCGCGTGCTTGTCGCGGATCTGCACGGCCGTCGCCCCGCCCGCGACCGCGGCCGCGACGACCGCGGGCACGCCGCGCGCGCCGCAGAGCGCCGGATCGGTGACGAGGTAGACGGACAGGTCGATGCCGCTCACGACAGGCGCTCGCGCTGCGCGACCCAGGCCGGGGTCGCGGCAACGAGGCCGATCGAGCAGCGCGACCGCGAAGGAGCCTGGACCGCGGGCGCCCTCGGCGGCGACCTCCGCGGCGATCGTGTAGACGCTCGTCGCGGCGACGGCCGCCCGCAGCGGATCCGGGTCCAGCGACGCGAACGCGGCCATCACGGCGCCGAGGGCGCGGCCCCCGCCGGTCACCTTCGTGAGGAGCGCGTCGCCAGTGTGCACGCGCACGACGCGGTGCCCGTCGGTGATGTGGTCGACGGGCCCCGACACGGCGACGACCGTGCCGTAGGTGCGGGCGAGGAGCAGGGCCGCGTCGAGGGCGGTCCTCCACCTCGTCGGTCGCGTCCACGCCCCGGCCGCCCGCTCCGCCCGTCGCGAGCGCGAGGATCTCGGACGCGTTCCCGCGCACGGATCGTCGGCGACAGGGCCACGAGCTCGTGCGCGAGCCGGGTGCGCACCGGCAGGGCGCCGACCGCGACGGGATCCAGCACCCAGGGCGTGCCCGCCTCGCGGGCGGCGTGCGCGGCCTCGACCGCGGCCTCCCGCTGCTCGGCGTGCGGCGTGCCGAGGTTCACGAGCACCCCCGACGCGATCCGGGCGAACGGCCCCGCCTCGGTGGGCACGTCGGTCATCGCGGGCGCGGCACCGAGCGCGAGCAGGACGTTGGCGGTGAAGCCGGTGACGACGGCGTTCGTGATGCACTGCACGAGCGGCGTGCGCTCCGCAGCAGCCGGAGGAGGTCCGCCGAGGCGACCCCCGTTCCCGTGGTGTCGTGGGTGGACGGGCGCGCAGCGCTCATGATGACATCCCTCCGCCGGTGCGAACCGGATCAGGTGCGACGGGTCTCATCTCAGCCCTCGTGGGCACCCCGTGTCAGGGATCCACCCTAGAGGTGTGCGCGGAGCCGTGCCTAGGCCAGGTCGATGGCGTCCGCAGCCGCGAGGACCGGGAGGCACGATGGACGGGACCTACGTGATCCCTGCACTCCGCCGCGGCCAGCCGCTCCGGGAGTGGGACGACATCCCGGCGCGGTTCGCGGCGGGAGCCGCACATCTGATGGTCCAGGGTGCCGACGCGGCGGAGGCCGTCGGGCGGCTCATCGCCGGCGAGACGCTGGCCTCCGACGACGTCATCGCGTTCGGCCGGCTCAACTTCCACTGCTACCTCAGCGGATGGGTGCCGATGATCGCTCTGTACCGGGAACCACGGATCGATCCGACCGCCGCCGAGCTGCTCGCCCTCTGAGGCCGCGCGGCGCGACGACGGTCAACGGTCTGCTCTACCCGAGCCCCGCCACGTCGAGCACCCACGCGTAGTCCGAGGCGCGCTCGCGCCACGCGTCGTAGCGGCCCGACTTGCCGCCGTGGCCGGCCTGCATCTCGGTGCGCAGCAGCACCGGCGCGCCGACCTCGCGGAGGCGGGCGGTCCACTTCGCGGGCTCGACGTAGAGGACGCGCGTGTCGTTGAGGCTCGTGACCGCGAGGATCCGCGGGTACTCGACGCCCTCGCGCACGTTCTCGTACGGCGTGTACGACTTCATGTACGCGTACACCTCGGGGTCGTGCAGCGGGTCGCCCCACTCGTCCCACTCGATCACGGTGAGGGGCAGCGACGGGTCGAGGATGCTCGTCAAGGCGTCGACGAACGGCACGCCCGCGAGGATCCCGGCGAACCGGTCGGGCGCGATGTTCGCGACCGCGCCCATGAGCAGGCCGCCGGCGCTCCGGCCCTCGGCCACCAGGCGGTCGGGGCTCGTCCACCCGCGCGCGATGAGGTGGTCGGCCGCCGCGACGAAGTCGGTGAAGGTGGTGCGCTTCGTGAGCGTCTTGCCCTCGTCGTACCAGCGGCGGCCCATCTCGCCGCCGCCGCGCACGTGCGCGATCACGAACGCCATGCCCCGGTCGAGCAGCGACAGCCGCGCGATGGAGAACGACGGGTCGATGCTCGCCTCGTACGAGCCGTAGCCGTACAGCAGGAGCGGCGCGGGCGTGCCCGGGTGCACGAGGCCGCGCTTGTAGACGACCGACAGCGGGATCTCCGTGCCGTCCTCCGCGGTCGCCCACTCGCGGGTCTGCACGTAGTCGTCGGGGTCGTAGCCGCCGCGCACCGGCTGCTGCTTGAGCAGCCGCAGCTCGCGGGTGGCGAGCACGTAGTCGTAGGTCGTGGCGGGCGTCGCGAGGCTCGTGTACCCGAGGCGCACGGTGGGCTGCGCGAACTCGGGGTTGCCCGCGGTGCCGACCGTGTAGATCGGCTCGTCGAAGGCGATCTCGTGCAGCTGCTCGCCGTCGAGGACCCGGTCGAACGGGATCACGCCGACGCGCGTGAGGCCCTCGCGCCGGTACGACACGACGACGTGGTCGGCGAACGCGCTGGCGTCCTCGAGGCGCACGTCGTCGTCGTGCGGGATGACGACCTGGCGGTCCGTGGTGGAGGTCGGGTCGTCGGCGGGCACGTCGATCAGCTCGAAGTTGGTGGCGCCGTCGTTGTGCAGGATGAGGAGCCGGTCGCTGCCGTCGATGACCGCGTGGTCGACGTCGTACTCGACGCCGTGGCGGCGCGGCCATACCGGGCGGAAGGTGCCCGTGGGGTCGCCGGCGTCGAGCAGCAGCACCTCGGTCGTGATCTTCGAGCCGACGTAGACCATGAGGTACTGGCGGCTGCGGGTCTGACGCCGAAGCCCGCGAAGTAGCTCTCGTCGGGCTCGGTGAAGACCTTCACGTCCTGCGCGGCGGGCGTGCCGACGCGGTGGCGCCACACGGTGTCGGGGCGCCAGGCGTCGTCGACCGTGACGTAGAACAGGTGGTCGCCGTGGGCGGAGAAACGCGGCGCCGTGGCTGGTGCCGGGGATCTCGTCGGCGAGGTCCTGGCCCGTGGCGAGGTCGCGGATCCGGAGCGTGAAGCGCTCGTCGCCCTCGGTGTCGGTCGAGTAGGCGAGGAGCGAGCCGTCGGGGCTGACCTCGAACGCGCCGAGCGAGAAGAACTCGTGTCCCTCCGCCTCGGCGTTCGAGTCGAGGAGGACCTGCTCGCCCTCGACCGCGACGCCGTCCGCGGCGGCCTCGATGACGGGCGGCGTCCAGTCGTCAGGACCCTGGACGGGCCGGCGGCAGCGGATCGCGTACTGCGACCCCTCGACGGTGCGCGCGTAGTACCACCAGTCGCCCTCGCGCACCGGGGACCGAGAGGTCGGTCTCCTGCGTGCGGTCCTTGATCTCCGTGAACAGCGCCTCGCGCAGCGGCTCCAGGTGCGCGGTCTGGCCTTCCGTGTACGCGTTCTCGGCCTCGAGGTGCGCGATGACGTCGGCGTCGTCCTTGTCGCGCAGCCACTCGTACCGGTCGACGAAGGTGTCGCCGTGGAACGTGCGCTCGACGGGGCGCTGCTCGGCGACGGGCGGGGTGGCGGATGCGGACTCGGAGACGGCCGGGACGGCGGGGTCGGTCATCCGTCGAGCCTACCGACGCGGCCGGGACCCTCGCCGGACGTGGCCCGGCCGACGGGCCCGGACGGCAGCCAGGGCGGCGCCGACGACGATGAGCCCGCCTCCGACGACGCCCCACCAGCCCGACCCGTCGGCGGGTGCACCGAAGGGCCAGGAGAGGAGGATCAGCGCGATGCCGACGAGGACGAGCAGCGCCTGTCCGAGCATCCGCGTCCCCTGCGTCGGCCACGGCCGGGCACGGACGCGAGCGTGCGCCGATCGCCACCGGGCCCGAGCGCGGCGAGGACGGAGCCGTCCCCGGCTCCGGGTGCCCGCCGAGGTCAGGGGACCAGCGGCCCCGCCTCGCGCGGGCCGGGCGCGCCCGGCGTGGTCGCCGCGCCGAGCGTGCTCGAGCGGGTCGCGAGACGCGCCACGGCCTGCAGCGGGATCGAGAGCCAGCCCGGACGGTTGCGGACCTCGTAGATCGCCTCGTACACGGCCTTGTCGATCTCGAACGCGTCGAGCAGGGCGCGGTTCGCGCGGAGGTCGGTGCCGGAGCGGGCGATGTAGCCGTCGACGAACGCGCGCCGGGAGGCGGACGCCCAGGCGGCGGCGGACTTGCCGGGGTGCGCGAGGGCGTAGGAGCCGGCGACGTAGTCGAACGAGCGGAGCATGCCGGCGACGTCGCGGAGCGTGACGTCGGGCAGGGAGCGCTCGTGCATGGGCCGCAGCGGCTCGCCCTCGAAGTCGAGGAGGACCCAGCCGCGGTTGGGCACCGAGAGCACCTGGCCCAGGTGGTAGTCGCCGTGGATGCGCTGCAGCTTCGGCCACTCGCCCTTCTCGGCGGCGTCGTACACGCTCGAGATGGCGTCGTGGAAGGCCGCGATCTCGGGCACCTCGCGCTCCGCCGTCGCGTGGCGGCGGCGGAAGCTGACCATGATCCCCTCGATGACGTCGGCCGTGGCCTCGACGGTGGGGAGGGCGGCGGCGAGCGTGGCGTGCACGTCGGCCGTGGCCTCGCCGAGCGCGCGGGCCTCGGCCTGGAAGTCCGCGTCGGCCTCGGCGGCGCGGAGCGCGACGCGCCAGGCGTCCGTGACGCCGGGCAGGAACTCCTGCGCGAAGGCGACGTGGCCGATGGCGTGGCCGACCTCGCGGCCGGAGTCGCTCCACTCGGCGAGCACGCTGCCCATGGTCTGCGGCACGAGCCGGGATCCGGCGCCCGCGATGGCGGACTGCAGGACCACATCGGGGTTCTCGCCGTGGTGCAGGGCGCGGAACACCTTCACGATCATCGGGTTGATGGCCTGGCCGTCGGCCGAGACCATGTCGTAGATGATCGACGTGTTGGACTGCTCGCCGGAGAGCACGTGGGAGCCGACCACGGTCGCGATCTCGACGCCCGGCTGGCGCTGGCCGCGCGCGGTCGCGCCGAGCGAGGTCTCGTCGACGTCCGCGTCGCGCTCGTCGAGGATGGTGCGGATGAGCGCCCAGGCGTACGCGGGGTCGTGCGGCCCGTCGTAGACGTGCAGCTCGACGCCGTCGTCCTCCACGATGGTGCCGATGTGGAAGGGCTTGAGCTCCTCCAGCGGCGCCTGCCGGTACGTGAGCGGCACCTGGTACAGCACGGGCTTCGCGCTGCCGTGGTCGATGATCAGGTGCGTCTCGATGCGGGCGAACCAGCCCTCGTCGCTGAAGCTCCACCCGCCGATGCGCTCGAGGCGGGGCTCGGTGCCCTTGGAGGCGAACCAGCGCTGCTCGCGCATCCAGGCCGCGAGGAAGTCGGGGATCTCGCTGAGGTCGTGGTGCTGCATGGCTCAGGCCACCTTCGCGGTCACGTCGGCGAGCGACGGGTTGGTGGCGGACGAGCCGTCGGGGAAGAGGACGGTGGGCACCGTCTGGTTGCCGCCGTTGATGGCCTCGACCAGCTCGGCGGTGCCGGGGACCTGCTCGATGTCCACCTCGTCGTAGCCGATGCCCGCGCGGTCGAGCTGCGCCTTCAGCCGGCGGCAGTAGCCGCACCAGGTGGTGGAGAACATCGTGATCCGCCCGGGGGCGGGCACGTAGGAGGAGGTCTCGGGCGACATGGTGCTCACCCTACGCGCCGTACACGACGCCGGCCCGCGATTCCCGCACCTGGAGGACAGTGTCGTCGGTGGTGGGGGATCACGGGCCAGGTGCCGGTCAGGACGGGATGCGCCTCAGCCGCGCAGCGAGCGGTCGAACCAGGCGTTGCGGAACTTGCCCTCGGGGTCGAGCCGCTCGGCGAGGGCGAGGAAGTCGCCGGACCGCGGGTACAGCGGGGCGATGTCCGCCGCCTCGGCGGTGAACACCTTGCCCCAGTGCGGCCGGGCGCCGAAGGGGCGGATGGCCGCCTCCAGCTCGACGAGCAGCGCCTCCACCGCCTCCTGCTCGCGCTTCCAGGTGAAGTGCAGGCCGATGGTGGTCTGCCCGTACTGGGGGCTCAGCCAGAGGCGGTCCTCGGCCACGGCGCGCAGCTCGCAGACGAGGAGGATCGGGCGGATCCGGTCGCCCATCGCGCGGAGCGCCTGGACGGCCTCGACCGCGCGGTCGAGCGGCACGTGGAACTCCGACTGGATCTCCTCGCCGTCGCTCGGGGTGAAGCCCATCTTGAAGTGCGACAGCCGGTCGGACCAGAGGCCCACGACCCCGAGCTGCGAGGTGCTGTTGACGGGGTCGATGCCGAGGATCGGGCTGGCGCTCCTCGGTCGCGGCGGGCGCCCCGAAGTAGTCGGGCACCACGACCTCGTCCTCGGGCTGGCCGTCGACGTCGAGCTGCACGCGGCTCTTCAGCCACACCTGGTCGGTGGCCTCGCCGAAGCGCGTGAAGACGCTGACGCTGTAGGCGCCGCCGAAGACGTCCTCGAGGTTCCCGTCGAAGGCGTCCCAGGAGAGGCCCTCGAACACGCGCTGGCGCACGAGGTAGGCGGGCTCGACGTCGAGCGTGATGCGCGTGACGACGCCCAGCGCGCCGAGGCCCACCACGACACCGTCGAAGTCGTCGTCGCCGCGGCGGTAGGTGACCGTCTCGCCGTCGGCGGTGATGAGCTCGAGGGCCGCGACCGCCGTGCCGAGGTTGCCGTTGCCGATGCCGGACCCGTGCGTGGCGGTCGCGATGGCGCCGGCGACCGAGATGTGGGGGAGCGAGGCGAGGTTGTGGATGGCGAGGCCCTCGGCGCCGAGGAGCTCCGCGAGCTTCCCGTAGGCGAGGCCCGCGGAGAACGTGGCCGTGCTCGCGTCCCGGTCGACCACGAGGTCGGCGGGCAGCTCCGTCAGCGAGACCAGCACGTCGGAGTCGGCGATGTCGTTGAACGAGTGGCGGGAGCCGAGGACCCGGAGGCGCGGCGACTCGCGGACGATGGTCCGGAGCTCCTCGATGCTCGTGGGCGTGCGCACGGCGCTCGCCCGGTACGCGTAGTTGCCGGCCCAGTTGGTGCCCGCGGTGCCCTGCTCGATGGTGTCGGTCATGCGTCCTCCTCGCGCCCGCCCTCGGACGCCGTCGTCTCCAGCTTGCCCGCCCTCCGGCCGGAGGGCGAGCGACGGGCCGCCGGATGCGGCGGCCCGTCACGTGCTCCCGCGTCAGCGGCTGCGGATGGTGAGCTCGAGCGTGCGCGCCGACGGCCAGAGCTGGTGCTCGGGAAGCACGTCGAGGCCGCACGCGCGGGATCCGATCCCGTGCTGCGCCGCGTCGATGTAGAGGTGCACCGCCTCGCTCGCGGGCAGCTCGTGCGGGTGGGCGGCGCGGTCGAGCTCCTGCGGCGTGTGCCGCGACGCCGTGAAGCCCGGGCGGCGGCCCGCGGTGTCGGGCGCCGCGTGGATCACGATGCCGCCCTCGCCGTCGAACGTGCCGAGCTCCAGCTCCCGCAGGTCGCTGCGGTGGCCGGTCTCCTGGGACGCGAGTACACGGCGCCCAGATCGTCGACGAGCGACGAGAACCGGCCGACGAGCGCTGCGCGGCGCGAGTCGGGGTACGACTCGAATGGCCCGGTGCCGAACCACTCCGCGTTGGTGACGCTCGCGGGAGGTCGAAGCGGATCCCGACGCGGGGCCACGTGACGGCCCACCCGGCGCTCGGCACGATGTCGACGCGGAGGCCCAGGTCGCCGTCGGCGCCCTCGGTCCAGCAGTACGTCGTGTCGACGGAGTCGAAGGACTGCGCCGCGCTCGTGCGCACCACGACGGTGAGCGAGCCGGACCCGACCTTCACCTCCCGGACCCGGTGGGTCAGCCGGTCGAGGCCCGCCCCGCGCCAGCGCGCCTCGCTCGACGGCCCGGGCACGCCCTTGCCGAAGGTGAGGCGGGGGTCGGCGAGCTCGTACGAGCCGCTGCTGTCGCTGCGGTCGTTGTCCGTCGGCGCGCGCCACAGCTCGAGGCGCGGACCGTCGACCTCGAGGGAGCCGAGGCGCACGAGGCGGCCGGTCGCGAGGTCGAACTCGCCGTCGCCGAGGGTCAGGCGGGTGGCGCCCGAGGCGCGGTACGCGTCCTCGTCGGCGTCCACCCAGCGGGCGGGCACGGCCGGTCGCGGCGCGGGGGTCAGGTCGAACTGCGCGACGGCGACCACGTGGCCAGCGTCGGCCCACGGCTCGTCGTCGCGGAGGATCGCCTGCACCGTCAGCCAGACCTCGGCGCCCGCGACGGCGGAGTCGCCGGCGTCGAGGGCCTCGGCGGGCAGCGGCACCAGGGCGGTGCCGCCCGCGGGCACGGGCGCCGGGTCGAGCACGCCCGTGGCGACGTCGTCGCCGTCGACCGCGAGCACCCAGACGAGGCTCGTGTGCGCGGTGGAGACCGTGTGGAAGCGGTTCTCGACGACGAGGGACGCGGATCCGCCGTCGCGCTCGAGGCGGAAGGCGACGGGCGGCACGACGGCCTTGTACTCGGCGAGGCCGGGCGTGCCGGGGTGTCGTCGGGCAGGACCATGCCGTCCATCACGAAGTTGCCGTCGTGCACGACCTCGCCGAAGTCGCCGCCGTAGGCGTAGAACGCCTCGCCGTCGGCGGTCTCGGTGAGGATCCCGTGGTCGCGCCACTCCCACACGAAGCCGCCGTGCAGGCGCGGGTAGCGGAGCACGAGGTCCTCGTACTCGGCGATCTGGCCGGGGCCGTTGCCCATGGCGTGCACGTACTCGCAGAGGATGAAGGGCTTCGAGCGCTGGCGCATGCCCTCGCCGGGCGTGCAGCCGGAGCAGGTCGCCCGGGATGAACGTCGCTGCCGATGGACTCGGTCTCCTGGAGGTTCGAGTACATGCGCGAGTAGACGTCGGTGTACTCGCCCTGGTGTAGTCGCCCTCGTAGTGCACGGGGCGTCCCGGGTCGCGGCGGTGGACCCAGGCGGACATGGCGGCGAGGTTCCGGCCGGTGCCGGACTCGTTGCCGAGCGACCACATGACGATCGAGGGATGGTTCTTGTCGCGCTCGACGGTGCGCTCGATGCGGTCGAGGTAGTGGTCGGCGAAGCGCGGGTCGTCGCTGGGGTTGCCGACCCAGCCGCCGAACTCGAAGCCGTGGGTCTCGAGATCGCACTCGTCGATGACCCAGAAGCCGAGCTCGTCGGCGAGGTCGAGGACGCGGGGGTGCGGCGGGTAGTGGCTCGTGCGGATCGCGTTCACGTTGCGCCGCTTCATCAGCAGCATGTCGGCGCGCGCGTGGTCCTCGTCGAAGACGCGGCCGCGCTCGGGGTGTGCCTCGTGGCGGTTGACGCCGTGGAACACGACGCGGCGGCCGTTGACGAGGAAGCGGTCGCCCTCGATGCGCACGGTGCGGAAGCCGAGGCGGATCGAGAGGGCCTCGACGTTGGTGCGGAGGAAGCCCTGGTATCCTGCGTGGGGCTCTCGGCGCTCCACGGCTCGACCCGGTCGACGTGCACGGGGGCGACGTCGGCCGGGGCGTCCCATGTCACTGAAGGGATCCCGAGGTCCTCGACCTCGAGGGTCACGGGGAAGGCGGCGGGCTCCGCGTCGACCTCGACGTGGACCGCAACCGGCCCCCGTCTCGTGGTCGTACTCGGCGCGGGTCTCGATGCGTCGTCGATGCCGCCCTCGGGGCGGCCGAGGAGGGTCACGTCACGGGAAGATGCCGGGCATCCACCACTGGTCCTGGTCCTCCAGGTAGCTGGCGATCGACCACTCGTGCACGCGGACGGCGAGCACGTTGGCGCCGGGCCGGAGGAACTCGGTCACGTCGAACTCGTGCGAGAGGCGCGAGCCCATCGCCGGCGCCGACCGCGTCGCCGTTCCACCACACCTTGAAGGCGGACTCGACGCCCTCGAAGCGGAGCACCACGCGCTCGAGCGACTCCCACGTGGTGGGCACGTCGATCTCGACGCGGTAGTCGCCCGTGGGGTTCTCGTCGGGCACGAAGGGCGGCTCGACGGGGAACGGGTACTGCACGTTGGTGTAGGCGGGGAGGCCGAAGCGGCCGTCCTGGCCGAGCACCCAGTGGCTCGGGACGGGGATCTCGTCCCAGCCGGAGTCGTCGAAGGCCGGGTCGGCCATGGTCTCGTCGAGGCCGCGGCGGGCTGGGGGAGAGGCGGAACCGCCAGTCGCCGTTCAGCACGATGCGCGGGGCATCCGAGTGCAGGCAGGAACGGGGGCGGCGGGCCGGACCCGTCGTGGGGGCGAAGTCCTCGAAGTAGGGGAGGGCGTGCGTCATGGGCTTCCTTGCGCGTGGGCGGGTGCGGCGACGTGCCGCTCTCCCATCATCGTGGGTCGGGGCGCCGCGCCGAATGCGCTGACGGCCGGGCAGGTCGCCCTGCCCGGCCGTGCGCGATCGGTCGCGGGTGCGGTCCGTCGAGGTCGGCCCTCGACGGCGCCGCGGGTCAGCCCTTGACGGCGCCGTCGGTCAGGCCGCCGCGCCAGTACTTCTGCAGGACGATCATCGCGGCGATGAGCGGGATGATCGAGACGAGCACGCCGCCGGTCGTCAGCTGGTAGAACTCCGGCAGCCGGTCGACCTGGCTCCGCCAGTTGTTGAGGCCGAGCGTGATCGGATACAGCTTGTCGTCGGCCAGCATGATCAGCGGCAGGAAGTAGTTGTTCCAGATGCCGACCAGCTGGAACAGGAACACCGTCACGAGCGCCGGCGTCATGGAGCGGAGCGCGAGCGTGTGGAAGATCCGCAGCTCGCTCGCCCCGTCGATCCGGCCCGACTCGATGACCGCGTCCTCCACCGACGCCTGCGCGTAGATGCGGCACAGGAACAGGCCGAACGGCGACACGAGCGACGGGATGAGCACCGACCAGTACGTGTTCGCGATGCCCATGCTGCTGAACAGCAGGAACAGCGGCAGCGCGGTGGCGGTGCCCGGCACGAGCACGCCGCCGAGGATGGTGCCGAACACGATGTTCGAGCCCCGGAACCGGTACTTCGCGAGCGCGTACCCGCCGGCGGCGGCGAAGTACGTCGCGATGAGCGCGCCCACCCCGGCGTAGAGCACCGAGTTGAGGAACCACCGGACGAAGATGCCGTCGTTGTACGTGAACACCATCGTGAGGTTCTGCCAGAGGTTCATGTTCGCGAACAGGAACCCGTTGGTGCTGAACAGGTCGGCCGTCGTCTTCGTGGCGGCGACCACGATGTAGTAGACGGGGACGAGGAAGTACAGGGCGACGAGCGCGAGGATCGCCGTGACGAGGATCCGGGTGGCGGGCTTCGTGCCCGCCCCCGCGGCGCCGCCGGCCTTGGAGGGCCGGCTCACCTTCGCCTCGGCGGCCTGCGCGGCCCGCTTTTGCTCCGCCTTCTCGGCGGCCTGGTCGGTCGAGGTCGTGGCGACCTCCTGCGTGGCGGTCATGCGCGCGCCCCCTTCTTCCTCGCTGCGGCGGCTTCCCGCTCCTCCTTGGGCTTCCTGTTGGTGATCGCGAGGAAGACGAACGACAGCACGAACGCGGCGAGGGCGATGATGACCGCCTGCGCTGCGGCGACGCCGTAGTCGTTGTACGCGAACGCCGTGGTGTACGCCGAGAGGTTCGGCGTGTACTGCGAGTCGATCGCGGGGGCGGAGGTGGCGAGCACCTGCGGCTCCGCGAACAGCTGCAGCGTCCCGATGATCGAGAACACGGTGGCGAGCACCAGCGCCGGCCGGATGAGCGGCAGCTGGATGGAGAACGCCGTCCGCCAGGCGCCCGCGCCGTCGATGCGCGCGGCCTCGTAGACGTCGCCGGGGATCGACTTCAGCTGGGCGATGATGATGAGCATGTTGTAGCCCGTGTAGGTCCAGGTCACGATGTTCGCGATGGACCACAGCACCGTGCCGGCGCTGAGGAAATCGAGCTGCAGCCCGAACACCTCGCCGATGTCGATAATGGGCGACAGGCCCGGGATGTAGAGGAAGCCCCAGAGGATCGTCGCGATGACGCCGGGCACGCCGTACGGCATGAAGTACGCGGCCCGGAAGAACTGGGGCCACTTCGCCGACGCCGACTCCAGGAGGAGCGCGAGGACCGTGCAGAGGATGATCATCACGGGCACCTGCACGATGCCGAACAGGAGCACCCGGCCGATGGACGCCGTGAAGGCGTCGTTCGCGAGCGCGAGCGCGTAGTTCTCGAACCCGGCGAAGACGGTCGTCACGCCCTGCTCGCCGAAGAGCCCCTGCCGCCGCACGGTCGTGAACGACTGGAACACGGCGTAGATGATCGGGAGGACGAAGGTCAGCAGGAACACCGCGAGGAACGGCGTGAGCATCACCCACGGCGCGATGGTCTGCGACTGCTTCAGCTGGCCCTTGCCGACGCCCGCGCGGGGTGCGCGGACGGGGCGGGCGGCGGCGTGCTCGCCGCGCTGGGACCCGGCGGGCCTCGTCGCGGTGCTCATGCGGAGGCCGCCTCGACGCGCAGGCCCTTGTTGCGGAAGGCCTCGATCACGGCCTCCTGCGCGAGCGGCAGGGAGTCGACGAGGGTCTGGCCGCTCGTGAGCTTCCGGCGGAACTCGTCCTGCAGGGTGTTGAGCGTGTACTGCGTGAGCGGCGACCAGGTCCACTCCAGGTTCTGCTCGCGGGCTGCGGGCACGAAGACCTCCTCGTTGTAGGACTGCCCGCTGAAGAACTCGCTGGGCTCCTGCCGGGGTGCGCCGATGTAGTCGGGCGAGGGCGACCAGCCGATGCCGGAGTTCGCGATCATCGCGTCGATGCCCTCGGGGGAGGTGGTCATCCACGTCATGAACTTGAGGGCCTCGGCCGGGTGCTTGCTGTTCGCGAGCACGGCCGCGGTGGATCCGCCGAGGTAGCTGGACCCGTAGGACCCGTCGAAGGACCACGTCTGCATGGGCGCGACGCGCCACTTGCCCTCGCCGCCCGAGACCGACTGGATGAGGGCGTCGCCCCAGCTGGCGCTCGTGCAGCCGAAGATCTTCGCGTCGGCGGCGGCCGCGTACCAGGGCGGCGAGTAGGCGGTGAAGCTGGTGTTGACGATGTCGTCGTCGATGGCCTTGTCGAAGAACGCGGCGACCTCGAGCGTGCGGTCGTCGAGCATGTCGATGACCCAGCGCTCGCCGTCGACCTTGAACCAGTTCGCGCCGGCCTGCGTCGCGTACGACGTGAAGACGGAGGCGTCGGAGACGGGGAAGCAGTCGAGGTAGTTCCCCGCGCCCGTCTTCCGCACCTCGGCGCTGAGGGCCGCCCAGTCGTCCCAGGTCGCGGGCGGCTGGCCGCCCACCTGGTCGAGGAGCGCCGGCTGGTAGTAGAACGCCATCGGGCCGGAGTCCTGGGGGATCCCGAACACGCCGTCCTGGAAGCTGACCTGCTTCCACAGCGCCTCGTCGTACCGGTCGCGGTACTCGTCGACGCCGTAGCGGGTGAGGTCGACCAGGCCGTTGGCGAGGAGGAACTCGGGCAGCTGCCGGAGCTCGACCTGGCCGATGTCCGGCCCGCCGCCCGCCGTGATGGCGGAGTACATCTTCTGGTAGCCGCCGGCGTTGCCGCCGGGGATCCACACGGCCTCGACCTGGATGTCGGGGTTCTGCGCGTTCCAGACGTCCGCGACCTTCTGGAGGTCCTTCAACCACGCCCAGTACGTGAGCGTGACCTTCTCGCCGGCGGCGACGGCCGGGATGACCGGATCGGAGTTGACCAGCCTCCCGCCCGGTGCCGAGCACGACGCGAGCGCCAGCGTGCCCGCGGCGGCGGCCCCCACCCCCAGTGCCTGTCTCCTGCTGATCGAATGCATCGTCGCATCCCTCCCGTCGTCGTTGATGGCAGCGGCGCTTGGCGCCACTCCCACTGTAAGCGCGGAGCGAAACTTATTCCTCACCCCTGGTCGGGATTCCTGCGAGGGAGGTGGGCGCCGGCCGGGCGTCAGCGGCGCGCGGAGGAACCGCGGATCACGAGGCGCGGCTCCGCGAGGAACTCGCGGGCCGGCGTCCGGTCGCCCTCGATGCGCCGCACGAGCCGGTCCACGGCCGTGCGCGCCATGAAGTCGTGGTCGGGGTCCACGGACGTGAGGCCCGGCACGAGGTACGCGCTCTCGGGGATCTCGTCGAAGCCCACCACGCGCACGTCGTCCGGCACCCGGCGCCCCGCGTCGGCGAGTCCCCGGAGGACGCCCATGGCGACCGTGTCGGTGACGCAGAAGACGCCGTCGAACTCGGCGCCGGATCCCATCAGGCGCGTGATCGCGGCATGGCCGCCCGCCATCGAGTACTCGAAGCGGCCGACGAGCAGCTCGGGCGCGACGGCGCGTCCCGCGTCCGCGTGGGCCCGCCGATAGCCGTCCATGCGCAGGGCGCCGGCGGTCACGTCGCCGGGATCCGGGTCCCCGATCATCGCGATGCGACGGCATCCGGCATCGATGAGGTGCGCGACCGCGAGTCGGGCGCCTTCCGCGTTCGGCATGGCGACGTGGTCGACCGGGCCCTCGAAGATGCGCTCGCCGAGGATGACGAGCGGATTCTCGACGCGCAGGAGCTCCGCGTCGCCGGCCCCCAGCCCGACCGCGCTCAGGATCAGCCCGTCGTACACGCTGTTGCGGGACATGGAGAGGGACTCCAGCTCGGCGTCGCGACGGGCGCCGGTCTGCTCGAGCACCACCCGGAAGCCGTGCGACGTCGCGGCCTCGACGATCCGGGCCGCGAGCTGCCCGAAGTAGGGCCGGTCGAACTCGGGCACGACGAGGCCGATGGTGCCGGTGCGGCCGGCGCGGAGGTTGCGGGCGGAGACGTTGATCCGGTAGTCGAGCCGGGTCATGGCGTCGACCACCTTCGTGCGCGTCGCGTCGCGCACGTGCGGGTGGTCGTTGATGACGTTGGAGACGGTCATGGCCGACACGCCCGCTTCCCGGGCGACGTCGTAGATGGTCACCAGGCCCGTCTTCCTCATCGGATCACGAGTCTGCCACCCGGAGGGGCCCATCGACTACGCGGACCTGCGGGCGGCGCGACCACGACCGCCGGCCCTGGCACGCAGCACCGCCGCCTCGGCGGCGGAGACGGCGAGGACGGACCCGTGGCGCGCACGGTCGGGCAGGCGGGCCTCGGGACGGTGCGTCCACGGCCCGGTGCCGTCGCCGTCGGTCGAGAGCACCTGGCAGCCCCGGTGCCCGAACTCGTCGACGAGGAGCCAGATGGTGTCGTCGCCCCCGATGCCGGCGAACGGCGCGGGACCCTCACCATGCACGAGCTCGGGCATGCCGACGCCGCGCGCCACGAGCCGGAACCGGCCGCCGACCCGGTCGCCGACCTCGACCGTGATGGCGGTGCCGCGCCGGGGCCCCGTGCCGCCCGACGCGTCCTCGACCGAGAATCGGAGGACGCGACCGCCGTGGGGCAGGAGCGCCATGTCGATGAGGTCCCTCCCCGTGTCCACGGCGACCCGCGCGGGCGAGAACGCGCGGAAGTCGCGGGTCCGCGTCGCGAGGATGCGCTGGTGGCCGCCCGGCGCGCCGGCCCAGGTGCCGCTGCCGGCCTCGGACCCGGCGCGCGGGCCGGCGGCGAAGAGCACCTCCCACTCGCCGGTGCCCGGGATCCAGGCGGCCTTCGGCGCCCAGGCGTTCCCCGCGTCGTCCGGGGCGACGCGGACCAGGCGG
Organism: Clavibacter sp. AC415; assembly: GCF_979252985.1. Taxonomy (NCBI): domain Bacteria; kingdom Bacillati; phylum Actinomycetota; class Actinomycetes; order Micrococcales; family Microbacteriaceae; genus Clavibacter; species Clavibacter sp. AC415. The sequence continues at coordinate 42,269 of NZ_CEEDAR010000013.1, read as the reverse complement.
ACGGCGGACCACGTGACCAGGTCCGCGGACTCCGCGACCGCGATGGACCGGCTGCCGCGGTGCACGGCGCGGTCCCAGTCCTCGTCGGGCCAGGTGCGGAGGTCGGTCGCGAGCAGGACGAAGACGCCGCGCCGCTCGTCGCGGAGGAGGAACGGGTCGCGGAGCCCGTGCTCGCCCACCTCCGACGCGAGCACCGGCCGCCCGTCGTCGACACGGGTCCAGGAGAGGGGATCGGATCCGTCGCTGACGGCGAGGCGGATCCGCTCGCCGTCCTCGCGGTCGCCCGGCTCGAAGTAGGCCATCGCGTACGCGGCGGGCTCCTCGGGCGTCACCCCTTGACGCTCCCCGACACGAGGCCGCCGACGATGTGCTTCTGCATCGCGATGAAGAACACGACCATCGGCAGCAGCACGATGACGCTGAGCGTCAGGAACGCCGGCCAGTTGACGCCGAACTGCCCGACCGCCTTGTAGACCTGCAGCACGAGCGTCTGCTTCTCGGGGCTGCTGATGAAGACGTTCGGCGTGATGAAGTCGTTCCACACCCACATCGTCTGGAACACGCCGACCGTGATGAGGATCGGGCGGATGAGCGGGAGCACGATGCGCCAGTAGATCTGCCAGGGTCCGGCGCCGTCGATGCGCGCCGCCTCGAACACCTCCACGGGCAGGGTGCGGAGGTAGCCCTGGATCAGGAAGTAGCAGAAGATGGCACCCGCCGCGTAGAGCACGATGAGGCCGTTGCGGCTGTCCACGAGGCCGGCACCCGCCATCATCCGGTACAGCGGGATGAGCGTCGCCTGCCCGGGCACGAGGAACGCGATGACGAGCACCACGGCCACGATGCGGTTGACGACGGTCTTGCGCAGCAGCATCGCGTACGCCGCCATCGACCCGATGAGCAGCATCACCGCCACCGAGATGACCGTGATGTACAGCGTGTTCGCGAAGGCCCCCGCGATGGGGACGGAGGACAGGACGTCGGCGTAGTTGGAGGGATCGAGGCGCTCGGGCAGCCCGAACGGGGCCCGGCTGGTCTCCGCCTGCGTCTTGAAGGTGTTGACGACGATGTAGTAGAACGGCGCCCCGACGACCGCGGCCAGCGCGATCATCAGGACGCTGGTGACGCCGGACGACCACCGCTGGCGGGCTCTCGCCCCGCTGCGGCGGCGTGGGCGGAGGGGGACGGGCGGGATGCCCGCGGTGCTGCCGCTCATGAGAGCCGCCCTTCGACGCGACGGGAGAGGAGGAGCTGGACGGCGACGATGGCGCCGACCACCAGGAGGAACACCACGGCGAGCGCCGAGGCCTTGCCGAACTGCGCCTGCGCGACGCCGCTCTGGATGATGGACTGCGTGATCGTGTAGGTCGAGAACCCGGGGCCGCCCTTCGTGAGCGTGAACGGCAGGTCGTAGACCTTGAGCCCGCCCGTCATCAGCAGCAGCGTGCTCACGGTGATCGCGGGGGCGAGCAGCGGGAGGGTGATGGACTGGAACCGCTGCCGGGCGGATGCCCCGTCGAGCCGGGCGACCTCGTAGTAGTCCTCCGGGATCGACTGCAGGTAGGCGAGGTAGAGGATCGCGTGCCAGCCGGTCATGGACCACACGCCCACGATGATCACCGACAGCTGCGCCAGGGAGCTGTTCGACAGCCAGGGCACCGCGCCGAGGCCGAGGAGCGTGCGCAGCACCCAGTTGATGGCGCCCGAGCCGAGCGGCGAGAGGATCAGCCCCCAGACGAGCCCGAGGATCGCGATGCTGGGGATGGCGGGGAAGAACAGGATCGCCCGGACGGCGCCGCGGCCGCGGAACGGCTTGTTGAGCACCACGGCGAGGGGCAGTGCGAGGGCCGTCACGAGGACGGTGGTGCCGACGCTGAACAGCAGGGTGAAGCGGAAGCCGGCGAGCATGGCCGGGTCGCGGAGGATGCTCGCGTAGTTGTCGAACCCCACGAACCGCGCCTCGGCGGAGTACCCGTCGAAGTCGGTGAGGCTGAAGTAGAACGACTGCGCGAGCGGGATGGCGAACAGGACGACGAACACCAGCAGGATCGGGATCAGGAACGCCTGCGTCCCGAGCTGCTCGCGTCGGCGGGCGACTCCGGACCGGCGGGTGTCGCGCGGGTGGTCCGCCGAGGGCGGGACCGTGGGACGTATGGGGGCGATGGTGGACATGACGACCTCTCGTGTCGGTGCGGGGAGAAGACCGGGGGAGGCGCGGCGCGAAGGGGCGCCGCGCCTCCGCCGGATCAGCCCTCCTGCTCCTGGAGGCGGGTCTGCAGCGCCGCGGACACGTCCGCCGGCGTCGCCGAACCCTGGATCATGAGCTGGATCTGCGCCACCGCGTCGGTGTTGAGGGCGTCCTGGTAGCGGGGCCACGCGATCTGCGGCAGGTAGAAGTCGCCGCTCTGCAGGCCCTCGAGGTTGGGCTGGAGCGCCGGGTCGATCTCGGGGGTGTAGTTGTCGGTCGTGGTGAGCGCGGCCGTCTCCTTCTGGAACAGCCCGACTCCCTCCTCGCTGCCGAGGAAGGTGAGGAACGCCTCGGCGGCCTCCGTGTTCTCGCTCTTCGCGTTGATGGCGTAGCCCGGAGACGCCGCGCCGGCCCAGAAGGCGTCGCCGGTCGGGGTCGGCACGGGCGCGAACGCGATGTCCATGTCGGGGGCGGCCTCGCGGACGGCGGGCACGTTCCACGGGCCGGCGGTCATGATCGCGACCCGGCCGTTCACGAACTCGTCGACGATCTGGTCGCCGGTGAGGCTGATGACGTCCTGGCTCATGAGGTCGCGGTCGAACAGCTCCTGGTAGGCGGCGAGCGGTTCGTCCCACAGGTCGGCGAACTCGGCGTCACCGCTGAAGATGGCGGCGTCGACGTCGCCGCCGGCGGCCGCGTTCTCGGCGCCGACCATCGCGGCGACCGTCATCGGGATCTGCCCGGCGCCGTCGTAGAACGGCGTGACGCCCGTGGCCTTGACGTCCTCGAGCACGCCGAGGAAGTCGTCCCAGGAGGTGGGGATCCCGGTGACGCCGGCGTCGGCGAGGAGCTGCTCGTTCACGAGGAGCCCGCCCGCCCAGGAGTTGGTCGACATCCCGTAGGCGCGGCCGTCACGGCCGTACGTCTCGGTGTTGAACGGGCTCATCGCGGTCATGAAGGGCTCGTCGGTGAGGTCCTTCACGTAGCCGGCGTCGATGAGGTTGGTCTTGTTCTCCGCGGCGATGGCGAAGACGTCCGCGCCGGTGCCGCCGACGAGGCGGGTCTGCAGCGTGGAGATGTACTCGGCGACGGGCGGGGCGCTGGAGAACTCGACGGTGATGCCGGGGTTCGCCGCCTCGAACGCGTCGATGACCGGGGTCATGGTGGCCTCGTTGTCCCAGGAGAAGAACGAGAGCTTGGTGGAACCGTCGTCGGCCGCGGGAGCGCAGCCCGACAGGGCGGCTGCTCCCAGGGCGAGGGTGGCGAGGGCGGCTGCGCTGCGTGCGAGCGGCCCGTGAGAACGATGCGACATTGCATTCCTCCGTGCGAGCGGTCCGTCCGGTGGACGGACCTGTATGGGTGGGTGAAGGGGTGGTGCTGCGGTGCGGTCGTGCGAGGGGGAGTCGAGGGGCAGGCCGGCAGCGCGCGGATCAGCGCGGGCGTGCGGGGAGCGGGAGCCGGAGGTGGTCGAGGGACGGGACGACGGGGACGAGCCCACCGCCCGGGAGGTGGTGGAGGCGGTCGAAGACGACCTCGCGCCGGTGGCCGTTCCCGGACGGGATCGCGAACCGGTGGTAGGCGATGATCCAGTCGTCCGTCCCCGGGACGCGGTGGACGGCATGGTGGCCGGTGCCGAGGATCCCGAGCTCGGGGCGCTTCTCGAGGAGGACGCCGCCGTCGGTCCAGGGGCCGGTGGGATGCGGCGCCTGGGCCCAGCGCACGCGGTAGTCGGCCTCCCGCGCGTCGTTCTCCGACCAGGTGGCGTAGCAGACGCCCGCGTGCCGGTGGATGCTCACGGCCTCGCGGAACCCGGCGGGGGTCCAGGAGCGGACCGCTGCCGCGTCGAAGGACACGAGGTCAGGGGCGAGCGGCACGATGTGGGCGACGCCGTTGCCCCAGAGGAGGTGGACGGTCCCGTCGTCGTCCGCGAAGACGGAGGGGTCGATCGCGGTCCCGGGGTAGTCGCCGCGGGCGACGAGCGGCCGACCGAGGTCGACGAACGGGCCCGTGGGGCTGTCCGACCGCGCGACCCCGATGGACTGCTCGGCGGTGAAGTAGAGGTAGAAGACCCCGTCCCGCTCGAAGGGCGCGGGGGCCCAGGCGTGGTCGCTGGCCCAGTCCACGTCGCGGCCGAGCCGCAGCACCTCGCCCTCCTCTCGCCAGGTGACGAGGTCGGGGGAGGACCAGGCGTGGAAGGCGTCGGCTGCCCATCCCTCGCTGCCGTCGGTCGTGGGATACAGGTACCAGCGGTCGTCGACCACGAGGAGCGAGGGATCCGCCAGCAGGCCGCGCACGGTCGAGGCGGAACGCGACGGCCCGGCTGCCGCATCGCGATCGATGGTCGTCATCGCACTCCCTCGTGCTTCATGTATCGATAAAACCTGTATCGATAAAATAGATCGGCGGAGCGAGGAAGTCAAGAGCCGGCGCTACCGGATCGCGGATCGGCCGGGCGTCAGCGGCGCGCGCCGCGGTTGCGGACCGCCCACTCCAGGGCGTGCATCGCCTGGTCCTTCGTGAGGCGCGTCTCGAGGCCGCACGTCGGGCAGAGCACGCGGTATGTCGAGCGCAGCCGGAGGAGCGGCACGAGGAAGAGCGTGAAGCGGAGCGTCCGGTGCAGCACGCGCTGGGGAGCCGTGACGCCGCAGCGGAGGCAGGCGAACGTCACGACCACGATGAGGGCGTCGCGGGCGCGCGTGCCGAACAGGAGGATCACCCGTCGAGGCTACGCGGCGACGACGGAGCATAGGCGGTGAGGCGGCCCTCGGACGAGGAGGCGACGCTGGGCGGATCACCAGGTACCTTCGAAGGACACCACTCGGCAGATCGGCCCCGCATGACCACGCACCACGACGGCGCGCACGTCACCGCCGCGGCGGCCTGCCCGGGAGCCGCCGCGTGATCGTCTTCGTGATCGTCGGCGCGGTCGGGCTCCTGCTCCTCCTCTCCAGCATCCTGCTCGGTGACCTGCTCGACGCCATCGGCGGCGGGGACGGCCTCGTCTCGGGCGTCGCGCTCGGCGCGGCCCTCGCCATCTACGGCGTCGGCGGCGTGCTCGCCGACCAGGCCGGCATCGGCTCAGGCGGCGCCATCGCCATCGCGGTGGCCCTCGCGCTCGTCGCGCTCGTGGTCGTGCAGCTCGCCGTCCGCTTCGTCGCGAAGCAGGAGAGCGGCGGCGGGTACTCACCTGTCGGCATGGTCGGCGTCGTCACCTCGCCCACCTCGCCGACCGGCGGCGAGGTGCGGCTCGAGCACATCCGCGAGCTCGAGCGGCGCCTCGCGCAGAGCGACGCCCCGCTCGCCGTCGGCACGCGCATCCGCGTGGTGTCCGAGGACGGCTTCCGGGTGCGCGTAGAACCGAAGCCCGTGCCCGACGCCCCGCAACAGACCTAGCAGCACCCGTCCCAACGAGAGGAACCATCCCGTGGACCTGATATCCGGCGGCACCACCGCCATAGCCGTGATCGTCGTCATCGTCATCCTGGTGGCGCTGGTGGCGTTCATCGCGTCGCGCGTGCGCCGCGTGCCGCCGAACCAGGCGCTCGTGATCGTCGGCCGCAACGCCGAGAAGAGCGAGGGCGGCGCCGGGTTCTCGAGCCCGCAGAAGGTCATCATCGGCGGCCGGACCTTCATCTGGCCGATCTTCCAGGAGGGCTTCACGCTCTCCCTCGAGCAGTACCAGACGAGCGTCACGGCCGAGGCGCGGGACGCGAACTTCATCAACACCGCCGTCGTCGCGACCGTCAACTTCAAGGTGACGGGCACCGAGGACGGCGTGCGCCGGGCCGTGCAGCGCTACCTGCTGCAGCAGGACGCCCTGCCGGAGATCGTGCGGCAGTCCCTCGAGGGCGCGATCCGCGGCCTCATCGGCGACCGTCCCGTGGACGAGCTCGTGAAGAGCTTCTCCGTGGTGGCGCAGGAGGCCGTGAACCAGACGAAGAACGACCTCGCGGAGCTGGGCCTCCAGATCGAGACGCTCAACGTCCGCGAGATCACGACGCCGGGCAGCACCTACCTCGACGACCGGGCCCGCTCGAACGCCGCGCGCGCCCGCCAGATCGCCGAGGTCGCGGAGGCCGAGAACAAGCGGATCTCCGCGCTCGCCGCCATCGAGAACGACCAGCAGACCGCCGAGCGCCAGCTGGAGCTCGACCTCCGCCGCGCGGCCATCAAGGCCGACACCGACCGCGCCAACGCCACCGCGCTCGCCGCGGGCGAGCTCGCGAAGGCCGAGCAGGACCGCCTGGTCGCCGACCAGGAGCGCACCGCCGTCGCCGCCCAGGCCGAGGTCTCCAAGGAGCGCCTGCGCATCGACGTCGAGCTCCCCGCCGAGGCGCGCAAGTACGCGACCGTCCAGGACGCGCAGGCCGCCCGCGACGCCGAGAAGGCGAAGGTCGACGTGGAGGTCTACCAGCGCACGCAGAACGCCGAGGCGGCGAAGACCGCGGCCGTGAACGAGGCCGCGTCGATCACCGCGCTCGGGAAGGCCAACGCGGACGCGATCCAGGCGCGCGGCCAGGCCGAGGCCGAGGCGGCCGCCGCGCTCGCCGAGGCGCAGAACAAGCTGTCGCGCGAGGCCCTGCAGGCGCGCATCATCGCGTCCATGCCGGAGATCGCCCGCGAGATGGCGGCGCCGCTCGCCAACGTCGACAACATGACGATCATCTCCGCGGACGGCGCCAACGCGCTCAACCGCTCGGTGGCCGAGAACATGGCGACGCTGCCGAAGCTGCTGAAGGACACCACGGGGATCGACGTCGCCACGGCGCTCAGCTCGTTCCTCGGCTCGACGGCCGCGGGCACGTCCGCCGGCGTCGGGACGACCTCCACGGACGCGGGCCCGAGGACGGCCGCGCCCGAGGGCGCCGGGATCTGATCCCGGTGCCGGTGCCCGTCGGGACGCGCGGCGTCCCGACGGGCCCGGCATGAGGTCGACGAGCCCGTTCCGGGTGCTGTGGGGCGCGAACGCGCTCTCCAACCTCGCGGACGGGCTCGCTTCGTCTCCCTGCCGCTCGTCGCGGCCGGGCTCCACGGACGACCCGCGCCTCGTGGCCGGCCTCGCGACGACGTACGCGCTGGTGCGGCTCGTGGTCGCGCTGCCCGTCGGCGTGCACGTCGACCGGCTCGACCGGCGCACGCTCCTGGTGGTCGCGAACGCGCTCCGCGGCGTGGCGGTGCTGGGGCTCGCGATGTCGCTGCACACGGGCGCCGGATCGCTGGTCGTCCTCTACGGGGTGATGGCCGTGGTCGGCGTGCTCGAGAGCGCCGCCGACGGCGCGGCGGTCGCCGTGCTGCCGTCGCTCGTCCCACGGGGCGGCCTCGACCGGGCGAACGCGCGCATCGCGGGGACGCAGCTCGTGGCGGACGAGTTCGTGGGGCCGCCGCTCGGCGGGGTCCTGTTCGCGCTCGCCGTCGCCGCGCCCGTGGCCGCGACGGGCGGGCTCTGGCTCGCCGCCGGCGCCCTGGCGCTCGCGCTGCCGCGGCGGTCGCCGGCCGCGCCTCCCGCGCACGGTCCGCGCGCCTCCGTCGTGCGCGAGGCCGCGGAGGGCGTGCGCTGGCTGGCCCGGCACCGCGTCGTCGGTGCCCTGGCGCTCCTCGGCGGCCTGGCGAGCGTCGGGTACATGCTCCCGTTCTCGGTGCTCGTGCTCTTCGCTCGCGAACGGCTGGGGCTCGACGCCGCGGGCTACGGGGTGCTCCTGGCGGCGTCCGCGCTGGGCGGCCTCGCCGGATCGGCGCTCGCCGCGCCCCTGCGATCCCGCCTCGGATCCCGGTGGACCATCACGGCCGCCCTCGCGCTCGGCTGCGCGAGCCTCGCCGGGCTCGCCGTCACGCGGGACCCGGTCGTCGCCGGGATCCTGCTCGCCCTCTACATCCTGCACGCGGTGGTCTGGGGCATCTGCGCGACCTCGCTCCGGCAGCGCCGGGTGCCGGACGCGCTGCTCGGCCGAGTCGGCGCCGCCGGCCGCGTGCTCAGCCTGCTCGGCCTCGCGGTCGGATCGGCCTTCGGCGGTCTGGCCGCGACGGCGGGGATCGCCGTGCCGACGGTGGCGGGCGCCGCCGTATTCGCGGCCTGCGCGGTGGTCGCCGTGGTGACCCTGCGCGGATCCGACGCCGACGCCCTGCCCGGGCCGCCCCCGGGTCCCCTCGGCCCGCCTTCCGGCAGCCGCACCTCCACGAGCCCGCCGGTGACGCGCGTCTCGAAGCGCGGCTGCGGCGAGGTCGCGGGGCCGTGGACCACCTCGCCGGTCCTCAGGCTGAACACGCTGTCGTGCCACGGGCAGGTGACGCAGGCCTCGCCCGTCCCCGGGTCCCTCCCCAGCTCGCCCTCGTCGAGCGGCGCGGAGAGGTGGCTGCACGTGTTGCTGAGCGCGTCGACCGTCATCCCGTGGCGGCGCACGAGGATCGGCAGCCCGGCCACGTCGCGCTTCGCGAGGCGTCCGTCGGGCAGGTCGTCGAGGAGGCCGAGCTCCTGCCATCCGGCGGGGAAGCGGTGCGGCACGTCCTCGGCGTGGTTGGCGCCCGAGGCCTGGCGGTACGCGAGGTGCCCGCCGAGGAAGCCGCCGGCGGAGACGAGGCCGAGGCCCGCGAGGCCGAGCAGCTTGCCGCTGGTCTGCTTGCCGCGGGCGCGCTGGATCCACGAGAGCCCGTAGAGGCCCGTCGCGAGGGCGTTGGCGGCGGAGTGCACGATGCCGACGCGGAGCTGCTGCTCGTGCAGCTGCGACCAGTCGGCGTAGCCCGAGACGATGGAGGGAGCGGCGCTGAGGATCCCCACGCCCACGAGCGCCTGGCTGGCCTTCTGGTTGCCGGGCAGGAGGTCGAGGACCGCGGAGGAGATCCACGCGCCCGACGGGACGAGGACCGCCACCGGGTGCAGCGGGTGCCCGAACGGCACGCCGTGCAGCAGGTCGGCCAGGGCGCGGGGCTTGAGCAGGGCGACCACGGTGCCGCGGACCTTCTCCACGATGGGATCGAGCGCCTCGGCGTCCTCGATCCTCGTGATGGCCGCGACGAGCTTCAGCTCCCTCATGGGGTCTCCGTCCGTTTCCGGCGCCGCCGTCGGCGCTCCCTCCCAGGCAACGCCTGCGGGGGAGCAGTGACAAGGCCGGGCGGCCGGATCCGGTGCCGCCGCTCGACGGCCTGGCCCGCGTAGCTCGCGGCGACGATGAGGACCGCGCCGCACATCCCGACCGGTCCGATCACCTCGCCCGCGACGACGACGCCCACGCCGAGCGCCCACACCGGCTCCGTCCCCATGAGGATGCTCGCGCGCGACGCGGACGTCCGCCGCACGGCCCAGAGCTGCACGACGAAGGCGAAGACGGAGCACAGCAGGCCGAGGAACAGGACGTCCGCCCAGCCGTCCGCGTCCAGCCGCGCGACGGCGGCCGGCAGCTCCGCCCCCGCGACGACCGTGGAGGCCGCCGCGCAGACCGCCATCTGCACGAGCACCACCCCGAGCGTGCCCTCCGTGCGGCCGCGGGTGAGGTGCGCGCTCGCCGTGACGTGGACCGCGCGGACCGCGGCCGCGGCGATCACCAGCGCATCGCCGGCCGTCGGCGTGCGCAGCCCGCCCTCGGAGACGAGGAGGGCGACGCCGACCACGGCCGCGACCGCGGCGACGAAGTACGGACGGGGCAGCCACGAGCGGGACGCGGCGCCCTCGAGGACGGGCGTCATGACGAGCGCCAGGCTGATGAGGAGCCCCGCGTTGGTGGCGCTGGTGAGGTGGACGCCCCACGTCTCGAGCCCGATCACCGCAGCCTGCGAGCAGCCCAGCGCCACCGCGATCCCGAGGCCCCGGCCCCGGGGGAGGGACTCCCGCCGGCCGAGGCACAGGAGGGCCGTCGCGGCGGCCGCCACGAGGAACCGGAGTGCGATCGCCGCGGGGACGCCGGTCTCGGCGGCGAGCTCCTTGGCCGCGAGGAAGCTCGCGCCCCAGACCGCGGCCACGCCGAGGAGGAGCAGGTCGACGAGGAGTCCGGGGCGTGCGCGCGAGGCCATGACGCTACTGTCCAGAGGACGGATGCCCAAGAGCAATGGGCCATGACTTGATGCACGATGAAGGGCAGGCTTGTGGATCCGGCACGACTCCGCCTCCTCCGCGAGCTCGGCGACCGCGGCAGCGTGGCGGCCGTCGCCGCCGCGATGCACGTGAGCGCGTCCGCCGTCTCGCAGCAGCTCGCGGTGCTCCAGGCGCAGGTGGCGGTCCCGCTGACCGTGAAGCGCGGGCGGCGGCTGGTGCTCACGGACGCGGGGGAGGCGCTCGCCGTCGCCGCGACGCGGGTGGAGGTGGCGCTCGCCGAGGCCCGGGACGCCGTCGGCTCGTTCCTCGGTCACGACGCGCAGCCGGTGCGCGTCTCCACCTTCCACAGCGCGGGGCTCGCGCTGTTCGGCCCGCTCCTCGCCGAGCTGGGCGAGATGCAGGGCCCGGGCGTCCACCTCGCCGACGCCGACGTCGCGCAGTCGGAGTTCGCCCGCCTCACCGCGGACCACGACCTGGTCGTCGCGCACCGCCTCCCCCACGAGCCGGAGTGGCCGGTCGGGCGCCTGGTCGTCGTGCCGCTCCTGGTCGAGCCCCTGGACATCGCCCTGCACGCGGGGCATCCCCTCGCCGCGGTCCCGGGCATCCGCCCCGAGCAGCTGCGCGACGAGCGGTGGATCTCCACGCACGAGGGGTTCCCCCTCACGGGCGTCCTCGCGCAGCTGGGCGCCCTCATCGGGCGCGCGCCGCAGGTCGACCACCGCATCAACGAGTTCTCCGTCGCGGCTCAGGTCGTCCGGTGCGGGCGCGGCCGTCGCCGTGATGCCGCGGATGACGGCGGCCCCGCTGGCGGTCGACGGGATGGTCCTGCGTCCCCTCGTCGGCGCCGCGCTGGTCCGCCACGTGGACGTCCTCGCCCGTCCGGACGCGATGGCGCGCCTGCCGGTCCGCCGGGTCCTCGACGCGCTGCGGCGGGTGGCGTCCGCGGCGGCGGAGAGCGCCGGGGGCCAGGCGCCGGTGCCGGCCGGGGAACGGGATCGGATCGGCCCGAGCGGTAGTCGCGGCAGGGACCACGCGGGGGAGGGGAGATCAGGGGCGGGACCGGGCGCCGGGATCAGGCGTCGGGGTCGCGCGAGGGATGCCGGGAGGCGACGGGCGCGCCGTGCCGCGCCGCCCGGTACCCCGCGGCCCGGAGGCGCCGGGCCCACGGGTACGTCGTGTCGCCGGGTGGGGCCGCGAGCACGGGGTCCGCGCGCGTGGGGGTGTCGACGGGGCCGGCGGCGTCGTGCGCGAGCTCGATGCGCGCCGCCACGTGCCACCGGCCGCGCGGCGTCGCGTGCACCAGCCGCATCCGGAGCGGGCGCGTGGCGAGGGCACGGGCCAGGTCGGCGGCGCCCGCGGGCAGGTCCGGCTCCCGGTCGACCACGACGCCGAGCAGGACCGGCCCCGCCGATCCGCGGTAGGGCATGAGCGTGGTCATGCGCGCACCGGAGAGGGTGCGGCGCGGCTTCAGCAGGAATCGTGCGGGGAAGCCGATGCCCGTCGTCGAGAGCAGAACGTCGACCGCGGTGCCGCCCGCGTCGGGGATCCGGAGCGCGAGGCCGAGCACGTCGGGGATGGCCGGCGGCGTGCCGCCGCCCCGCGAGAAGCGAGCCTCGATCGCGAGCGGGTCGTCGAGCCCATCCAGCCAATCGAGGCCGGAGGCGGCGCGGCAGGGGACGGGTGCGAGCGTCCCCGCGAGGGTGACGCCGTGCGGGTGGAGAGGACGCGGCCTCCGGACGACGCGGAGCGCGGCGACGAGCCCCGCGAGGACGTTCCCGCCGACGCGGGCCGGGATGTCGGTCATCGCTCGACCCTATTCCGGTGCGCGGCAGACGTCCCGGCGGTCGGGCGCGCGGGCGGTCGCCGCGGTTTACGGCCCGCGCGACGACGCCCGAACCGGCGGGGGAGCCGGCCCGGGCGTCGGGCGGTGCGGGTGCGCGATCGCGCTGGGCGCTACGGCGTCGGCATGCCGCCGTTGACGTGCAGCGTCTCGCCGACGACGTAGCTCGACTCGTTGGAGGCGAGGAACACGTAGGCGGGCGCGAGCTCCGCGGGCTGGCCGGCGCGACCGAGCGGGGTCTGCTCGCCGAACTCGGGCAGTGCCTCGGCGGGCTGGCCGCCGGCCGTCTGCAGCGGGGTCCAGATCGGGCCGGGGGCGACCACGTTCACGCGGATGCCCTTCGGCGCGAGCTGCTGCGCGAGGCCCTTCGAGAACGTGTTGATGGACGCCTTGGTGGTGGCGTAGTGGATCAGGTTCGGCGACGGCTGGTACGCCTGGATCGACGAGGTGTTGATGATCGACGAGCCGGGCGCCAGGTGGGGCAGCGCCGCCTTCGTGATCCAGAACATCGCGTAGACGTTGGTCTTGAAGGTGAGGTCGAACTCCTCGTCGGAGATGTCCTCCAGCGCGTCGACGTTCTGCTGCTTGCCCGCGTTGTTCACGAGGATGTCGAGGCCGCCGAGGCCCTCGACGGCCTTCGCGACGAGCTCGCGGCTGAACTCCGCGGTCGCGATGTCTCCGGGGATCGCGACGGCCGTGCGTCCGGCCTCCTCGATGAGGGCGACGACCTTCCTCGCGTCCTCCTCCTCCTCGGGGAGGTACGAGAGCGCGACGTCGGCGCCCTCGCGGGCGTAGGCGATGGCCACGGCCGCGCCGATGCCGGAGTCGGCACCGGTGATGAGGGCCTTGCGCCCCTCGAGGCGGCCGGATCCGCGGTACGTGCTCTCGCCGCGGTCCGCGGTGTCGTCGAGGTCGGCGTCGAGCCCGGGGCCGTCCTGCTGCTGCGCGGTGGGGTCGATGCCGGCGTACATCTTCGTCGGGTCCTGGAACGTGTACTGGTCGGTGCTCATGGGTCTCCTGGTGCTGGGTGCTGGATGCTGCGTTCGGGCAGGGGTGCCGGGCGGATCAGCTCGGCGGGGTGTCGTCCAGGTCGATGTCCTGGCCGGCGAGGTCGTTCGGGGCGAGGGCGGGCTCGGCCTCGCCGTCGACGCCCAGGGCGTCGGCCTCGGGCTCGGCGTCCTCGGCGGTGACGGCGTCGTCGTCGTCGTCCTGCTCGACCGGCTCGTCGGTGTCGGGGAGGACGGTCTCGCCGGCGACGGCGTCGTTCACGACCGTCTCCTGGTCCATGCCGACCGCGTCGAGGGCCGTGTCGTCGCCGGTGGAGTCGTCACCGGGCGTGGTGGAGGTGGCGTCCGACACGGTCACTCACCCGCCTCGGGCTTGGGGTGGCCGGGGATCGAGTCGCCGCTGAGGTTGAGCTCGTCGGGGTCGACGTCGATCTCGCCGACGTCGTCGGGTCCGCCCGATCCGGGGAGGACCTGCACGTCGTCCTCGGCGGCGGGGACGTCGTCGGAGACGCCCTCGCTCTCGACGATCTGCTCGCTCTGCTTCACCTGCGTGTCGTCCTCGCTGGGGGAGGTGAAGTCCTTGTCCTGGCGTGTGTCTGAGGTGTCCGCGGGCTGGAGGCGCGGGTCGTCGGTGTCCATGCGGCCGACGCTACGCTCGGCCCCCGCCCGTGTGGTCGGCGTTCAGGGAACCCTCATGCAATGCGTCCTGCGGGGATGCCCGGCGGTGCTCGCGGGGTGTCGCGTGCGGGATGTCACATGTCGTCGGGGCCCTCGCCGAAGGGGTCGGGCGCGTCCTCGCGGGCGTCCTCCTCGGCGGCCTCCTCGCGGGACGCGACCGAGTCGGCGTCGAGGGGCGCGGGGTCCGGCAGCGGGTGGCGGTCGGCGTCGGGCGCGGGGTCCGTCAGCGGGGGGCGGTCGGCGTCGGGCGCGGGGTCCGTCACCTCAGCGGCCCTCGGGATCCACGTGGCCGTCGGCGTCGTCGGCGGGCGCGCTCATGTGCGAGTCCGCTGCCGTGACGGCGCGGTTGTCCGGGACGGCGGGGTACCCGGCGCTCGCGGGCTCCGCGTCCTCGACCTCGAGGGTGTCCTCCTCGGCGTGGCCGTAGTCCGTGCCGTCGGGGGCGCGGACCGCGTCGCCGGTCGGGGTCCGGTCGCCGTCGGGGGAGACCACGTCGTCCACGGTCACCAGCCCGTCGGGGTCGCCGGGGCCGCGCCCGGTGCGGATGCCGTCTGCGTGCTCGTCGCGATCGCTCATGCCGTCCACCCTGACGAGCGTCCCCGGCTCCCCGACGGGCGTCGCGCGCGCTCCTCCACCCGCCTCCGTGCCCGCGGACGGCGAGGAGCCGCCGCCCGCGGGTGCGGACGGCGGCTCCTCGGGGCTGCGACGCGGCGGCAGGCTGCGACGCCGCGGGCGCGGCCGCGTGGGTCAGCTCGCGGCGGGCGCCTCGGATCCCACCGTGAGGGTCTCGGCCGGCTGCTCGCCGGGCCCGTCGTCGGACGTGACCGCGATCTTGCGCGGCTTCGCCCGCTCGCTCACGGGGATGGTGACGCTGAGCACGCCGTTGGCGTAGTGCGCCGAGATGCGCTCCGTGTCGATGCCCTGGCCGAGCGTGAGCTGGCGCAGGAAGGTGCCGGCGACGCGCTCGCGCGCGAGCCAGCGGACGCCCGGGTCCCCCGCGAGCGTGCGCTCGGCGCGGATGGTGAGCAGCTGGCCGTCCACGTCGATGTCGACCGAGCCCGGGTCGATGCCCGGGAGGTCGGCGGCCAGCACGTAGGTGTCGCCCTCGCGGTGCAGGTCGATGGGCATCGGGCGGTTCGGCTGGCGGGTCTCGGCCAGCGCGCCCATCGCGCGGTCCAGCTCGCGGAACGGATCGAAGGTCATGTTCATGCTCGACTCCTCAACGGTGATCTGTGGGTTGAGCCCCCTCGGCTCAACTACGTCGAGATCAGCACTCGGCCATCAGGAGTGCCAAGCCGTTCGCCGAGGGCGAATGCCGTGCTGACCACCTGTTCGAGGACCACGGTGTCAGCGTCGGCGGAGGTCGCGCTCCATGCGTCCGATGAGCGTCCAGACGGCGCGCGAGAGGTCCGGGTGCTCGAGCGCGATGCCGCGCAGCAGCCGGTACTCGAACCGCGCGACCACGCCGGGCGCGGTGGACGGGTGCCGCACCCGGGCGAGCTCCTCGACCATGCCGTCGGCCTCGAGCGCGTCCTGCCGGAGGGTCGCGACCACGTGCTCGTCCACGGTCGGCAGCTGCGGGATGACCTCCCACGGGTCGTCGCCGTTCCGGCACCGGTGCTCGATCACGGCGTCCAGCTCGTCGCGGGCCTCCTGGCGCAGCACCTCGAGGCTGGCGGGGAAGCGGGCGTGCACGGGCGGTTCCCCTCGGACGGCGGGCGGTGGCGATCCGTCGCTCGTGACGCGACGGCCGGATCCCCTTCACGCTACGTCATGCCCCGGACCCCGCCCGACGAGGGGGATCGGCGCGCTCGCTAGCCTGGCAGTCGACCCCGGAGCCGACCCAGGAGGACCCATGCCCGACACCGCCCGCCCCGTCGCCCTCGTCACGGGGGCCACGCGCGGCATCGGCCGCGCCGTCGCCCAGGACCTCGCCCGCACGCACCGCGTCATCGTCCACGGACGCGACCGGGAGGCCGTCGACGCGCTCGCCGCCTCCCTCCCGGACGCCGTGGGCTGGGCCGCGGACCTCGCGGCGGGAGGCCTCGCCGACGGCGTGCCCGCCCTGGACCGGCTCGACGTGCTCGTGCACTCGGCCGGCGTGATCGGCGGCGACGCGGTGGCCGAGACGCCCGTCGACGAGTGGCGCCGCGTGTTCGAGGTCAACGTCTTCGCCGTCGCCGAGGTCACGCGCGTCCTCCTCCCGGCGCTCCGGGCCGCACGCGGCCAGGTGGTGCTCGTCAACTCCGGATCCGGCTTCACGGCCAACCCGACCGGCGGCGTCTACGCGGGATCCAAGTTCGCCCTCCGCGCGCTCGGCGACGCCCTCCGCGAGGAGGAGCGCCCGAACGGCGTGCGCGTCTCGAGCGTCCACCCCGGCCGCGTCGCCACCGACATGCAGCGGGAGCTCCGCGCGAAGGAGGGCGGGGAGTACGACGAGACGCGGTACCTGGACCCGGCCTCGGTCGCCCGGGCCGTGCGCCTCGTCGTCGACCAGACGCGCGACGGCACGCTCGAGTCGGTCTCGCTGCGGCCGTTCGGGGGCTGATCCGCACCCCGCCGCCCCCACCGCTCGCGCCGCCCGGCGCGCCGACCACCCGCAGATGGAGAACCCTCGTGAGCACCCCCGCATCCGGATCCACTCCCGCGTCCCCGCCCGTCGTCGTCGCGGGCGCCACCGGCGACCTCGGCCGCCGCATCGTCCGCGAGCTCCTCGCGCGGGACGCGTCCGTCCGGGTGCTGACGCGCCCGGGAAGCCGGTCGGCCACCGAGGCGTGGGCCGGCGAGCCGCGCGTCGAGGTCGTGCAGGCCGCGTACACCGACCGGGAGGCGCTGGTCCGCGCGGTCTCGGGCGCGCGCGTCGTCGTGTCCGCCGTGAGCGGCGCCCGCTCCGTGATCCTCGGCGCCCAGCGCGCACTCCTCGCGGCCGCGGTCGCGGCGGGCGTGCCGCGCTTCATCCCATCCGACTACTCCTCGGACTACCGGCGGGTGACGCCCGGCAGCAACCGCAACTTCGAGCTGCGCCGCGAGTTCGCGGCCGACCTCGACGCCGCCCCCGTGCGCGCCACCTCCGTGCTCAACGGCGCGTTCGCCGACATGCTCACCGGCCAGGCGCCCATCGTGCTGTTCGACCGGCACCGCGTCCTCTACTGGTCCTCCGCCGACCAGGTGCTCGACTTCACGACCAAGGACGACACGGCCCGCGTGGTCGCCCAGGTGGCGCTCGACGACGACGCGCCGCGCGTGGTCGAGGTGGCGGGCGACCGGGTCACCGCCCGGGACATCGCGCGCACCATGACGGAGATCACGGGCACGCCGTTCGCGCTGCAGTGGGCGGGCACCACGGGCGTCCTCTCCGCGGCGAGCAAGGCCATGCGCCGGGTCGGGCGCGACGAGCAGGAGACCTTCCCCGCCTGGCAGGGCATGCAGTACCTCGTCAGCATGTACAGCGGCGAGGCGGAGCTGCGCCACGTCGACCGGGAGCGGTTCGGCGACGCACCGTGGACGAGCGTGCGGGGACGTGCTCGCCGCCCACGTCGCCGAGCGCGGGGCCGCGACGGCGTCGTAGCCCGCGTGCCGTCACGAGGCCACGGCTCGCTGGGTGCCGCGTCCAGGCGGCGGTGGTCGGATGGGGCTGCGCCGACGAGCGCCGCGGGCCGGCCGTCCGACCGCCCGCACCCCCGAACGAAGGAGACCCATGACGTCACGCAGCATCCAGTGGCAGCTGGCGAAGCGCCCCACCGGCGAGCCCGCCCCCGACGACGTCCGCCGCGTCGAGGTCGACCTGCCCGACCTCCAGGACGGCGAGGTGCGCGTCGAGAACGAGTTCATCTCCGTCGACCCGTACATGCGCGGCCGCATGAACGACGTGCCCTCCTACGTGCCGCCGTTCGGGCTCGACGAGGCCATGACCGGATCCGCGGTGGGCCGCGTCGTCGAGTCCCGCTCCGACGACCTCGCCGTCGGCACGCTCGTCAGCCACATGCTCGGCTGGCGCGACGTCGCCCAGGGTGCGGCCGGAGCGTTCCGCCCGTCCCCGAGGTCCCGGGCGTCGCGTCCTCCGCGCACCTCGGCGTCCTCGGCCTCACGGGCCTCACCGCCTACGTCGGGCTCACTCGCATCGCGTCGATCCGCGAGGGCGACGTCGTCTTCGTCTCCGGCGCGGCCGGGGCGGTCGGCTCCATGGTGGGCCAGATCGCCCGCCTGCTCGGCGCCTCGCGCGTCGTCGGCAGCGCCGGATCCGCGGAGAAGGTCGAGCGCCTCACCGACCACCTCGGCTTCGACGCGGCCTTCGACTACCACGGCGGCGACCTCGACGCGAAGCTCGCCGAGGCCGCGCCCGACGGCATCGACCTCTACTTCGACAACGTGGGCGGCGACCACCTGTCCGGCGGCGCTCGGCGCGCTCAAGGACTTCGGCCGCGTCGCCAACTGCGGGTCGATCTCGACCTACAACTCCACGGGCGAGGAGGTCGCGATCCGCAACACGGGCCGCATCGTCACGCGCGGGCTCACGCTCCGCGGCTTCACGCTCGGCAACCACCAGGACCTCGCGCCCGAGTTCGCCGCGAAGATGGGCCCGTGGCTCTCCGAGGGCAGCATCACCGCCGACGAGACGGTCGTCGACGGCATCGACCGCGCGTTCGAGGCCTTCACCGGCCTCATGCGCGGCGAGAACGTCGGGAAGATGGTCGTGCGGACCAGCGCCTCCGCCTGACCCGCACCGCCCGGGTGTCGTCCTCGGGGAGCGTCGGCGGCGCGTCCGCCCGGCGCTCCCCGTCGTCGTCCCCGGGCGCGTCCGTCGGGTTCCGCGCCTCGCGCAGCCGCCGCCCCTCGTCCTCGAGCAGCGCGCGTCGGCGGGCGAGCCGCTCGGCCCGCGTGGTGTCGCGCACGGGCAGCCGCAGCGCGTGCTCGGCGGGGATCCCGGCCTGCAGCTGCCGTGCGCGGATGATCTCCACGTCCAGCTCGCCGCCGAGGACGAGCGACAGGTTGCCGATGTAGAGCCAGAGCAGCAGCACGATCACCGCGCCGAGCACCCCGTAGGTCGACTCGTAGGTCGCGATCCGGGTCACGTACGCGACGAACCCGGCGGTGCCCAGCCCCCAGGCGACGATCGCGACGAGGCTGCCCCACGTCAGCAGGTCGACCCGGCGGCGGCGCAGGTTCGGGGTCGCCGCGTAGAGCACGCCGATGATCCCCGTCAGCAGCGCCACGAGCAGCGGCCACTTCACGACCGCCCACACGACGAGGGTCGTGTCGCCGAGGCCGAGGCGCTGCCCGAGCGCCCGGGCGCCCTCGTCGGTGAGCAGCAGCATGCCCACCATCACGACGCTGACGATCAGCAGCACGATCGTCACCACGAGCATCAGGGCCCGGTACTTGACGAGCGGGCGGCCCTCCTCCGTCTCCTGCACGCGGTTCATCGCGCGGCCGAACGCCGTGACGTAGGCCGCCGACGTCCAGACCGCGCCGAGGAAGCTGACGGTGAAGGCGATCCCGGAGCGCGGGCCGTCGGCGAGCTGCTCGACGGGGTCGCGGATCACGTCCACCGCCGAGTCGCCGAGCACGGCCGTCAGCACGCGGAGCACGCCGTCGACGCCCGCGCGCGTGTCGCCGACGAGGCCGATGAGGCTGAGCACCGCGACCGCGGCGGGCACGAGCGAGAGGGTGGAGTAGAAGGTGAGGCTCGCGGCCGTGTCGATGCCGCGGTGCTTCATGAAGCCGTACACGGCGCGGCGGGAGGCGTACCAGCCGAGCTCGCGGCCGATGCGCTGGCGGCGGTGCAGGGCCCCGTCGTCGTCGGCGCCGCCGCCCGGCCGGACCGCCTCGGCCGCGTCGGGCGCCGCGAGCGCCGCGGGACCGAGCGCCGCCATGCGCTCGCGGGCGAGGTCGGCGGCGCGCGTCGCGGCGGCGGTCGGGCGGACGGGCATGCCTGCCAGTCTGACCCACGCCCGGGGCGCCGTCGCGCCGGCGCCCCTCGGCGGCTGGCCGCGCCCCGCCCGGTGCGGTACACAGGGAGGATGGTGCACACGGAGTCGGTCGAGATCGAGCGCAAGTACGACGTCCCCGAGGGGGCGCCCGTCCCCGGCTTCGTCGGCATCCCGGGCATCGCCGAGGCGCGGCCCGCGGAGCCCGTCACGCTCGTCGCCGTCTACCTCGACACGGCGGACCACGCGCTCGCCGACCGCCGCATGATCCTCCGCCGCCGCGAGGGCGGGCACGACGCGGGCTGGCACGTGAAGCTCCCCGCCGACGGGGCCGAGGGCCGCACGGAGCTCGGCTGGCCGCTCGACGACGGCGACGGCGACGGCGACGTCGACGTCGCGGTCCCGCCGGCCGTGCTCGACGCGGTCGCGGTGCACGTGCGCGGACGGGAGCTCACGCCGCTCGCGCGCCTCGAGACGGTGCGCACCATCGTCACGCTGCACGACGGGGACGGCCGGGCGGTCGCCGAGTTCGCCGACGACCGCGTCACCGGGTCCGACGTGCGCGGGGGCACCGTGCGCGCCTGGCACGAGTGGGAGGTCGAGCTGCTGCCCGACGCACCCGCCGGACGGAAGCGCCGCACGGCGCTCCTCGACCGGATCGAGCAGCACGTCCTCGACGCCGGGGCCCGGCCCTCCGACAGCGCCTCGAAGCTCGCCCGCGCGCTCGGCGCCGACGCCCTCGGCCGGCAGGCGCCCGCGGGCCCCGCCCTGCCGGATCCCGCGACCCTCCGGAAGGACAGCCCCGCCGTCGACGTGGCGCGCGCCGTCCTCGCCCGCGGGGTGCGCGACCTCGTCGCCGCCGATCCGCACGTGCGCGCCGACGAGCCCGACTCCGTGCACCGGATGCGCGTCGCCGTCCGCCGCCTGCGCAGCGCGCTGCGCACCCACCAGGACGTCATCGACCCCGCTGCCACCGCGCCCGTCCGGGCGGAGCTCACCGCCCTCGGCGCCGTGCTCGGCGACGCCCGCGACATGGAGGTGCTGCGCGACCGCGTCGTGTGGTCGGTGGTCGAGCACGACGCGGAGACGGTGCCGGACCACGTGGGCGACGCCCTCCACGACGTCCTCGACGAGCGCTACCACCGGGCCCGCGAGCGCGTCGTCCGGTCGCTCTCCTCGGCGCGGTACCTGGCCCTCCTCGAGTCCCTCGACGCCCTGGTGGCCGATCCGCCGCTCACGCACGACGCGTCCGCCCCCGCGGGCCCGGCCCTCCGC
The DNA here is from genome assembly GCF_979252985.1 of Clavibacter sp. AC415. Classification (NCBI taxonomy): domain Bacteria; kingdom Bacillati; phylum Actinomycetota; class Actinomycetes; order Micrococcales; family Microbacteriaceae; genus Clavibacter; species Clavibacter sp. AC415. Next base: position 21,331 of record NZ_CEEDAR010000013.1, on the reverse strand, counting down.
GCGGCGCTCCGACGCGACGCGGAGCGGGTCGGACGCCGGGCCGCCGTCGCCCAGGAGGCCGCCGGCGAGGCGGCGCGCGTAGAAGCCCTGCACGAGGTCCGCAAGGCCGCGAAGCGGCTGCGGTACGCGGCCGAGGAGGTCAGCGGGCGCACGGTCCCCGTCCTCGGGCGGAAGACGATGCGGCTCGCGACGGCGGCGGAGGAGGTGCACGACGAGCTGGGCGAGCACCGCGACGGCCTCGCCATGCAGCGCGTCCTCCGCGAGGAGGCGCGCCGGCTGGCGGCCCGCGGCGAGGACTCCTTCGCGCTCGGCGTGCTGCACGAGGCGGAGCGCCTGCGCACCGAGTCGGCGCTCTGGCGGGCGCACCAGGCGCTGGAGCGGCTGCTCGCGACCCCCGTCCCGGGAGCCTGAGCCCGGCTCGTAGAATCGTCGGGTGACCCCCGACCCCGCGCCGCCCACCCCGGCGTACGACCCGTCGGAGCTCGACGTCGACGTCACGGGCGGCACGGTCCGGGGAGTGCGCGAGCGGGGCATCGAGGCCTGGCGCGGCATCCCCTACGCGGCCCCTCCGCGCGGCGACCTGCGCTTCCGCGCGCCGCAGCCCGTCGTCCCCTGGGAGGGCGCGCGCTTCGCGCAGCACTTCGGCAAGGTCGCCCCGCAGGTCAGCGCGGGCGCCTTCATGGGGGCGCCGCAGGGCACGCCGATGGGCGAGGACTGCCTCACCGTCAACGTCGTCGCGCCGTCCGGGCTCTCGCCGGACGCCGCGCGCGTGAACCGCGAGTCCCAGCTGCGGCCCGTCATGGTGTTCATCCACGGCGGCGCGTACGTCGTCGGGTCCTCGCGTGAGGACCCCGTGCAGGGCGAGGGCCTGGTGCGCCAGGGCGGCATCGTCTATGTGAGCTTCAACTACCGCCTCGGCGCGCTCGGCTACCTCGACTTCAGCCGGTACTCTACGCCGGAGCGGCCCCTCGAGGCGAACCTCGGCCTCCGGGACCAGGTGCAGGCTCTCCGCTGGGTGCGCGAGAACATCCGGGCCTTCGGCGGCGACCCCGACAACGTCACGGTCTTCGGCGAGTCCGCGGGAGGCAACGCCGTCACCACGCTCATGGCCGTGCCCGCGGCGCACGGCCTGTTCGCGCGCGCCATCGCGCAGAGCTCGCCCACCAACGCCATCTACCCGGCGGAGCAGACCGCGCTGTGGGCCGAGCGCTTCGTGCGGCTCCTGGCCGACCGCGCGGGCCGCGCCCCCGACGACGCGGAGGCGGTCCGCCTGCTCACCGCCGCGAGCTCGTCGACCCTCGCGGCCGCGGCGAACGAGCTCATGGTGCGGACGCCCGACCAGGATCCCGGCACCATAACCTTCAGCCCCGTCATCGACGGCGACGTGCTGCCCGAGCGTCCCCTCGACGCCTTCAAGCACGGGCGGGCGGCGCGCGTGCCGCTCATCATCGGCACCAACGAGCGCGAGGGGTCGCTGTTCACCGGGCGGCTCGACATCCTCGCGACCACGCCGGCGCGCATCGGGGCCGTGTTCGCGAAGACCGACGAGGAGCACCGCGAGGAGCTGGCGGCGCTCGACCCGGGCCTCCCGAAGCGCCGCGCGGCCCTCGACTTCGGCGGCGACTACGCCTTCTGGTACCCGTCGGTCAAGGTCGCGGAGCGCCACGCCCGCTACGCGCCCGTGCACTTCTACCGCTTCGACATCGCCCCGCGCCTCGTCCACCTGATGGGCCTCGACGCCACGCACGGCCTCGAGCTCTTCGCGCTGTTCGACCGGATGGACTCCCTGCTCGGCCGGGGCATGACCCTCCTCGGCGGCCGGCGCGCGTTCGTCGCGGCCGGCGAGCGGATGCGCATCGCCTGGCTCCGCTTCGCGCAGGACGGCACGGTCGACGAGTCGTGGCCCGCCTACGTCGGCGACGACGAGGACGCGCTCCGCGACCTCGCCGACGACGACGCCCCCGCGGCGGGCACGGGAGCGCCGGGCGAGCGTCAGCCGGTCGAGGCCGCATCCGGACCCCGCCCTCCGCGCGTGCGCCCGGGCGGCATCCGCGACCGCGGTCCCCGGCGGCGGGCGACCCTCGTCTTCGACGTGGTCGACCGCGTCGAGCACGACCCGCACGCCGACCGCCGCGTCGCATGGCGCGACTTCGTGCCGCACATCTGAGCCCCCCGATCCGTCGTCGGACGTTCACCCGGCCGCCATCCACCCGTCGCCCGTTCGAGCTGTGCGCATGCAGGCCGTTAGGATCGACGACTGTGATATCCGCTCGAGGGATCCGGTAGTGGATCTCACCCTCATCGTCGTCCTCGTCATCGTCCTGGCGCTGTTCTTCGACTTCACCAACGGCTTCCACGACACGGCCAACGCGATGGCGACGCCCATCGCGACGGGCGCGCTGAAGCCCCGCGTGGCGGTCGCGATCGCCGCGGTGCTGAACCTCGTCGGCGCGTTCCTCAGCACCGAGGTCGCGAAGACGGTCTCCGGCGGCATCATCCGCGAGGGCGACGGCGGGGTGCAGATCACGCCCTCCATGATCTTCGCGGGGCTGATGGGCGCCATCGTCTGGAACCTCGTCACGTGGCTCCGCGGCCTTCCCTCGAGCTCCAGCCACGCGCTCTTCGGCGGCCTCATCGGCGCGGCCGTCGTGGGCGCGGGCCTCGGCTCGGTCGACTTCGGCGTGGTGCTGTCGAAGGTCATCCTCCCGGCGCTCCTCGCCCCGGCGATCGCGGGCCTCATCGCCTACACGACCACGAAGCTCGCCTACTCGATCACGCGCCGCTCGAGCGGCCCGAACGAGCGCGGCGGCTTCCGCTACGGCCAGATCTTCACGTCGTCCCTCGTCGCCCTCGCGCACGGCACCAACGACGCGCAGAAGACCATGGGCATCATCACCCTCACGCTCATCGCGGGCGGCTTCCAGGCCGCGGGCTCCGGCCCCGGTTCTGGGTCATCGCGGTCTGCGCGGTCGCCATCGCGCTCGGCACGTACATGGGCGGCTGGCGCATCATCCGCACCATGGGGTCCGGCCTCACCGAGGTCAAGCCCGCGCAGGGCTTCAGCGCCGAGGCCTCGACCGCGGCCACCATCCTCGCGTCCAGCCACCTCGGCTTCGCGCTCTCGACCACGCAGGTCGCGTCGGGCTCGGTCATCGGCTCGGGCCTCGGCCGTCGCGGCGCGTCCGTGCGCTGGAACACGGTCGGCAAGATCGCGCTCGGCTGGCTGCTGACGCTGCCGTCGGCCGCCATCGTGGGCGCCGTCGCGGCCCTCGTCGCGAGCACCGGCACGGTCGGCTTCGTCATCGACGCGGTCGTCGGGGTCGCGGTCATCGTCTGGATCTTCTGGCGCTCGCGCCGGAACGCCGTCGACGCGCGCAACGCCATCGTCGAGGTGGACGCCGCCGGCTTCGCCGTGCGGGGACGCAAGGCCACCAAGGCCGCCCGGAAGGCCAAGGAGGCCGCATGATCGACTGGAGCGCGTTCCTCGTCGTCGCCGTCGCCGCCCTCGTGGGCGCCGTCGCGGTGGTCTGCCTCTTCTCGCTGGGCGTCCGGCTGCTCGCCGTCGGCACCGAGTACGACGACGAGGGCGACAAGGTCTCGGTCACCGGGATCCGGCCGCAGGCCGCCACGGTGGGCGGCTACGTCTGCTTCGCGCTGAGCGGGATCGCCGTGCTCTACGGCGTCTACCTCATCGTGCCCGCGCTGCACGGCTGATCCCCGTCCCGTCGCGCCCGCCGCCCCGCCGCTGGTGCGGTCGGCCCGCGCGCCCCTAGGCTCGACCCCGTCCCGACGCCGTCGTCGGCTCCTCCCTCCTCCTGTCGTCCGACCCGACCCCTCGCGGAAGAAGCCATGACCGAAGCGCGCACGTCGTCCCCCTCCCCCGAGACCTCCGGAGCGCCCGGCGCGCTCGACCGCTTCTTCGAGATCACGAAGCGCGGCTCCACGTACGCGCGGGAGATCCGCGGCGGGGTGCTCACCTTCGTCACGATGGCGTACATCGTCGTCCTCAACCCGCTGATCCTCGGCGGGTTCAGCGCCGACGCGGCCACGCTCGACGTGGAGGGGAACTGGCTGCAGGCCGCGCAGGTGGGCGCGGCGACCGCGCTCACGGCCGGCGTCATGACGATCCTGTTCGGGCTCGTCGCGCGGCTGCCGTTCGCCTTCGCGGCGGGCCTCGGCATCAACTCGTTCCTCGCCGTGAGCGTGGTCGGCGACGTCACGTGGCCGGAGGCGATGGGCCTCGTGGTGATCAACGGCCTGGTGATCGTGCTGCTCGCCACCACGGGGCTCCGCACGCTGATCTTCCGCGCCGTCCCGAAGGAGCTCAAGACCGCCATCACCGTGGGCATCGGCCTCTTCATCGCGTTCATCGGCTTCGTCGACTCGGGCTTCGTGCGCGGCACCGGCGTGCCGGGCCTCGCCGCTCGCGCTCGGCATCGACGGGTCCATCGCGTCGCTGCCGACCGTCGTCTTCATCCTCGGCCTCGTGATCATGGGCGTGCTCATGGCCCGCCGCGTGCCCGGGGCGCTCCTCATCGGCATCGTCGCCACCACGCTCATCGCGATCGTCGTCGAGCAGGTCTTCCGCATCGGCCCGTCCAACACCTCGGGCGCCACGGGCTGGAACCTCAACGCGCCGGTGCTGCCGGGCGTCCCCGTCGCGCTGCCCGACCTCGGGCTCGTCGGCGCGTTCGACTTCGGCGCCTTCGCCCGCATCGGCATCATCTCGAGCCTCATGCTGGTCTTCACGCTGGTGTTCACGAACTTCTTCGACGCCATGGGCACCATGACCGGCCTCGCCAAGGCCGCCGACCTCTCCGACGAGCGCGGCGACTTCCCCCGCCTCAAGGGCGCGCTGGTCGTCGAGGGCTTCGGCGCGGTCGCGGGGGGCGCCACGTCGAGCTCGTCCAACACGGTCTTCATCGAGTCGGCCTCCGGCATCGGCGAGGGCGCCCGCACGGGCCTCGCGTCGATGGTCACGGGCGTGCTGTTCCTCCTCGCCATGTTCTTCACGCCGCTCACGCAGGTCGTGCCGCTCGAGGTCGCGGCCGCCGCGCTCGTCATCGTCGGCACGCTCATGGCGTCGCAGATCAAGGACATCGTCTGGTCCGACTTCTCCGTCGCGCTGCCCGTGTTCCTCACCGTGCTCGTCATGCCGCTCACGTACTCCATCGCCAACGGCATCGGCGTCGGCTTCCTCTCCTGGGTGCTCGTGCGCTCGTTCTCCGGCCGCATCCGCGAGGTCTCGCCCCTGCTCTGGGGTGGTCTCGGCGGGCTTCCTGGTGTTCTTCGCGCGCGGCCCGATCGAGCAGCTGCTCGGCGTCTGACCCGCCCGGGGTCGACGCCGCCCGGCGGGTTGGCGCGACCGGCGGCGGCTCCCCGTAGGGTCGGTGGGGACCCCCATCCGACGACGCACGGGAGCCCGCCATGACCGACATCGACACGCGCGGCGACGTCCGCGAGCCGCAGGAGTCCGCGAAGCGCTGGCGCATCATCGGCCCGGGCCTCGTGGTCGCGGCCACCGGGATCGGGGCGGGCTGACCTCGTCGCGACCCTGGTGGCGGGCTCCCGCTTCGGCTACGCGCTGCTCTGGGCGGCGGTGCTCGGCGTCATCATCAAGATCTTCCTGGTCGAGGGCGCGGGCCGGTACTCGCTCGCCACGGGCCGCACGATCTTCGAGGGCTGGCGCAGCGTCGGCCGCTGGACCACCTGGTACTTCGGGCCCTACATCCTCATCTGGGGCCTCTGTGTACGGCGCGGCCGCCATGAGCTCCTCCGCGCTTCCGCTCGCGGCCCTGTTCCCGGGCGTCGACCTCAAGGTCTTCGCGATCGCCTGCGGGCTCCTGGGAGCGGTGGTCGTCTGGTTCGGCCGCTACTCGGCGTTCGAGAGGATCATCGCGGTCTTCGTCGGCCTCATGTTCGTCACCGTGGTGGGCGCCGCGATCGTGACGCTGCCCAACGTCCCGGCGCTCCTGTCGGGCCTCGTGCCGACCATCCCCGAGGGCGGCCTCGTCGTCGCGCTGAGCATCGCGGGCGGCGTCGGCGGCACCATCACCCTCGCCGCCTACGGGTACTGGCTGCGCGAGAAGGGCTGGGTGGCGCCCGGCTGGATGAAGGTCATGCGCATCAGACGACTCCGTCGCCTACGTCATGAGCGGCGTGTTCGTGCTCTCGATGCTCGTCGTCGGCGCGGAGCTCCTGTACTCCGCGGACATCGCGCTGGCCGACGGCGAGGGCGGCCTCGTGCAGCTCGCCGACGTGCTGGGGGAGCGCTACGGCGCCTTCATGACCTGGTTCTTCCTGCTCGGCTTCTTCGCCACGTCGTTCTCGTCGATCCTTCGGCGTGTGGAACGGCGTCTCGCTGATGTTCGCCGACTTCCTCGGCACCATCCGCGGCCTCGACGTGGAGGACCCGCGTCGCCGCCTCGGCGGCAGCTACTACCGCGGCTTCATCCTGTGGCTGACGATCCCGCCCATCGGCCTGCTGTTCCTCGACCAGCCGATCGGCCTGATCATCGCCTACGGCGTGCTGGGGGCGCTCTTCATGCCGTTCCTCGCGATCACCCTGCTCGTGCTCCTCAACACCGACCGCACGCCGCGGGCCTGGCGGAACCGCCCGCTCAGCGACACCGTGATGGGCCTGTCGGCGCTCCTGTTCGTGGTGCTCGGCGTGCAGCAGCTCGTGACGGAGGTCGGGAAGCTCCTCTAGGGAGCGCCGCGCCGCCTCAGTCCGCGGAGGCGGTGGCGCGCACGGCCGGGGAGCCGTCGGCGTCCGGCGCGTCGTCCCCGCGACCCCCACCGGGGACCGCGGGCGCCCGGAACACGACGAGCCGGTACAGCGCGGAGTTCCACACCAGGCCGATGAGCACCGCCGTGGCCTTGGCGACGTTGATCTCCAGGAACTCCTGCTCGGCGCTCGTGCCGAACATGAACAGCGACCGGCCGAACGTCGTGTCGAAGCCGCGCTCGAACAGCCAGATGACGCCGCTCTGCAGCAGCAGCGAGCTGAAGCCGGTGACCGCGAAGAACCTCAGGAACCGGCCTACGGTCACGGGCTCGCCGTACCGGAACACGAAGAAGTGGTTCAGGAGGTCGGAGATGGTGATGCCGACCGTCACCGAGACCAGGTTCGCGCCCAGCACGGGCATGCCGGCGGCGAGGATCAGCAGGTTGAGCAGCACGAAGTCGAGGCCCGTGTTCACGAGGCCGGCGACGAGGAAGCGGACGCGGCGGTCGCCGAGGAGCTTCGCCATGCGGATCCCCCTCCCTGCGGCGCGGACGCCCGTGGTGTCGGCGGACGCACACGGCGTCAGGGCGCCGAGCCACCGCCAGCGTAACAAGCGCCGGGCGGGGCTGCCCGCCGCCCCGCGGTCGGCGGGCCGGTGGCTGGCTAGACTCGATGGGGCCCGCATCCGGGTCGTCCCCCCGACGCGAAGACGGAACCACCAGCTTGAGCAGTCTCACGATCGTCATCCCCACCTACGAGGAGGCGCGCAACGTCGGGGAGCTGCTTCCCCGCCTCGCGGCCATGGCGGCGGAGAACGCCGACTTCGCGATCACGGCGATGATCGTCGACGACTCGTCGCCGGACGGCACCGCGGACCTCGTCCGCACCCTCGCCCCGAGCGTCGAGACGGACACCTTCCACGTCCGCGTGGAGACCCGTGCCGAGAAGGCGGGCCTCGGTGCCGCCTACATCTGGGCGTTCGAGCTCCTCCTCGGGGCCGACGAGCCGCCCACGCACATCCTGCAGATGGACGCGGACCTCTCGCACGACCCCGGCGTACGTCACGGAGATGCTGCGGCGCGTCCGCGACGGCGCCGACCTCGTGGTCGCCTCCCGCTACATCCGCGGTGGGGCGACGCCCGACTGGGACCTCAAGCGCCGCTTCCTGAGCGTGGGCGGCAACCTCTACACGCGCCTGTTCCTCGGCTCCCGCATCACCGACTACACCGGCGGCTTCAACCTGTACGAGGCGGGACTGCTGCGCCGCGTCACGCCGTCCACCATCACGACGACGGGCTACGGCTTCCAGATCGAGATGAAGCAGCGCGCGCTGCGGCACGCGGCGCCGCCCACGGAGGTCGCCATCGTGTTCATGGACCGCACCGAGGGCGAGTCGAAGATCCCGAGCGACACGCTCGTGAAGAACCTGCTCCTCGTGCTGCAGCTGCGCTTCGGGCTCCGCCGGGGCTGACCCGGCCTCAAGCGGCTGGCACCGGAGCCGGCGCGTGCAGCGGATCGTGCGGCGCGCGCTGGTGCGGCCGGGCGGGCGCGATGATCGTGCCGCGCCGCCCGAGCTCGTCGACCACCGGGTCGGTCGCCCCGAGCACCTGCGAGCGCGCGGTGCCGTGCCTCGCCCAGTACGCGGCGGTCCACGCGCAGATCAGCCCGTCGAGCAGGTCCTCGAGGTGCTTGTGCTGCCGCTCGAGGATCGCGGGGCCGTCGGCCACGAGCGCGGCGGCGGCGGGGTGCGTCGTCACGTCCAGGGGCGGATCCGCCCCCGCCAGCCCCGCGACCCGGTCGAGCACCACGCGGAACTCGGCGGCGCGCGCGGGCCGGCGCTCGGCGGTGGGGAGCAGGGGCGCCAGGCGCTTGTACCGCGGCTTCATGCCGTCGAAGCCGAGCTCGGGGGCGCCCACGAGCGTCGTGTAGGGGTAGCACTCGAGCATCGTCCGGGCGTCGGCGTCGTGATCGGCGGGGGACCCGTCGTCGTACCGCCAGCCCGCGTCCTCCAGCCTCCGCCGCAGCGCGACCGCGCCCTGCGCGGGGAGCCCGCGGTTCGACGGGTAGGCGGAGATGCCGAGCCGGCCGTAGCGGGAGGCGACCTCCTTCTCCGCGAGGCGGCTGCCCGTGGCGTTCGCGACGACGAGCGGCCCGTCGACCGCGGCGACGGCTCCGGGCCCGTCCCAGCGGGTGACCCAGGCGACCACCTCGTCGATCCCGCGGGCGGTCTCGAGGGCGAGCACCCGGCCGTGGTCGTCGATGCAGGCGAGGCCCGTCTCGCGGGCGGGGCGGGCCGCCGTTCCCTCCGCCCAGGCGAGGTCGATCCCGAGGAAGCGGCGCATCCGACGAGCCTATCCGCGCCACCGGGCGCCTCGGCCGGGCGCGGACCCCCGAGTAGTGTCGAGGGATCCTCATGCCACGAGCGACGAGACGATGGAGCCTTGCACATGACCCCGGTGAGCCCGAACGACGACCGCATCCCCACCCCGGACGGGCACCCCGTCCGCACCGAGACCGACAGCCTGGGGAGCCTGGACGTCCCCGCGGACGCGTATTGGGGGATCCACACGGCCCGCGCGCTCGAGAACTTCCCCATCAGCCTCCGGCCGCTCAGCGTCTACCCCGAGTTCGTGGTGGCGCTCGCGCAGGTGAAGCAGGCGGCGGCGCGCGCCAACGTGCAGATCGGCGTCCTCGACGCCCGGAAGGCCAAGCAGATCGACGAGGTCTGCTCCGAGATCATCGCGGGCGAGCTGCACGACCAGTTCGTGGTCGGCGTGATACAGGGCGGCGCGGGCACGAGCACCAACATGAACACCAACGAGGTCATCGCGAACCGCGCCCTCGAGAAGGCGGGCCACGCGCTCGGCGACTACCGGCACATGCACCCGCTCGACGACGTGAACCGCAGCCAGTCGACCAACGACACCTACCCCACGGCGCTCAAGGTGGCGCTGATCCACTCGCTGCTGCAGACGCTCGACGAGCTGGAGCTGCTGCGGCGCTCGTTCCTCGCGAAGGGCGCCCAGTTCTCGCAGGTGCTGAAGGTGGGCCGCACCCAGCTGCAGGATGCCGTGCCGATGACCCTCGGCCAGGAGTTCCACGGCTTCGCCACCACCCTCGGCGAGGACCACGCGCGCCTCGGCGAGCTCGTGCCGCTGCTCTCGGAGATCAACCTCGGCGCCACCGCGATCGGCACGGGCATCACCGCCGACCCGAACTACGCCGCCGCCGTGCGCGGGCACCTCAGCGCCATCACCGGCTACACGCTCGTCACGGCGAGCGACCTCATCGAGGCGACGAGCGACGCGGGCGTGTTCATGACCCTGTCCTCGACGCTCAAGCGCGCCGCCATCAAGCTGTCCAAGATCTGCAACGACCTGCGGCTGCTGTCGTCGGGCCCGCAGGCGGGGCTCGGGGAGATCAACCTCCCGCCCCGGCAGGCGGGCTCCAGCATCATGCCCGGCAAGGTGAACCCGGTGATCCCCGAGGTGGTCAACCAGGTCGCGTTCTCCATCGCGGGCGCCGACGTCACCGTGACCATGGCGGCGGAGGGCGGGCAGCTGCAGCTCAACGCGTTCGAGCCGGTGATCGCGCACTCGCTCCTGCAGTCGCTCAGCTGGCTGCGGAACGCCGCCCAGACCCTGCGGGTGAACTGCATCGACGGCATCACGGCCAACACGGAGCGGCTGGCGGCGCAGGTGGAGTCGTCCGTCGGCGTCGTGACGGCGCTCACCCCCTACATCGGCTACGCCGCGTCCTCCAGCCTCGCGAAGACGGCGCTGATGACGAGCGCGTCGATCCCCGACCTCGTCGTGGAGGCAGGGCTCATGACGCGGTCGCAGGTGGAGAAGATCCTCGCGCCCGACCGCCTCTCGGGCCTCGAGCCGGTCACCGCGGCCATGACGGTGATCACGCCCGAGATGCTCGCGGCCCACGCGGCCGAGCAGGGCGGCGAAGCCGACTGACCGACCACGCGGCCAGACGACGGCGCGCCGCGGACCCGAGGGTCCGCGGCGCGCCGTCGTCCAGGGTGCGGTGTCAGTCGTCGGGCTGGTCGGCCGTGCGGGCCGGCGTCGTGCCGGACGCGTCGGAGGGTGTCGGATGCGCGGTCTCCTCGCGGTGCACGGATCCGGCGATGTCGGCCGGGGTGGGCACGTGCCCGGCGGCGTCGGGGGCCGCCTTCGGCTTCGGCTTCGGCTTCGGCGTGCGCGTGGCCTTCCGCGCGGGAGCAGCCGCCGTAGCGGGCTCCTCGGACACCGGCTGCTCGTCGGCGTCCGCGGGCTCGCCGAAGTCGTCCGGGCCGAGCGTGTCGAGGTCCTCGTCGGCGTCGTCGTCGCTCCCGTCGGCGGAGGCATCGGCCTCGCCGTCCCGGGCGGCGCCGTCGGCGGGGATGCCCACCGGGCCGGTCTCGTCCTCGTCGTCGAAGGAGGCGAGCGCCTCGTCGCGGGCCTCGGCGGCACTGAAGACGGCGCGGCGTCCGGCCTCCTCGCCGCGCTCCCGCAGGTCCTCGGCGGTCGCCTGGACGCGCGTGCGCGCCTCCTCGGCCGTCTCCACGACGCGGTCGCGGACGTCCTCGGCCGTCTCGGCGACCCGGTGGCCAACCTCGGTGGCCTGCTGGCCGACGCGGTCGACGACGTGCTTGGTCTGGTCGGCGGTGCGCGTGCCGAGGTCCTTCGCGGTGTCGCCGACGCGGCCCGCGATGTCCTGCGTGGTGCTGCCGACCCGGCCCGCGACGTCCTGCGTGGTGGTTCCGATGCGCTCGCCCACCGAGTGCGCGGTGCGGCCGACGGCGACCGCCGCGCCCTGGACGGCGTGGCCGACGAAGTCCGCGACCTCGCGCGCCGTCTCGACGGTGCGCTCGACGACGACCGGGCCCTTCTCGTCGAGCACGGACTGCGCCTCGCGGACGCCGCGCTGGACGGGCTCGCTCCACCAGACGGAGCGCGACGCGCGGGCGATGCCCTCGTAGCGCTTGCGTCCGGCGCGCGCGCCCAGGACGTAACCCGTGCCGATGCCGGCGAAGAAGATGAGGCGGGTCGATCATCCCTCCACCCTAGACGCGGTGGTCGGGGGACGGCCGGGAGGGGCTAGGCGTCGCCGTCGGCGGCGTCCGGCCGGTGGCGTCGTGCAGCTCGTCGGTCTCGGGATCCGCCGCGTCGGGCGCGGAGAGGTCGGCGTCCTCCGGGATGGAGTGGTCGTGGATCGGGTCCTGCGGCTGGTCGGTCATGCCCCGAGCCTACGCGCGGGCGCCCCTCCGGCCGCCGCCGGTCAGAGGATGCGGGTGTGCGTCGTGAGCGAGCCGATGCCCTCGACCGAGACGGTGACCGTGCTGCCGTCCTTCAGGAAGATCTGCGGGTCGCGGGAGTACCCGGCGCCGCTCGTCGTGCCCGTGGAGACGAGCGTGCCCGGCTGCAGGGTGGAGGAGGTGCTGAGGTAGGAGACGAGGCGCGCGACCGTGCGGACCATGCCGCTCGTGCGCCCGTCCTGCACCGTCTCGCCGTCGAGGACCGTCGTGATGCGCAGGTCCTGCGGGTCCGCGACCTCGTCGCGCGTGACGACGACGGGACCCGTGGGGGAGAAGCCGTCGAAGCTCTTGCACCGGCTCCACTGCTGCTCCGAGAACTGCAGGTTGCGGGCCGTGATGTCGTTGACGACGGTGTAGCCGGAGACGTGGTCGAGCGCGTCCTCCTCGGACACGTCGCGGGCCGCGCGGCCGATGATGACGCCGAGCTCGACCTCGTAGTCGACCTCCTCGCTGAGCGAGCGGGGCCAGCTGGTGGTGCCCTCGTGGCCGGAGAGCGAGTTCGGCCACAGCGCGAAGACGGTGGGGGCGGAGGCGCTCGTGATGTTGAGCTCCTCGGCGTGCGCGGAGTAGTTGAGGCCCACGGCGTACACGGCCGGCGGGCGGAGGACCGTTGAGGCGCGCGCGAGGCCGTCCACCGGCGTCGTGCTGGTGCGGCTGGCGACGGCGCGCTCGACGGTCGCGCGGACGCGGGCCATCTCGTCGTCCCCGCGCTCGATGAGGTCCTGCAGGTCGCGCGGCGACTCGTCGAGGACCTCGTCGAGGAACAGCGCCTGGCCCTCCGAGACGATCGCGGCCAGTCGGGGGGTGACGCCGTCGTCGGCGAGCAGGTGGGCGAACTTCATGCCCCGAGCGTATCGGGCGGAGGCGCTCCGGCCGACGTTGCGGTCATAACGTGCATGGTGCCGGCGGCCGTCCCCGCGTGCGCCGGGCAGGCGGGAGCTCAGTCCTCCCGGACCACCTCGTCGGGCCGCTTGTCGTGCCGCCATCCGCGCCACGAGGCCTGGCGCAGCCTGCCCGTCCCGGTCCATTCCGCGAACTCCACCTCGCCGACGAGGCGCGGCGTGACCCAGTGCACGTCGCGGGCGTCGGCGGCGGGCACGTCGGCGAGCGGGCTCGTCCTCCGCGCCAGCGGGCGGAGGCGGCGGAGGACGTCGGCGAGGTCGCGCTCCGTGAAGCCCGTCCCGACGCGTCCCGCGTAAGCGAGGCCGTCGGGCCCCGGGATGCCCACGAGCAGCGAGCCGACGCCCGCAGAGCGGCTGCCGGATCCCGGACGCCAACCGCCCACGACGACCTCCTGCGCCCGGTGGTGCTTGACCTTCACCCAGGCGCTCGATCGCCGGCCCGACTCGTAGGGCGCGTCGACGCGCTTCGCCACGATGCCCTCGAGGCCGAGCTCGCGGCTCGTGGCGAGCGCCTCGTCGAGGTCGCCGTCGAAGGCGGGCGGCACCTGGATCCGCCCGCGGCCGGGCGAGCGCACGGCGTCGAGCAGGGCGGCGCGGCGCTCCCGGTAGGGCGCGTCGACGAGCACGCGTCCGCCGAGCGCGAGGGCGTCGAAGAGCATGAGGTGCACGGGCGCCGACCGCCTCGCCCGCTCGACGTCCTTCTCCCGCGTCAGCCCGAGGCGCGTCTGCAGAAGGCCGAAGTCGGGGCGCCCGTCGGCGCCGAGCACGACAATCTCGCCGTCGAGCACGGCGGCGTCGACGTCGAGCCGCTCGGGGAGCTCCTCGCGAGCTCCGGGAAGGCCGCGGTGAGGTCCACGCCGTTGCGGCTCGTGAGGGTGGCCCGGCCGCGCTCGACGACGGCGATCGCGCGGTAGCCGTCCCACTTCATCTCCACGGCCCACTCCTCGTCGGGGTCGAGGCCCGGGCCCTGTGCCGCGGTGGCCAGCATGGGCGCGGGCGCGCTCGCGGCGCCTCCCCGGCGTCGGGCGCCGACCCGCGTGCGCCCGCCCGCCGTCGCAGCCGAGGCAGGGCGCGCGGACCGCGCGTGCGGCCGCGCGGGGGCGTCGGCGGGCTCCATCAGGTGGATCAGCCAGTTCGCGTCGGCCTTCCCGTGCCCGCCGGTGTGGATGAGCGCGTAGCGGCGCGGCCCGTCGATGCCGGTGCCCGCGCCCCGGCCGTGGAGCGTCGCGATGACCTCCTTCCCGTCGCGCCACTTCTCCAGCTCGTAGGTGCCCGCGTCCCAGATGGCCACCTCCCCGCCGCCGTACTCGCCCGCCGGGATCGTGCCCTCGAACGCGCCGTACTCGACCGGGTGGTCCTCGGTCTGCACCGCGAGGTGGTTCGTGCCGCGCTCGGTGGGCACGCCCTTCGGGAGGGCCCAGCTCGACGAGCACGCCGTCGTGCTCCAGCCGGAAGTCCCAGTGCAGGGCGCGGGCGTGGTGCTCCTGGATGACGAAGGAGCGGCCCTCGGACGGCGCGGGCGCGTCGGCGGGGGACGGGCTCGCTGGTCTTGGCGGCGTCGCGCTTGGAGCGGTAGGTCGCGAGGCGGTCGGCGGCGGGATCCCCGGCGGGCTCCTTCCGCGCGAAGGAGGCCAGGCGCTCGGGCGTGGGCTCCAGGTCTCTCGCTGGCGGCCCTCCTCGACGGGGGCGAGCGGATCCTGGCGCTTCCGCATCCGCGCGACGACCTCGTCCATCTCCAGGTGCCGGAGGGTCGGCGACGCGAGCTCGCGCCAGGTGCGCGGCACCGCGACGGTCGGCCGCGAGCGCCCGCGGAGCGAGTACGGCGCGACCGTGGTCTTGTTCGGGTTGTTCTGGCTCCAGTCGACGAGCACCTTGCCCTGCCGCAGCGCCTTCTTCATGTCGCTCACCACGAGGTCGGGGGCGGCTCGGCCTCGAGCGCGCGGGCGAGCTCGTGCGCGACCTCGGAGATCGCGGCCCGCGCCGCGGTGGCTGCCGTCGAGGGCGGCGTAGAGGTGGATGCCCTTCGAATCCGCTCGTCACCGGGTACGGCTCGAGGCCGATGTCGCGGAGGATCGCGCGGGCCGCCCTCGCGACCTCCACGCACTCGGGCAGGCCGGCGCCGGGTCCGGGGTCGAGGTCGAGCACGAGGCGGTCCGGGGCGGCGCACGTCGCCCTGTGCGCCCGAAGCGCCACTGCGGCACGTGCAGCTCGAGCGCGGCGATCTGCCCGAGCCAGGTGAGGGTCGCGACGTCGCCGACCAGGGGGTAGTCGTTCGCGCTGGTCGCGGTGCGCCTGGATCGCCCTCCGCTGCACCCAGTCGGGCGTGTGCGCGTCGAGGTCCTTCTGGAAGAACATCTTGCCCGGGTGCTCGTCGGTGCCGACGCCGTCGACCCAGCGCTTCCGGGTGACGGGCCGGTCGCGGAGGTGCGGGAGCATGTGGGGCGCGATGGCGGCGTAGTAGGCGATGACGTCGCCCTTCGTCGTGCCCGTCTCCGGGTACAGGACCTTGTCGAGGTTCGAGAGCGCGATCCCGTGCCCGTCGACCTCCACCTGCTGCCTCTCGCCCCGCCATCGCTCCAGCATGGCCCCGTGCGGCCGGGGCGCGGCGGCCGGGCGGGTGTTCACTGGATCCATGAGAGCCATCTGGAAGGGCGCCGTCACCTTCGGCCTCGTCAACGTGCCCGTGAAGGTCTACAGCGCCACGCAGGACCACGACGTGCCGCTGCACCAGGTGCACGACGCCGACGGCGGGCGGATCCGGTACCAGCGCCGCTGCGAGGTGTGCGGCAAGGTCGTCGACTACGCGCACATCGACAAGGCGTTCGACGACGGCGACCGCACGGTCGTGATCACCGAGGAGGACCTCTCGTCCCTCCCGGAGGAGAGGAGCCGCGAGATCGACGTGGTCGAGTTCGTGCCGAGCGACCAGGTGGACCCGGTGATGCTCGACCGCAGCTACTTCCTCGAGCCCGACTCCTCGAGCCCGAAGTCGTACGCGCTCCTCCGCCGGACGCTCGAGGAGACGGACCGCACGGCGATCGTGCACGTGACGCTCCGGCAGCGCACCCGCCTCGCCGCGCTGCGCGTGCGCGGCGACGTGCTGATGCTGCAGACCCTGCTCTGGGACGACGAGGTGCGGGAGGCCGACTTCCCGTCGCTCGACGCCGCACCGAAGGTGTCGCCGCGGGAGCTCGAGATGTCGGCGCAGCTGGTGGAGGGCTTCGCGGAGGACTTCGACCCGTCGAAGTTCAGCGACGAGTACCAGGAGCAGCTGCGGACCCTCATCGACGCGAAGCTCGCCCAGGGCGACTCGCTCGACACCGACGCGACCTTCGGGGAGTCGGACGACGACGAGGACTCGGGCGGCGAGGTGCTCGACCTCATGGACGCGCTGAAGCGGAGCATCGAGCGCAGCCGGGGCGGGGGCGGCGGCGGCGCGAAGCGGAAGGCGCCGGCGGGAGAGGGGGCTCCCGCGAAGCGGAAGGCGGCGGCCGCGAAGAAGGCGACGACGACGACGAAGACGACGAAGACGACGACGAAGAAGGCGGCGTCGACCGCGAAGAGGGCGGCGTCCACCGCGAAGGGGTCGTCGACGACGAAGGGCGCGGCCGCGAAGGGGTCGACGTCCGCCGCGAAGGGGTCGTCGGGCACGGGGAAGGCGCCCGCGAAGCGCACCGCGGAGAAGGAGAAGCGGAGCGCGTAGGCGTCAGCCCGCGGCGGGCATCCGGTCGGTCATGACGCGCCACAGGTGCAGGGTCGCGTAGGAGCGCCAGGGCGACCAGGCGGCGGCCCGCGCGTCGAGGGCGCGCGCCTCGTCGGGGAGGCCGAGCGCACCCGCGCCGCGGCGCACGATGAGGTCGCCGGAGAGGAGGATGTCGGGCTCGCCGAGGGCGCGCATCGCGACGTAGTCGGCGGTCCACGGCCCGACGCCGTGGAAGGCCACGAGGGCGGCGCGGAGCTCCGCGCGCGGCATGCCGTGCTTCACCACGAGCTCGCCGGTCTCGAGCGCCTCCGCGAGGCGCACCAGGGTCGCGGTCCGGCGGGCGGGGCCCCGGAGGAGCTCGGCGCCGTCGCGGGCGATGCGGGAAGCCGACGGCGGGAGCCGCGTGACGGATCCGTGCGCGACCGACGCGGGCAGGTCCTCGCCGAGGTCCGCCGTCATGCGGCCGTGCGTGGCGCGCGCGGAGGCGACGGAGATCTGCTGGCCGACGATGGTGCGGAAGAGGGTGCCGCGCGGATCCAGCGTGCCGGGGATGCGGAGGCCGGGCGTGCGGCGGACGGCGGCCGCGAGCGCGGGATCGCGGGCGAGGTCGGCGTCGATGCGCGCGGAGTCCACGTCGACGCCGAGGAGGCGGCGCGTGCCGGCCATCAGCTCCACGGCGTCGGCCGCGTGCTCGACCCGCGTGACGACCTCGACGCGCGTCGCCGATCCGGCCCCGCCCCCGCCGTCGCCGCCGTGCGCGTCCCCGTTCGCGTCGAGCAGCCGCACGGACATCGTCCCCGCGCCGTGCGCGAGCCGGGCCGACTGGGTGAAGCTCGTCGCGTCCCCCTCCTCGGCGCCCGTGACGGCGTGCCAGGAGAGGAAGCGGATCACGCCGCCGCCGTCGAAGGGCGCCGGCACGTCGATTACGGAGCGGGACACGTGCGCGGCCGCGGGGCCGACGTCGGAGGGGCGCATGCCCTCAGCCTGCCGGATCCGCGGCGACCGCTGCGCGCACGGGCGACCTAGTCTGGATCGCATGATCGACGACGGCGTGGTCCCCGCTCCGCGACCCGACGGGGTCCTCGCCGGAGCGTCGTCCGCCCGCATCCCTGCGGCCCACTCCGACGAGGACGTCCGCGCCCAGCTGGTGGCGGCCCTCGGCGAGGTCGTCGCGACCGACCCCGCCTCCCTCGACGACGCCCGCTCGGACCGCTCCGGGTACCGCAGCCCCGCGGACCCGATCGCCGTCGTTCGCGCGACCGCGGTGGAGCACGTCGTCGCGACGCTCCGCATCGCGAGCGCCACCGGCACGCCCGTCGTCACGCGCGGCGCCGGCACGGGCCTCGCGGGCGGCGCCACGGCGACCGCGGGCGAGATCGTGCTGTCGGTGCGGGGCATGGACCGGATCCTCGAGGTGAGCGAGGCCGACGAGCTCGCGGTCGTCGAGCCCGGCGTGCTCAACGACGACCTCAACGCGGCGCTCGCTCCCCGCGGCCTCTGGTACTCGCCGGATCCCGCGAGCAAGGCCATCTCCACCATCGGCGGCAACATCGCCACCAACGCGGGCGGCCTGCTCTGCGCCAAGTACGGGGTGACGCGCGAGGCCGTGCTGGCGCTCACGGTGGTGCTCGCCGACGGCCGGGTGGTGGACACGGGGCACCGCACCGTGAAGGGCGTGACCGGGTACGACCTGACCGCGCTGATGATCGGCTCGGAGGGGACCCTCGGCGTCATCGTGCGCGCGACGGTGCGCCTGCGCCCTGCCCGACCGCGACGCCGTCCACCGTCGCCGCCGCGTTCCCGGACTCCACGGCGGCGGCGGCCGCGGCGTCGGCCATCACGGCCGCGCGCATCCGGCCCGCCGCGATGGAGCTGCTCGACGCCGGCGCGCTGGAGGCCATCGACGCCTACCTGGGCACGGCGCACTCCGCGCGCGGATCCGCCCACCTCCTCGTCCGCTGCGACGGCCCCGACGCCGCCGCGCAGGCCGCGCGCGTGGTCGCGGTCGTCGTCGCGGGCGGCGGCACGGCCGACGTGACCGACGACGCCGAGGAGGGCGAGCGCCTCCTCGCGGTGCGCCGCGCCTTCCACCCGGCGCTCGCCGCCCGGGGCCGCGTCCTCATCGAGGACGTCGCCGTCCCGCGCTCCCGCCTCGCCGACATGCTCACGCGCATCCGCGCCATTGAGCGGGAGACGGGGCTCGCCATCCCGACCGTGGCGCATGCCGGTGACGGCAACCTGCACCCGAACTTCTGCATCCCCGAAGACCCGAGCACGCCCGACGGCGACGCGACGGGCATCCCGGACGCGGTCTGGCACGCGGCGGACCTCCTCTTCCGCGCCGCCGTCGACCTCGGCGGGACGCTCACGGGCGAGCACGGGGTCGTGGCTCCTCAAGCGGCGGTGGCTCGCCGACGAGCTGGGGGAGGACGTGATGGGGCTGGCCGCCGGGATCCGCCGCGTCTTCGACCCGGCCGGGATCCTCAACCCCGGCAAGGCGGCCTGACCGCCGGCCCGACGCCGACCGCCTCGGACGCCGGGAAGGCCCCGACGCCGGTCGGGCCCGCCAGTAGGCTGGCGACGCCGATCCGCCGAAGAGAGGGCCGTCGTGACCGACCCGTCCATCCCCGTGACCGTCCACCGTCCCTCGCCTCGGCCTCGCCGCCGCCGTCCATGGAGCTGCCGGCGCCGCACGCGCCCGGGCGGATCACCACGTCGGCCGTCCTCGGCGTCGTGGGCGTCGCCGTGCTGCTGCTCGTCGGCCTCGTCGTCGCCGCCTACCTCGTGCTCAGCCTCGGGGTCCAGGCCGTCGCCGTGCGCGCGCTCCTCGCCCTCATCCCGCTCGGCTTCGTCCTCCTCGCCGTCCGGTGGGTCGACCGGTGGGAGCCGGAGCCCCGTCGGCGTCGCTGTTCGCGCTGCTGTGGGGCGCGGCCGCATCCGTCGCGATCGCCCTCGTCTTCGACCTCGTGGTGCAGTACGCGCGGCTGGCCGTGGGCGTGCCCACGCGGTACACGGAGTTCCTGCAGCTCGCGGTCCAGGCGCCCGTGGTCGAGGAGTCGGCGAAGGCCATCGGCCTGCTCCTCGTCTTCTGGGTCGCGCGCCGCCACTTCGACGGCCCGGTCGACGGCATCGTCTACGGCGCCACCATCGCGGCGGGCTTCGCCTTCACCGAGAACATCGTCTACTTCGGCGGACCGCTCGTGCAGGGCACCACGGGCGAGCTCGTCGGCACGTTCGTGCTGCGGGGGCTGTTCTCGCCGTTCGCGCACGTGACGTTCACGATGATCACCGGCATCGCCATCGGCTACGGCGCGCGCCGAGGCCCGGGCGCCGCCCTCGGCTTCGGCGCCATCGGGCTGGTCGGGGCCATCGTGCTGCACGCCCTCTGGAACACGGGCGTCACCCTCACGGGCGACTTCCTCTCCTTCTACGTGCTGCTCCAGGTGCCGATCTTCGCGTTCCTGGTCGTCGTCGTGATCCGCGCCGGTACGAGATCCACCTCACCCGCCGGCGTCTCCGCGAGTACGCCGTCGTCGGCTGGTTCACGCCGGCCGAGGTCGAGATGCTGAGCACCTGGCAGGGCCGCCGCCTGCGCGCCTGTGGGCGCGCACCCGCGGCGGCGACGCCGGCCGGGCCATGAGCCTGTTCACCCGCGACGCGACGCGGCTGGCGTTCGCCCGGCAGCGGATGCTGTCCGAGCGGCCCGCGGCGTCCGGGCGGTCCGAGGCGGGGCACCTCGACGACGAGCGCCGGCTCCTCCAGGCCGTCACCGACCACCGCGAGGCGCTCCTCGGCAGCGCCCGGCGCTAGCCGCACAGCGTCGGCGGCGCCCCCGGCACCGCGGCCGGTGTCCCCGGTCGCGAGTAGCGTCGGCGGTACGACACGAGGAGGCACCACCATGAGCGATGCGAACCAGGACACCACGGGCGGCGACGACCGGGAGATGCTCGGATCGGCCACCCCCACCCCGCCGCAGAGCGCCGAGAAGGACCCGAGCACGTGGGTCACGGGCGACGAGCCGATGACGGGCGCGCAGCGCAGCTACCTCGACTCGCTGGCCACGCAGGCTGGCGAGGAGATCCCCGCCGACCTCAACAAGGCGGAGGCGAGCGAGCAGATCGACCGCCTGCAGGAGAAGAAGGAGACCGCGTCGCCGCAGTCGGACGACGCGAGCTGAGCACCATCCTGATCGATCGACGGGCGAGCGGCCACCAGCCGCCCGCCCGTCGCGGCATGACGCGGGACGCGCCGAGAGGGAGCACGCATGACCACGCTCGTCGGGTACGCGCGCGTCGCGCGCGCCGAGGAGTCCTACCAGGACCAGGTCGACGCCCTCGACGCGGCCGGGTGCGAGCGGATCTTCGTCGACGTCGCGGGCGGCCCCAAGGCCCCGCGCCCCGGCCTGCAGGACGCCCTCGACTACCTCCGCGAGAACGACGAGCTCCTCGTGGTCAGCCTCGACCGCCTCGGGCCGGGCACGTCCGACGTGGTCCGCATCCTCAACGGGCTCGAGGCGCGCGGCATCGCGTTCCGCGCCGTCCGGGAGGGACTGGAGGCCGTACGTCAGGCCGGTGAAGCGGCGCACGAAAAACGCGAAAGCGTTTCACGATAAATGCGAAAACATCTCTTGACACTGCACGAGGAACGGTTAATATCGGTTCGGCCACAACCGAACGAAGTACAGGACATAACAT
>NZ_CEEDAR010000012.1:0-139728 GCF_979252985.1 Clavibacter sp. AC415 | reverse complement strand
CGCGACCAGCCCCGCCTCCCCGCATCCGCTCGACGCCCCGGGCGAGGAACGCGCGCCACGAGCGCATCGCCTCGGCGATGGCCCGCTCGAGCTCCGGGTCGACGGCGGAGGCCTGGGTCGCCAACGAGCCGATGGGGCAGGCCCAGCGTCCACGGCCGATGTAGTACTCGACGAGCGCCGCGCGCCACGCCTCCCACGACTCCCAGGAGCCGAGGTCGTGGATGTGCGGCTCCTGCGCCTCCAGCAGCTGCCGGCCCTCCCAGTCCGCGACCTCGCGCACGAGCTCGAGCTTGCCGCCGGGGAAGTAGTGGAACAGCTGGCTCTTGCTCGTCAGGGTGGCTGCGCGCACGTCGTCGAGGGTGGTGCCGCCGATGCCGGTGGCCAGGATCTGCTCGCCGGTGGCCTCGATGATGCGCTGGCGCGTGAGGCGCCCGCGCTCGGTGATCCTCGGTTCGGCCATGTCCCGATGCTATCGCGGTGGACCATGCGGTCCAGTCTGTGGTAGCAATTGGACTATGCAGTCCAACGAAGAAGTCCTCCAGTCCCTCGTCCCCGACACCCGGCTCGCCGGCCGGACGGCCGTCATCACCGGATCCACCAGCGGCATCGGCGCGGCGATCGCCCGCGTGCTCGCCTCCTCCGGCGCGGAGGTCGTCGTCAGCGGCCGCGACGAGGCCCGCGCCCGTGTCGTCGTCGATCAGATCGCCGCGGCGGGCGGGACCGCGCACGCGGTCCCCGCCGACCTCGCCGGGAGCGCCGCGGGCATCCGCCGCTTCGCCGTCGACGCTGTCGCCGCGCTCGGCGGCCGGGTCGACATCCTCGTCAACAACGCCGGGATCTACCCCGTCGGCCCGACCTCGGCGCTCGCGGACGACGACCTCGACGCCGTCCTCGCGGTCAACGTGCGCGCGCCGCACGTGCTCGTCGGCGAGCTGGCGCCCGCGATGGCGGAGCGGGGCTCCGGGGCCGTCGTGAACATCGGCTCGTGGATGTCGCGGGTCGGCGTCCCGTTCGGCGCCGCCTACACGGCGTCCAAGGCCGCCGTCGAGCAGATGACCCGCACGTGGGCGGCGGAGCACGGGCCGCGCGGGGTGCGGGTGAACAGCGTCGCGCCGGGCGTGACGGCGACGCCCGGCAACGCGTCGGACGCCGCCGTGCTCGACGCGATGACCGCCACCACCGTCGCGGGCGTGCCCGTGCGCCCGGTCGACATCGCCTTCGCCGTGCGGTTCCTGGTCTCCGACGAGGCGGCGTTCGTGCACGGCGCGCTGCTCGACGTGGACGGCGGGATCGGGAGCACGCGCCTCGGCTGAGCCGCGCCTCGGCTGCGCCGCGCCTCGGCTGCGCCGCGTCTCCCGTCGGCGCCCGCCGCATCGCTCCGGGCGCCGACGCGCGCCCGGAGCATGCTGGATCCATGAGCCGCATCGACCTGCCCGAGCTCGGCCTCGGCACCGCGCCCCTCGGCAACCTCTACCGCTCCCGCACCGACGACGAGGCACGCGACGCCGTGCGCGCCGCGTGGGACGCCGGGATCCGGTACTTCGACACCGCCCCGCACTACGGCCTCGGCCTCGCCGAGCGCCGGCTGGGGGAGGTGCTCCGCGAGCACCCGAGCGATAAGCACGTCGTGTCGACGAAGGTCGGGCGCGTCCTCGAGCCCGTCGACGCACCGGACGGCCGGCGGGACGACGACCTGTTCGACGTGCCCGGCGACCACGTGCGGCGGTGGGACTTCAGCGCCGACGGCGTCCGCCGCTCGCTCGACGACTCGCTGGCGCGCCTCGGCCTCGACCGCGTGGACGTGCTGCTGATCCATGACCCCGACGAGCACCTCGACCAGGCCGTGCGGGAGGCCGTGCCGGCTCTCGCGCGCCTCCGCGACGAGGGCGTCGTGCGGGCGATCGGCGTCGGGGTCCGGCACCCCGCGCTCGCTCGCGGCCCTCATCGGCACGGGCGCGCTCGACCTCGCGATGGTCGCCGGCCGGTACACGCTGCTCGACCAGACGGCGCTCCACGAGGTGCTGCCGGCGGCCGAGGAGCACGGCACGCGCGTCATCGCCGTGAGCGTCTTCAACAGCGGGGTCACGGCGTCCGACTCCCCGGCGGATGGCGCGACCTACGAGTACGGGCCCGCGTCCGAGGAGGTGCTGGCCCGCGCCCGGCGCATCGCCGAGATCTGCGCGGGCTACGGCGTGGAGCTGCCGCAGGCGGCGATCCGGTTCCCCCTCCGGCATCCGGCCGTCACGACGGTCGCGCTCGGCATGGCGACGGCGGACGAGGTGCGCGAGGGCACGGCGCGGGCGGCGCGTCCCGTGCCGGACGAGCTGTGGGCGGAACTCACGGCCGAGGGGCATGATCCCGGAGGGCCCGCTGGCATGAGCGCGCCCGCCTGAGGACGCCGGCCGGAGCACGCCCGCCGGAGCACGCCGGCCTGAGCACGCCGGCCTGAGCTCGGTGACCTGAGCCCGCCGGCTCGAGTGCCGCGGCGTCGGGGCGCCGGCGTGAGCGCCCGGCCCGCGGCCGCCGACGACGACTGCCCGCTCCCTCGTGGGGAGCGGGCGTCGTCGCGTGCGGGGGAGCTAGGCGGCGCGTCGCGTCCGCGTCGCTCTCGACGCTGCGTCCCGAGTCGCGCCCGGCGCGGGTGTCCGCATCCGCCGGTGCGTTGTCCGCGTGGGCGGCCTCGGCCGCGTCCGTGCCCTCCACGGCCTGCGCGTCGCGCTTCGTCTTCGCGAGGCTCGCGACGGTCGCGACGGTGATGGTGAGGAGGATGAACGACAGCGAGAACCAGATCGGGATCTCGGGCGCCCACAGCATCGGCTCGCCGCCGTCGACGGTGAACGGCACCTCGTTGACGTGCATGGCGTGCAGCACGAGCTTCACGGCGATGAAGCCGAAGGATCACCGCGAGGCCCTGCGAGAGGTAGACGAGGCGCTCGAGGAGTCCCGAGATGAGGAAGTAGAGCTGGCGGAGGCCGAGCAGCGCGAAGGCGTTGGCGGTGAAGACGATGTACGCCTCCTGCGTCAGGCCGAAGATCGCCGGGATGGAGTCGAGGGCGAACAGCACGTCGGTGAGGCCGATGGCGAGCATCACGCAGGAACATCGGCGTGAAGAGGCGCTTGCCGTCGATGCGGGTCGTCAGCTTGTCGCCGTCGTAGTCCTCGGAGGTGGGGATGACGCGGCGGAGCGTGCGGATGAGCTTCGAGTCCCGACTCGGCTCTCGTCGTGCGTCTCCTTCATCTGCTTGTACGCCATGACGAGCAGCAGCGCGCCGAACAGGTAGAAGACCCAGGAGAAGTTGTCGATGATGGCCGACCCCAGGGCGATGAAGATGCCGCGCATGACGAGCGCGATCGCGATGCCGACGAGCAGCACCTTCTGCTGGAAGGCCCGCGGCACCGCGAAGCTCGACATGATGATGAGGAAGACGAAGAGGTTGTCGACGCTCAGGGCCTTCTCCGTGACGTAGCCGGCGAAGTACTCGCCGCCGAAGGTCCAGTTCGAGAAGACGCCGACGCCCACGCCGAAGACGAGCGCGATGACGATGTAGACCACCGACCAGGTGGCGGACTCCTTCAGGGTCGGCTCGTGGGCCTTCCGCACGTGCGCGTAGAAGTCGAAGACGAGCAGGCCGAGGACGGCCGCGATGGTCGCGGCCCAGAGCCAGAAGGGGACATCCATGTGCGGGTTCGCCAGCAACCTGGATCCGCGCAGCGGTCCGACGGGGTACTGAAGGTCTCCTCCACCCCGCGAGCCCTGCTCGCGGAACCGGCCGCACGGGTCGGAGTGGTCCGACCGTATCGACGACACGACCGCCGGACGGGAGTACTCCCCTTCGACGACGAGCCTATACGTCCGCATGGGCCCCGTCCGACCACGCGGCGGATGCCCAGGTGCCGCGCGCGGTGCAGCGGCGGGCTACTCGAGGAACAGCAGGACGATGCCCGCGACCGCCGCGACCGCGCCGATGCCGATGAGCACGAGGCCGGTGACGCGGAGGGCGCGGCCGTCGAGCTCGGTGGGCGTGCGCGCGGCCACGCGCCACGGGGAGCGCGGAGAGAACCACACGCGCACGTCGGAACCCGCGGCGAGGTCGCGCGTCTCGTGCGTGTCGGCGGGCGCCTCGTGCACGTCGCCGTCGCCGTCGAACCAGCGGAGGACGCGCGTGGGCGCGGACGTCGGTGCGTCGGGATCCGCCGGACGCTCGGCGACGAGGCCCTCGGTGGCCGTCCATCCGCCGGCCGACCACGCGGATCGACAGGCCGGCGACGTAGAGGAGGACGCCGGGGACGAGCGCGATCCAGGTCAGGAACTCGATGATCAGCGACGCCGCGGCGAGTCCGTCCATGCCGAATGACCCCGCGTCCGCTCCTCGAGAGCCCGAACAGGGCCTAGAGGTCGATGCTATCGCCGGGTTCGAGGGCGTGGAACTCGCCGCCGCCCTGCTCCTCGTCGCCCACTGCAGCCTCCCGTTCGACATGGCCTTGCCCGCGGCCGAGAGCACCATCTCGTGCGTCGGGAACGCGCGCCGCGGCGCGACGGCGAGGACGTAGTCGATGGACTCGCTGATCTTCATCCACGGGGCGCCCGCCGGGGCGGCGAGGAGGTCGACGTCGACGCCCTCGGGGACGACGAAGGAGTCGCCCGCGTAGTAGAAGCGCGCCGTTGACCAGGACGCCGAGGTCGTCGACCACGGGGATCGACTCGTGGATGACGGCGTGCGCGCCGCCGAAGAACCGCAGCGTGTACGACCCGACCTCGATGGTGTCGCCCGCGTGCTACGACGGTCACGTCGAAGTCGGCGGCGGCGGCCGCCACGCCCTCGGGCGCGTAGATGGGGACGCCCTCGTTCTTGTCGAGGATCCGCTTCAGCTGCTCCGGGGTCCAGTGGTCGGGGCGCTCGTGCGTGATGACGATGGCGTCGGCGTTCATCGCCTCCGTGATGGGGGTGGTGAAGGAGCCCGGGTCGATGAAGAGCTTCCGTCCGCTCATCTCCAGGACCAGGGCCGCGTGCTCGAGCTTCGTCAATCGCATGAGTGGAGCCAACACCGTCCGGGCCCCGCGGGGCAAACCCGGGACGCGGGGGCGCCCGGGAGCGGCGATCGGGGCGCCGCAGCCGCGTGGCGGCGGCCGTGCGCGCGGGCGGATCCGACCCGGCTCGGGGCTCGATTTGGCGGGTGTGTGCGCGCTGTGGCATACTCGACGAGTTCGCGAGAACGGCCCCATCGTTTAGCGGCCTAGGACACCGCCCTCTCACGGCGGTAACACCGGTTCGAATCCGGTTGGGGTCACGTACAGCCCGGCATCTCCTCACGGAGGTGCCGGGCTTTCTCCTGCCCCCCCCCCGGCGGGCGTCCGACCGCCGCGGGAGGCGTCGGCGGCGGGCCCCGGACCGGACGCGCTCCCGGGCCAGGCCCTGTACCGTCGAGGGGTGAGTGTTCACCTGGTCGGAGGCGGCCTGTCGGATGACGACACCCCCCTCCTCGCGCGGTTCCTGTCCGAGGCGACGACGAGGGCGACCGATGCCGCCCGGCTGGAGCCGGCCCGCATCGCCGTGGTCCTCGTCCACGACGGCCTGGGCGCCGAGGAGTTCGACCGCTACGCGCAGGCCCTCCGCGCCGCCGGACCCTGCGAGCCCGTCGCGGTGCTCGCGCCCGAGGGCGGGTCCATCCAGGTTGCGCAGCTGCAGGACGTCGACGGCATCGTCGTCGGCGGCGGCCTGACCCCCGCGTACCGCCAGGCGCTCGAGCCGGTCTTCGGCGAGATCCGCCGCCAGGTCACCGCCGGCGTGCCCTACGCCGGGCTTCTCCGCGGGCGCCGCGGTGGCCGCCGAGACCGCCATCGTCGGCGGCTGGCGCATCGGCGACGTCGAGGTCGTGCAGGAGGACGCCAGCGAGGACCTCGACGAGGTCACGGTCGAGCAGGGCATCGGCCTGATCGACGTCGCGGTCGACGTGCACGCGGCGCAGCGGCGGCACCCTCGACCCGCCTCATCGCGGCGACCGAGGCGGGACTGGTCGAGGGCCGGGTCGCCATCGACGAGGGCACCGCGCTCATCGTCGGCGAGGGCCAGCTGGTCGTCTTCGGGCGCGGCAGCGTCTGGTCGGTCATCGGCTCGGAGACCGGCGTCACCGTCAGCTCCGCCGGCGCGTCCTGATCCCCGGCGCGTGGCGCTGACCCTGCCCCAGCTCGTCGAGCGCGGGCTCGACGGACGCCGGCCGGGCCGACGTGCTCGCCCCCGTCGCCGACGACATCGCGCGGATGGGGGAAGCGGCTCCGCGCCGAGGTCGCCGCCTGGACGGCCCTACCTGCCCGAGGGCGACCGCGTCCTGCGCGCGTTCCAGCAGCCGCTCGCCGACGTGCGCGTGCTCATCGTCGGCCAGGACCCGTACCCGACCCCGGGGCATCCCGTGGGGCTGTCGTTCGCCGTGGAGCCCGACGTGCGGCCGGTGCCGCGGAGCCTCGTCAACATCCACCGGGGAGCTGCGGGAGGACCTCGGGATCGCCACCCCCGACCACGGCGACCTCACCGCCTGGACGCGCAGCGGGGTGCTGCTCCTGAACCGGGTGCTCACGGTCCGTCCCGGCGCGCCCGCGTCGCACCGGGGGAAGGGCTGGGAGGCCGTGACCGAGTGCGCCATCCGGGGGCTCGCGGCGCGGCGGCTGCCTGCTCGTGGCGATCCTCTGGGGCAAGGACGCGGGATCGCTCGCACCGCTGCTCGCGCCCGTGCCGTCGCTCCTCTCCGTGCAACCCCGCCAGCCCGCTGTCGGGGCGTCGCGCGGCTTCTTCGGGGTCGCGGCCTGTTCGAGCCGGGCCGACGCGCTGCTCGCGGAGCAGGGCGCGGATCCGGTCGACTGGCGGCTCTGAGCCGACCCGGCCGCCGCCGCCGCGTCCGGGCGTCCGCTCCGACCGAGGCCGGTCGCGCGCGCCCCGGTCCCCAGCAGGATCCAGGCATGCTCGAGGAGGAATACCAGACCCGGCGGCGCCTGCCCGCCCACCTCCGGGAAGCCCGCTCCGCCCGTCCCCTGAGTTCAGCTACGAGATCCGCCGGGCGACGAGCTCCGACCTCCCGGACATCCGGGAGATCTACAACCACGGCAACGTCATGAACAGCACCGTCACGTTCGACGAGACCCGCATGACGCTCGCCCGGTGGCGCGGCCGGTTCGGCCAGCTCGAGCGGATGGGGATGCCGTTCCTCGTCGCCGTGTCCCCATCGGGTCAGGTGCTCGGATACGCGCTCGTCGAGCCGGTCGGGGCGCGCCGCTCGTCGCGGACGACGGTGGAGGACTCGATCTACCTCGGCGCCGCGTCCACCGGCAAGGGGCTCGGGGCGGGCGCTCCTGGAGGCGCTCGTCGAGGCCTGCCGCGAGGCGCGCCTCCGCGAGGTCATCGCCGTCATCGCCGACCAGGGCGCGGACGCCTCCATCCGGCTGCACGCGTCCCTGGGCTTCACGGAGAGCGGGCGCATGGGCCGCGTGGGCTGGAAGTTCGGGCGCTGGCTCGGCACCGTCACCATGCAGCTCACGCTCAAGCCCGCGGAGTCCCCGGGTCGGTGGGCGCGGGCCATGCGGCGAGCGACGCCTGGCGCTGCCGCTCCTGCTCCCACCACGCCCGCTCCTGCTCCCGGCGGACCTCCTTCGCCGTGAGCGGGCGGGGCGCCCTCGTCTCCACGCGGTGACGCCGTGCCCACCAGCCGGGTCAGCAGCGCCGAGCCGAGCACGACGGCCATCGGCAGGAGCATGAACGGCCCGCCGGTGCCGGCGCTGCGGTCGTAGCTCTCCACATCTGGCCGAGCAGCACGGTGGGGATGAGCAGCAGGGTGTTGTTGAGCGCGTGGATGAGGACGGGGGCCTCGAGGCCGCCGGTGAGGCGGGCCGAGATCGTGGCCGCGATCCCGAAGACGAAGTAGTAGGCGATGAGCCACGGGTCCTCGGCGAGGTGCGCGAGCGCGAACAGCGCGCTGGAGAGGACCGCGCCGACGACGAGCGCGACGCGGGTGCTGCGGAACCAGGAGCCGGCCGAGCGCTGCACGAGGCCGCGGAAGCCGTACTCCTCGCCGGCCGACTGCAGGGGCGTCGTGAGGAGCACGATCGCGAGGTAGGTGACGACCTCCCCGTCGACGCGGATCTCGCCGGACGGGTCGAGCGCGAACGTGACGCCGATGTAGACGAGGAACACGGGCACCATCACGAGGGCGACCCGGCCGAGCCAGCGCCAGCGGAAGCGGCCCGCGATGGAGGACAGCGCGCCCATGCGGACGCCGAAGAGCCAGCGCTGCAGGAGCATAGACACCGGGATGAGGGCGGCGAGCGACAGGTTCGTGGCGAGCAGGATGATCGGCGTCATCGTGGTGAGGGACGCCGGGGTCCTCCAGGTCGATGCGGCCGCGGAACGCCTCGATGGCGAAGGCGATGCCGCCGAAGACGAGCGAGAGGCCGAAGAACGCCACGGCGCCGAGGAGGATCGCGACGATGCCGCGCCACGGCCCGCCCGTGTCGCGGAGGCCGTGGTGGTACGGGACCGGCGGGCGCTCGGGGAGCGGCGGCAGGGTCGGGACGGCGGGGGCGCCCGACCAGCCGGCGGGAGCGGCGGGGCCGCTCGGCGCCCCCGCGGCGGCCGGGGACACCGGCGGTGCGAAGGGCGGTGCGGACGGCGGTGCGGGCGGCGGTGACGTCGGGGGGAGGTCGGGGGTCGGCTCCTGTGCGCTCATGCCGCCACGGTACGCGGGGGGCGCCGGGAGGCGGATCCCCCCGACGGCGGAGGGCGGGCGGCGGAGGGCGGCGGGGGCGGGCGGCGGAGGGCGGCGGGGTGCGGCCGGCGGACGGCGGCGGAGTGCGGACGGGCCGCCCGCGGCGGGGTGCGGGCGGCGGCGGGGTGCGGCCGGCGGCGGCGTGCGGACGGCGCGCCCGCGGCGGTCGACCGGCGCCGCGTACGGTGGAGGCGACGAGAGGCGCGACGCATGCAGCAGGACGACGAGGACCGGAGCTTCGACGAGGAGCGGCACGAGCAGCTGACGACGGCGCCGAAGGCGGTGGAGTCCGACGCGGACCCCCGCGTCGACGTGACGGAGCAGGAGGACGGCGTGCGCCGGATCGACGTGGCCGACACGGCCTCCGTGCGCCCGGGGAGGCCGGCGCCCCCGAGCGGATCGTGAGCGGGGCCGGGGTGCGCGACGACGCGGCAGGAGCGACGCCCGCCCCGCGGGACGTGCTCGTGCTCGGCGGCACGGCGTGGATCGGCGGGCTCGTCGCGGCGCGGCTCGCGGCGCGCGGGGACCGGGTCACCTGCCTGGCGCGCGGCACGGGCGGACCCGCCCCCGACGGCACGCGGCTCGTGCGCGCGCACCGTGACCGCGCCGATGCGTACGCGGCCGTCGAGAGCACGGAGTGGGACGAGGTCGTCGACCTCACCTCCTCCGCGGAGCACGCCCGCACGGCCGTCGCCGCGCTCGCCGACCGGGCCCGCCACTGGACCCTCGTCAGCACCGTCTCGGTCTACGCCGCACCCGCGCGGCCCGGCGACGACGAGACGGCCGCGGTCGTCGAGCCGGTGGACCTCGAGGACTACGGGCAGGCCAAGGCGGCGGCCGAGCGGGCCGTCACCGCGGCGCTCGCGGGACGGCGGATGATCGTGCGGCCCGGGCTCGTCGTCGGACCGGGCGACGACAGCGACCGGTTCGGCTACTGGCCCGCGCGGGCAGCGCTGGTAGGCGACGGGCCCGTGCTCGTGCCGGACGCGGAGGGTCGACGCGCCCAGGTGATCGACGCCCGGGACCTCGTCGACCTGGTGGTCGACGTGGGCGCTCGGCGGCTCGACGGCGTGGTCGACGCCGTGGGGGAGAGCGTGCCGCTCGCGGACGTGCTCGACCTCGCGGCGGAGGCGGCCGGGTCCACGGGCGAGCGGGTCGTCGCGACCGAGGCTCAGCTGACGGCCGCGGACGTCCGGCACTGGGCGGGACCGCGCTCGCTCCCGCTGTGGCTGCCCCGTGATGCGGTCGGCTTCACGGCGCGCAGCGACGCGGGGATCCGGGCCCTCGGGGCGCGGAGGCGACCGCTGGCGGAGACCGTGCGGGACGTGCTCGACGACGAGCGGGCGCGCGGGCTCGACCGGCCCCGCCGATCCGGTCTCACGCGCGCCGAGGAGCTGCAGGTGCTGGCCGCGCTCGGCTGAGCCGCGCTGTCGCACGGGGCTGCCGGACGAAGAGCAGGCGGACGAAGAGCCGCCGGCGCGCGGCCGTCGGACGCACGAGCGCCGCGCACCCGTCCGAGGACGGGGTGCGCGGCGCCCGGTGATGCGGTGCGTCAGCGGATGGCGGCCCGCAGCTCGGCGGCGGCCGCGGCCGGGTCGTCGGCCGAGTAGATCGCGCCGCCGGCCACGGCCACGACCGCGCCCGCGTCCTGCACGTCGCCGATGGTGCCGGGCTTCACGCCGCCCGCGACCGAGAACGCGACGCCGGACGCCGTGCCGGCCTCGAGCAGGTCGCCGAACGTGTAGCCGTCCTCCGCCTGCTCGTCGAGGCCCGCGTGCATCTCCACGAACTCGGCCCCGAGCTCGGTGACCTCCTTCGCGCGCTTCGCCTTGTCGGGGACGCCGATGAGGTCGACGACGATGCCCTTGCCGTGCTTCCGGGCGGCCTTCACGGCACCCGCGATGGTGCTGTCGCCCGCGACGCCGAGGACGGTGACGAGGTCGGCGCCTGCGGAGAACGCGATGTCGGCCTCCAGCTCGCCGGCGTCCATCGTCTTCAGGTCGGCGAAGACGATCTTGTCGGGGTGCGCCTCCTTGATCGCGGTGATGGCGGAGAGGCCCTCGGCCTTGATGAGCGGGGTGCCCAGCTCGATGATGTCGACGTGCGGCGCCGCTTTGCCGGCCAGCTCGAGAGCGTCGGCGATGGTGAGCACGTCCATGGCTACCTGGAGCTTCATGTGGTTCCTCTTCCTGTCGTGGTGCGTTCGTGGGGTGGGATCGGGTGGCCGACGGTCACTCGAGGTTCGCGTGGCGCGGCCACAGCTCGTCGGCCGAGAGGCCGGACGCCTGCCACAGCGCGTGGAACACGGCGTCGCCGACGAGGGCGACGCTGAGCTCGAACAGGCCGCCGGCGTACTGCGCCGAGACCGTGCCCTCGTGGTCCTGCTTGGCGGCGGCGGGGATCAGGACGACGACGTCCGCGAGGTCGGCGAGCGGCGAGCCGTCGGCGGTCGTCAGGGCGACGATGCGCGCACCGACCTCCCGGGCGGTCTCCGCGGCGCGGACGATGCCGGTCGTGGTGCCGGATCCGCTCGCCACGAGCAGCACGTCGCCGCCCTCGATGGCGGGCGAGGTGGCCTCGCCGACCACGTGCGCGTCGAGGCCCAGGTGCATGAACCGCATGGCGGTCATCTGCAGGGCGAGCCCCGATCGGCCGGCGCCCAGGGTGAAGACGCGGCGGCCCGCGCGGACCTCGCGCGCGGCCTCGTCGAGACGGGCGGCGAGGTCGGGGCCGGCGAGGGACCGGGCGACGCGGGTGCCCTCCTCGGAGATCAGGCGGAGGGCGGCGGACACGTCCACGGGGGCGTCGCCGAGGGGGCGGGGGGCGGTCGTCGAGTCGGTCACGTGACGATCGTGCTCCTCCCCGGCCGACCGCGCCGCCCACCCGACGGATGGATCCACCTACCCGTCCGAGTGGGCAGAGCCCGCCGGGACGCTGGATCGGGTGGGCGTACGGCGGCGGGATGGTCTCCCGCACCCACCCTGCCGCTGGCCCCGCCGACCACCCCGTGCTCCACCCGGTCGCGCTCCTCGACGGGCTGCACGATGCGCTCGCCGCCCCGCTCCAGGAGGTGGCGCAGGCCATGTCCGGGCTCCTGCAGCCCGTGGTCGCGCACCGCGCGCTCGTGATCTTCACCGAGGACTGCACCGGCCGCCCCCGCAAGAAGGCGGGCGAGGCCGAGGTGGTGGAGAACGTCACCATCGCCGAGCTCGACCGGATCCTCGCGAGCCTCGACGGGGCGGACCCCGGCGGTGCCTGGGCCGTCGAGCACCCCGTGGGAGGCCGGCCCCGCACTGTGGCGGCGTGGCGGGCCGACACGGGGGCGCTCCTCGTGCTGGTGGATCCCGTCGCCGCGGACGACGACGTGCCCGGCGCACGGGAGCTGGTGCGGGCCCTGTGGCGGAGCGTCGCGCACGGGATCCGGGAGCAGGTCGCCGCGGCCCCGCCCGCGTACCTCGCCGAGGCACGGGCGGTCTCCTCCGAGCGCGCCCGGGTCGTCGCCGAGCTCGGCGACGCGCACGCGACCACCCTCGAGTCGCTGCTCGCGGTGCTGCGCAGCACCCGCACCGGCGACGCGGCCGCCCGCCAGACCGCCGCCGACCTCGCCACCAACGCAATGGTGGAGCTCCGCGCCGCGTCCGACCGCGACCGCTCGCTCGGCGAGGAGCCCGTCGCCCGCGCGTTCGCCCGGCTCCGCGACGACCTCCGCCCGCTCGTGCGGTTCCGCGACCTCGACGTGCAGTTCGTGGAGCCGCCGGTCGACGGGCGCGCGCTCCCCGGGGAGGTCGCCCACGCGGGCCGCGCCATCGTGCGGGGCGCCGTGCTCGCTCTGGTGGAGGAGCCGGACGTCACGCGCGTGCGCATCCAGTGGGACTGCGACGGCAGCAATCTCCTGGTCGGGATCCGCGACGACGGCGCGGGCTCCACGACCGCCGACCTCGACGCGCTCCGGCGGCTGACCGACCGCGTCGCGGCGCTCGACGGCACGCTCGAGGTGACCGCGACGCCCGGCTGGGGCTCCGAGATCGCCGTGCGCCTGCCGCTCGACGCGCCGGCGGCCGGCCTGGACGCCGCGGGGGAGGCCGGCCTCAGCGCGCGCGAGCGGGAGGTGCTCGCGCTGGTCGCCGCCGGGTCGAGGAACCGCGCCATCGCCGCGTCGCTCGGGATCAGCGAGAACACCGTGAAGTTCCACGTCGCCAACCTGCTGCGGGAGATGGGCGCGTCCACGCGCGCGGAGCTCGCCGGGCTCGTGCGCGGCTGACGCGGTCGGCGGCCGGCGGGTGGCGGGTGGCGCCGGAGATGACGGCCCTCCGAGGGGATCCGCGCGTTAACCCCATGGAAACCCAAGCTCCGTAAGGTAATGCTCACCGCCGCCTACGAACGAGGATGTCCCGCATGCGCCCTGCCCCCACCCGCCGCCCGTCCGGAGCCGCGCGCTCCGGCGCCCTCGCCGTCGTGGCGGGCCTGTCCGCCACCGCGGTCCTCGGCCTCGGCGCCGCGCCCGCGTCCGCCGCGGAGGGCGACGTCGCCATCGACGTCTACTCCATCAACGACTTCCACGGGCGCCTGGAGACCACGTCGTCCACCGCGGGCACCGCCGTCATCTCGGGCGCGTTCCAGCAGGCGAAGGCCGAGAACCCGAACAGCACGCTCATCTCCGCGGGCGACAACATCGGCGCGAGCACCTTCACGTCGCTGTCGCAGCAGGACGAGCCCACGCTCGCCGCGCTGAACGCCATGGGCGTGTCCGTGTCGACGCTCGGCAACCACGAGTTCGACCAGGGCCGGGACGACGTCGACGACCGCGTCGTCCCCGCGTCCGACTTCCCGTACATCTCCGCGAACCTGTACGAGAAGGGCACGACGGAGCACGCCTACGCGGCCTACGACGTGCAGGAGATCGGCGGCGTTCGCGTCGCGTTCGTCGGCGCCACGACCGAGTCCCTGCCCGAGCTCGTGAGCCCGGCCGGCCTCGCCACGCTCGACGTCGGCAGCGTCGTCGACTCCTCGACCGCGACCGCCCGCGCGCTCCGCGACGGCGACGACGCCAACGGCGAGGCCGACGTGGTCGTCCTCGTCGTGCACGAGGGCGCGTCCACCTCCGACGAGTCCGCGCTCACCGACGACTCGGTCTTCGGCCGCATCGTCACGGGCGTCCAGGCCGACGTCGACGCCGTGGTCTCCGGCCACACGCACCTCGGCTACGACTACGAGCTGCCCGTCGCCGGCAAGGCGCTGCCGTTGCCCGTGCTCCAGACCGGCAGCTACGGCACGAACCTCGGGCACCTGTCGTTCACGGTGGACCCCGCCACCAAGGCGCTCACCTCCATCTCGTCGGAGCTCGTTCCGCTCCTCACCGCTGAGGGGGAGCCGGCGTTCCCGGCCGATCCCGCCGTGCAGCGCATCGTCGACGACGCGGTCGCGGAGGCCGAGGTCATCGGCAGCCGCACGGTCGGCCAGATCTCGGGCGACATCACGCGCGCCCGCCAGTCGGACGGCGCCGAGAACCGCGGCGGCGAGTCCACCATCGGCAACCTCGTCGCGGACGCGCAGCTGTGGGCGACCCAGGAGGACCTGGGCACCGAGATCGCGTTCATGAACCCGGGCGGCATCCGCCAGGACCTCGCCGTCGCGTCCTCGGGCGCCGGCGACTCCGAGGGCGAGGTGACCTACAAGGAGGCCGCCATCGTGCAGCCGTTCGCCAACACCCTCACGGTCGCGCGGATCACGGGCGCGGGCGTGAAGGCCGTGCTCGAGCAGCAGTGGCAGCCCGAGGGCTCCTCGCGGCCGTTCCTCAAGCTCGGCCTGTCGCGCGACCTGACCTACACGTACGACCCGACGGCCGCGCGCGGCGAGCGGATCACGGGCGTGTTCTTCCAGGGCGAGCCGGTGGATCCCGCGCGCGTCTTCACGATGGTCGCGAACAGCTTCCTCGCGGAGGGCGGCGACAACTTCACGGAGCTCGCGAACACCACCGAGCAGAGCGACTCCGGCCGCGTCGACCTCACCGCGTTCGTCGACTACATCACCGAGTTCTCGCCCGTCGACCCCGACTCGGCGACGCGGTCCGTCGGCATCGTCGACACCACGGGCGCCCGTCCCTCGGCCGGCCAGGAGCGCGCCTACGAGCTCTCCTCGCTGCTGGTCTCGAACGCGCCGGTGCAGGACACGGAGGTGGTCACGCTCATCGACGGCGAGGAGGTCGCGCGCACGCCGATCGACGCCGCCGTGGTCGACACGACCGACGAGCAGGGACGCGCGAGCGTCCGCTTGACCGTCCCGGCCGACCTCGCGCCGGGTGCGCACCAGCTCGCGTTCCTGCTCCCGAGCACGGGCGCCTCGGTGCTCTACGCGCTCGACACGGCGGCCGGATCCGTGGTCCCGTCGGGCACGGGCGTCGTCCCGGCCCCGAGCACGGAGCCGACCCTCGCGGCGACCGGATCCGAGGCGGCTCCCGTCCTCGGCACCTCGCTCGCCGCGCTGGCGCTGGGCCTCGCGCTCGTCGCGTTCCGCCGCCGTGCCTCGGCGGCCGCGCGCCGCTGACGCGAGCGCACCCGTGACGGACGGGGCGGGTGCCGGGACGACCGGCGCCCGCCCCGTCCGTGCGTCCCGCGACCGTCGCGCCGGGCGCCGCCCGGCCTACGCTGGAGCGGTGTTCGAACTCCACCACCTCAGCGCGCAGGACCAGTGGGACCAGCTGCAGCGCGGCGAGGTCACGCCGACCGAGCTCGTGACGCACTATCTCGAGCGCATCGAGCGGCTCGATCCGGGCCTCGGCGCGTTCACCACCGTCACCGCCGACCGCGCCCTCGCGCGCGCCCGCCACGTCGAGCGCGAGGTGCCGCGCACCGGTCCGCTGTGGGGCCTCCCGTTCGGCGACAAGGACCTCTCCGAGCGGGCGGGCGTCCGCACCACGTTCGGCTCGCGCCTCTTCCGCGACCACGTGTCGGAGCGCACCGATCCGATCCCGCAGATCCTCGACGACGCCGGCGGCATCAGCCTCGGGAAGACGAGCGCGCCGGAGTTCGGCCTGCCCTCCTACACGGAGGGACTCGTCGCGCCTCCCGCGCGCACGCCGTGGGACACCACCCGCGGCGCCGGCGGATCGAGCGGGGGAGCGGCGGTCGCCGTCTCCGCCGGCCTCCTGCCGTTCGCGCCCGGGACCGACGGCGGCGGATCGGTGCGCATCCCCGCCGCCGCCACCGGCCTCGTGGGCCTCAAGCCCTCCCGCGGCCTCGTGCCCGCGCAGTCCGGCCTGGAGTCGCTCGCCGGGCTCGTCGTCCCCGGACCGCTCGCCCGCGGGGTCGCCGACGCGGCCATGCTGCTCGACGCGATGATCGGCCGGGTCAACGGCCGCATCCCGCACCCGTTCACCCTGCGCGCACCCGAGGACGGCGACGGCGACCTGCTGGGCGCGGCCGTCCGCGGCGAGGGCCGGTTCCAGATCGGCGTGATGACCACCTCGCCGTGGGACGACGCGTACGAGATCGTCCTCGACCCCTCCGCCCGCGACGCGCTCGCCGTCGCCGTGCGCGAGCTCGCGGACGTCGGCCACGGCCTCGAGGACCTGGCCCTCGCGCCCGATCCCACGTACGCCCCGGCGTTCCGCACGATCTGGCAGGCCGGCGCCGCGGGGATCCCCGCCGAGGGCGCCGACCTGGAGCTCCTCGAGCCGCTCACGCGCTGGCTCGTGGAGCGGGGCCGTGCGCTCTCCGCCCGCGACCTGTCGCGCGCGCTCGCCCAGCTCACCGCGTTCGAGCGGAGACGTCATCGCGCAGTTCGCGCACGTGGACGCGGTGCTCGACGCCGGCCCTCGCGATGGAGCCGCGCCCGCTCGGCTGGTACGACGCGGAGGACGGCGAGCGGAACTTCGCCCAGCAGGTGCGGTACACGCCGTACACGTCGTTCGCGAACGTCACGGGCCTGCCGGCGATCACGCTGCCGGTGCACCTCACCGACGACGGCCTGCCCATGGGCGTGCAGCTCATCGGCCGGCCGGGCGGGGAGGCGACGCTGCTCGCGATCGGGCGGCAGCTCGAACGCCGCCTCGGCTGGCTGCGCCGGCACCCGCCGCAGTGGTGACGGCGGTGCGGGTCGGCATCCGGGTCGCGGCCTAGGCCAGCCCCGCGACGCCCTTCACGATGGCCGTCACGGCGCCCGCGAAGGCGAGCACCACGACCGCCGCGCGGGCGGCGCTGGTCGGGATCCGCGGTGCGAGCAGCGTGCCCGCGCCGACGCCCGCGACGAGGGTCACGACGATGCCGATCCACGCGGCCGCCCCGAGATCGGGCCACCGGTCCGGCGCGAGGACGAGCTTCGTGATGAGCGACACCGCGCCCGTCGTGAGGAAGAACGGCTGCAGCGTGGCCGCGAACCCGCGCTGCTCCCAGCGGCTGACCACGGCGTAGACGCTGACGCTCGGGCCGCCGATGCCCGCCGCGGCGTTCATCACGCCCGCCGAGAAGCCGAAGCCCGCCATCACGCCGGGGCCGTCGATCACGCGGCTCGTCCGCCGGAGGGCGAGGGAGGTGGTGAGCGCCGCGACGAGCAGGCAGCCGATGCCGATCTCGAGCGCGGGCTCCGGCAGCAGGTAAGCGAGGAGCGCACCCGGCACGATGCCCACGACCGCGGGCCCGGCGAGCAGCAGGTACCGCCGCCACTCCACGTCGCGGACGGCGCTCGCGAGGATGAGGCCGGCCGACAGCACGCTGCACAGGTTCACGATCATCACGCCGTCGAAGGGCCCGAGGAGGATCACGAGCACCGGCGCCACCACGAGCGCGAACCCGAGGCCGGTCACGCGCTGGGCCACGGCGCCCACGAACACGGCGACGAGGACGGGGGCGATCGCCCTGGACATCCTCCCGTGGATCCGGTCCTCGAACCGCCGGACGACCTCGACCGATGAGGTAAGGCATGCCATACTTAGGCTGTGCTACCTCCTCCGCGACCCTCGCCAGCAGCAGCGCCGACGTGGAGCCCGCGGTCGAGGAGCAACCGGCGGCCGTCGAGTCCCCCGAGGCGGAGCGCCCGGCGTACCGCCCCTTCGCGGCCCGCGTCGCGCGCACCGAGCACCTGAGCCCCACGTTCCTCCGGATCACGTTCCAGGGCGATGACCTCCGCGACTTCGGCGACGAGTGCCTCGACCAGCGCATCGAGCTGCTCCTGCCCGTCGCCGAGCACGGCCTGCCCGACCTGTCGGGCGTCGGCGGCGACGACTGGTTCGCCTGGTGGCGCGCCCTGCCGGACGCCGAGCGCAACCCGCTGCGCACCTACACCTCCCGCGCCGTCCGCCGCGAGGCCGGCGAGGTCGACGTGGACTTCGCCCTGCACGGCGACATGGGCCCCGCGTCCCGCTGGGCGGGAGCCGCCCGGGTGGGCGACGACATCGTGCTCATCGGTCCCGACGCCCTGAGCCCCGCGCGCGGCCTCGGCATCGAGTGGCACCCCGGGCACGCGCGCTCCCTGCTGCTCGCGGGCGACGAGACGGCGGCCCCCGCCATCTGCAACATCCTCTCCTCCCTGCCGGACGACGCCGTGGGCTGCGCCTTCATCGAGGTCCCCGTCACGGGCGACCGCCTCGAGGTGCGCGTCCCGAAGGGCGTCAACCTCACCTGGCTCCCGCGCGACGGCCGGCCGAACGGCTCCCGCCTCGAGGAGGCCGTGCGCCACTGGGTGGACTGCCACGTGAAGGTGGGCGCCATCGCCACGCCCGAGGTCGCGCTCGCCGCCGCGGAGCAGCCGCTCGCCGAGGACGACACGGACGTCATCGTGTGGGACGCACCCGTCGTCCACGAGGGCTCGACCCTCTACGCGTGGCTCGCCGGCGAGTCCGGCTGCATCAAGGCCATGCGCCGCTTCCTCGTGCGCGACACCGGCATCGACCGCCGTCAGGTCGCGTTCATGGGCTACTGGCGCCGCGGCGCCGCCGAGGGGTCCTGACCGTGGCCGGGGCGACCCGCTCGCGCACCGCGAAGGGCACCAAGCGCCAGGTCCTGCTCGTCACCGACGAGTCCGGCCTCGCCGAGGCGCAGGCTGCGCTCGCCGTCCTGCCCATGTGCACGCGCGGCAGCGTGTTCGTCGAGGTGCCGGACGCCTCGGTGGACGTGCGGCTCACGCATCCGCCGCGCATGGTGGTCACGGTCATCTCGCGCGCCGGCCGGGGGACGGACGGCGCACCCGCGGAGCCCATGGTCGCGGTCGCGCGGGCCGTCGGCGCATGGGCGAGCGAGATGATGGTGTTCGCCGCGCCGATCTCCGACGAGCACCCCGTCACCGAGGTCAGCGTGCTGCTCGGCGGCCACGTCGGCGGCCACGACGACCTGCTGCACCTCCTCGCGACGACCTGAGCCGCGCGCACGCACGATGCGCCCGCGCGCGGCGGCTCCGGTGCCGTCAGCCGCGGATCCCTCCGGCGCGGGTCGCATCCCCGTCAATCCTGGAGGCGAGCTCCAGCGCGGCCCACAGCTCACGCCCGAGGCGCCGGTCGGCGGCCTGCGCCGTGGTCCTCCCTCGGGGGTGAGCTGGTCGAAGTAGGTGCCGTTCGGCGCCGCGACGTCCGGCACCGACGCCAGCTGCACGAGCGGCACGGCGCCCGCCTCCGCGGAGATGCCGTAGGCACCCATCGAGAGCGCGAGCACCGCCTTCATCACGGTGCTGTCGGACCCGAACGACGTGCGGACGAGCCCCGGGTGGAACGAGCACGCCTCGATGCCGAGCGGGCCGACGCGCTCGGCGAGCGTGCGCATCATCAGGATCATCATCGCCTTCGACGTGCCGTACGCCTGCCAGCCGCCGAGCCACGGGCGCTTCCGCCAGTCGAGGTCGTCGAGGCGCACGCGTCCCCACAGGTTCGCGCGGCTCGCCGTGCCGATGACCCGCACCGGGCTCTCCTCGCCGCGCAGCCCGTCCTGCGTCTCCTCGAGCCGCGGCAGGAGGAGCCGGGTCAGGAGGAAGGGCGCGAGGACGTTGCGCTGGAAGGTGGTCTCGTGCCCGTCCACCGTCATCGCGCGCCGCGGCACGAGGCTGCCGGCGTTGAGGGCGAGCACGTGGATGCGCGGGCAGCTGTCGAGGAGCGTCGTCGCGAGGGCGCGCACGTCGTGCAGCCGGTCCATGTCGGCGAGAACGTGGCGCGCGCCGAGCTCCGCGGCGATGCCGCGCGTGCGCTCCGGATCGCGCCCGACCACGACGACGTCGGCACCGCGGTCGTGCAGCTCCCGCGCCGCGATGCGCCCGATGCCGGAGCTCGCGCCCGTGATGACGACGGTGCGGCCCTCGAGCGGACCGGTCACCGGTAGCCGCCCTTCTCCAGGCCCGCCTCGATCTCGAAGCGGTTCCGGAGCGGATCCTGCCCGGCCCACCAGTACAGCACCGGCATCAGCAGCCCGTACCGGCGCCACTGCACCACGTGCACGGCCTCGTGCTCCAGCACCGCGGGGCCGGCGTTGTCGCGGGTGAGGTAGACCCGGCCGACGCACGTGCCGCCGCGGCCGAAGACCCAGGACGGCAGGCCCGTGAGCACGATGAGGTCGCCGTGCCGGCGCACCTCGCCCGTGCTGAGCGGCAGGCCGACGGCCAGCCCGACCGCGGTCGCGATGCCGCTGCCGGCGCGCGAGACGGGCGAGTCGAGCAGGACGCCGCGGACCGCGCCGGCGACGGCGCCGAGGCCGGACCGGATCACGCGGTCGGCCGCCCGTAGCGTCTCGAGCAGGCGCGGCCGAGCACCTCGCTGACGGTGGGGTAGGAGGGCGCCCGCGTGCCACAGGCGGGTCAGCGGCACCTCGCCGACGACGGCGATCGTGGCGGAGTTGCAGGAGCTCGGCGACGTCGGGGCCGACGAAGGTGACGCCGACGATGACGCCGCGGTCCTCGTCCACCGCCGTGCGCGCCTGCCCGGCGTAGCCGTCGGCGTGGAGGCTCGAGCCCGCGACGGATCCGAGGTCGTAGTCGACGACGCGGGTGCGGAGTGCCCGCGTCCTCCGCCGCCTTCGCCGTGAGGCCGACGCTCGCGACCTCGCGGGTCGGTGAAGGTGACCTGCGGGACCGCGCGGTGGTCGGCCGTGGCGACGTGCACGCCCCAGGGGGAGTCGTCGACGGTGCCGCCGGTCGACGCGCGCGGCGATGACCTCGCCCGCGGCGCGCGCCTGGTACTTGCCCTGGCGGGTCAGCAGCGCCCGGTGGTTGACGTCGCCGACCGCATACAGCCAAGGCGACCCCGCGTTGACGTCGCCCGTGACGAGCATGGTGTCGTCGACGTCGAGGTAGGCGCCCCGGCTCGAGGCCGACGCTGTCGAGGCCCAGGTCCTCGGTGCGCGGGGTGCGGCCCGTCGCGACGAGCACCTCGGCGGCCGTGATCGGAGCCGTCCTCGAGCTCGACGAGCACCTCGTCGCCGTCGCGCGTGACGCGGAGGGCGACGCGCCGAGCCGCACGTCGACGCCCATGCCGCGGAGGCTGTCGGCGACGAGCTCGCCCGCGAACGGCTCCTGCCCGTGAGCAGCCCGCTGCGGGCGACGAGGGTGACGGTGCTGCCGAGGGACGCGTACGCGGTCGCCATCTCGGCCGCGACCACGCCGCCGCCGATGACGACGAGGGAGTCGGGACGACCTCCGCGCTGGTGGCCTCGCGGCTCGTCCACGGCTGCGCCTCGGCGAGGCCCGGGATGTCGGGCAGGCAGGGCGGCGGTGCCCGTGGAGACGGCGACGGCGTGCGTCGCCTCGTGCTCCACCGTGGACCCGTCGGGCGCCGTCACCGTGACGCGGCGGGGACCGGTGATGCGGCCGTGCCCGCGGGCGAGGTCGATGCCGATGCCCTCGAGCCAGCTCACCTGGCCCTCGTCGGACCAGGAGCTCGTGAACGAGTCCCGGCGCGCGAGCACCGCGGCCACGTCGAGGTCGCCGGTCACCGCCTCCCGGGATCCCGCGACGGCGCGGGCCGCGCGGAGGGCGCTGCCGGAGCGGAGCAGCGCCTTGCTGGGCATGCAGGCCCAGTAGGAGCACTCGCCCCCGACGAGCTCGGACTCGACGACGAGCACGGAGAGCCCGCCCTGCTTCGCGCGGTCGGCGACGTTCTCGCCGACGGGGCCGGCACCGATGACGATGAGGTCGTAGGAGGTCATGGTCCCGACCCTACTCGCGGCCCCCGGCAGCCCTCGCCGCCGGTCGGTGGGCGGATCAGCGTCCACGAGCCGCGCCGACACGCGGCCAGCGCCAGCCCCGGCTGAGGGTGGGGGACGGCGGATCAGCGTCCGACGAACTCGGCCGGCTCCCGCAGCGCCGCCGCGCGCATGCCGCGCGCCGCGTCCTCGGATCCCGGCCAGCCGCACGAGCTCCGCCGGCAGCGCGGCGGCGGCGGCGTCCGCCCCTCGCGGAGGGCGGTGCGGGCGTTCCGGAGGGTGGCCTGCACGGCGAGCGGCGCCTGCGCGGCGATGCGCTTGGCGATGCCGACGGCCGCCTCGAGCTGCTCGCCGTCGGGCACGACGAGCTGCACGATCCGCATGCGCCGAGCCTCCTCGGCGTCGAAGAGGTCGCCCGTGAGCATCCAGCGCATGGCGTCGCCCCAGCCCGCGACGGCGGGGAACCGGAGCGTCGCGCCGCCGAAGGGCAGGATCCCGCGGGCCACCTCGATCTGCCCGAACCGCGTGCCGGCGGCCGCGACGACGACGTCGCTGGCGAGCGCCAGCTCGATGCCGAGGGTCAGGCACGTGCCCTGCACCGCGAGGACGACGGGCTTGCCGACGGCGGGTCCGCTGACCTGCCACGGGTCGATGCCGTCGTCGGGCACGGCGTCGAGGCCGCCGCCCGGGCCGCGCCCGATGTGCGGGGCCACGTCGGCGAGGTCGAGGCCGCCCGTGAAGTGGTCGCCGATGGCGTGCACAACGCCGACGCGCAGCTCCGGATCGCGGGAGAGGAGGCCGTAGGCGCTCGCCAGCTCGCGCAGCATCCGCATGTCGGCGGCGTTGCGCTTGGCAGGCCGGTCGAGCCCGATGAGCAGGATGCGGCCCCGCCGCTCGACCCGCACGCGGGGTGCGTCGTCGGGGGTGGTGCCGGTCGGGCCGTCCGGGCGCCCGGTGGCGGGGGAGCGGTCGGGGGCGGATGCGGTGCGGGCGTCGTCGGTCACAGCGGTCTCCTCGTCGATTCCGTCCCAGACTCGCAGGGGAGGCGCCGGGACGCGACCTCCCGTCCGGGACCTCGCGGCCGGGCGGCGGATCGAGACGGGGCCGGTCAGCGCCCCGATGATGCGGAGGATCGTGCCCATGTCGTCGACCGCGGCGGCGGGGAGGAGGGGGCGAACTCGGTGATGCCGGCGCCCGCGAGGCCGAACGACCGCCGCAGCGCCTTGACGGTGTCGGTCACGGCCTGCACGTCCGGCCCGAACGGCTCCGGGTAGCCGACGCCGGCCATGCCGCCGGATCGAGCACGTCGAGGTCGACGTGCACGTAGACGTCGGTGGCGCCGGTCGCGCGCAGTGCCCGGACGACGGCCTCGGGACCCACGGCGTCCGCGCCGACGAGCTGGATCCCGCGGGAGTCCACGAGCTCCGACTCGGCGTCGTCGAGCGCGCGGACGCCGGCGAGCACGACCCGGTCGGCCGTGACGGTGCCCGCGGGGAGCTCCAGCCCGTCGACGCCCTCCCCGAGCACGGCACGGAGCACCATGCCGTGGAAGGCGCCGGACGGCGAGGAGGCGGGGGTGTTGAGGTCGGCGTGCGCGTCGAGCCAGAGGACCGCGAGGCCCGGGTGCGCGCGGGCCGCGTGGCCGATGGACGCGACCTCGACGCCGCAGTCGCCGCCGATC
The DNA here is from genome assembly GCF_979252985.1 of Clavibacter sp. AC415. Lineage (NCBI taxonomy): Bacteria > Bacillati > Actinomycetota > Actinomycetes > Micrococcales > Microbacteriaceae > Clavibacter > Clavibacter sp. AC415. Next base: position 116,184 of record NZ_CEEDAR010000012.1, on the reverse strand, counting down.
GTGACGAGCGGCCCGGACGCCGCGGCGGAGGCCGCCTGCAGCGCGGCCTCCTGCCGCGTGCGCACCGCGAGGAGGGAGGCGTAGCGGAGCACGCCCGTGCCGAGCGACTCGCCCGCCTCGACGGGCACCTCGACGACGCGGGTGGCGGAGCGCGGGCAGGTCGCCGCGGATCGCCGCCGCGCCGTCCGCGAGCCTCATGGCGCGGGACGAGCCCGAGCCCTGCCATTGGGGGACGACGACGAAGGAGGCGGGCACACCCCCAGTATCGCGTGCGGCGGCGGACATGGCGATGCCCGCCGGCCGCGGTCGGGACCGCGGGCGACGGGCATCGTCGGGAGGGAGGAAGAGGACTACATGTCGCGGTAGCGCTTCGCCTCGGCGAGGGCGGTGCGGAGGCCGGCCGCGTCGAGCTTCGGGCCGTAGCCGGGGGTGTCGCGCTGGATCCGCCAGCCCTCCGCGAGCGGACCCGCGTCGACGGCGTCGTAGCCGAAGGAGTCGAGGATCGCGGTGACCGCGGCCTTCGCCTCGGCGTCGTCCCCCGCGATGACGAGCGCGCGGCGCCCCTCGGTGCCGGCGGGGGTGCCGTCGGTGGTGAGGTCGGCCGCGTAGATGTGGTTGAACGCCTTCACGACCTTCGACTCGGGCAGGTGCCGCTGCAGCATCTCCGCCGTCGTCGTGGACTCGTCGTCCAGCTCGGCGATGTGGCCGTCGCGCTCGGGGTAGTAGTTGTCGGTGTCGATGACGACCTTGCCGGCGAGCGGCGCGACCGGCACGGTGTCGATGCTCTTCAGCGGGATCGTCACGACGACGATCTCGCCCGCCTCGGCGACCTCCTGGACGGTGGCGGCGCGCGCGTGATCCCCGAGCTCGGCGATCAGGTCGGCGAGCGTCTCCGGGCCGCGCGAGTTCGCGATGACGACGTCGTGGCCGGTGGAGGTGAACAGGCGGGCGAGCTGGCCGCCCATGAGTCCGGAGCCGATGATTCCGATGTTGGTCATGGGGAGGGGAACCGGCGGTCCGGACGGTGCATTCCGCACGTGCACCCGGCTCCCAGCTCCCGCAGCGGCGGGAACGACCGCGGGCGCCGCCCCCGGAGGAGACGGCGCCCGCGGTGCGGTGCGGGCTACTCGCCCGACGTGACCTGCTTCGGCGCGGATCCGCCGGACTTGAGCGCGGCGAGGCGCGCCTCCACCTCGGTCAGCTCGCCGAGGTCCTCGAGCTCCTCGAACTGCGCGTCGAGGCTCGACGCCTGCAGCTCCTCGGCGCCGCGGACGCGGGCCTCCTCGCGGCGGATCTTCTGCTCGAACCGGCTGACCTCGCTGGTCGGGTCCATGATGTCGATGCTCTTCATGGCGTCCTGCACCTGCGACTGCGCCTGCACCGTCTTCTGGCGGGCGTTCAGCTCGTCGCGCTTGGACGACAGCTGCTGCAGCTTGCCGCGCATCGTGTCGAGACCCTGCTTGAGCTTCTCCACGACCTCGGTCTGCGACGCGATGGTGGGCTCGGCGCCCTTCGCCTCGCTCTCCGACTGCATCTGGCGCTGCAGCGCGACGCGGGCGAGCGCGTCGAACTTGTCGGCGTTCGGGGTGTTGCCGGCGTTGCGGTACTCGTCCGCCTTCTGGCTCGCGGCGAGGGCCTTGCGACCCCAGTCGCCCGCGGCCTGGACGTCCTCGCGGTGGTCGTCCTCGATCATCCGGAGGTTGCCGATGGTCTGGGCGACGGCGCTCTCGGCCTCGCGGATGCTCTCCGTGTAGTCGCGCACCATCTGGTCCAGCATGAGCTGCGGGTCCTCGGCCTGGTCGATGAGGTTGTTGATGTTGGCCTTCGCGAGCTGGGCGATGCGGCCGAGGATGGACTGCTTGGACATGGGTGCTGCTCCTTCTCGTCTACTGCTACGTCGGAATGGGTTGATCATGGGTCGCTCTCGTCCTGGTTCTCGTGTGTCGCGCCGGTCGTGCGCGTGCGGGGTGATGCCGGGCCGCTAGAAGTCGCCTCCGCCGCCCCCGCCGAAGCCGCCGCCTCCGCCGCCCCCGAAGCCGCCGCCTCCGCCGCCGAAGCTGCCGCCGCCGAAGCCGCCGCCGCCTCCCCAGCCGCCGCCTCCGCCACCGCCGCTCAGCAGGCCGCCGATGATGCCGCCCATGATGGCGCCGCCGAACGCGTCGCCGCCGCCGCGGCCGCCCATCATGCCGCCGCCGTAGCCGCCGTATCCGCCGCCCTGGTCGAGGTCGCGCTGCGCCGCCTCGATGGCATGGGCCGAGTACGCGGTCGCCGCCTGCGACGCGGCGACGGCGCGCACGGGATCGCGCGGGGCCGCCTCGTGGGCGTCGTCGAGCGCGCGCTGGGCCTGCGCCAGGCGCGTGCGCGCCTGCTCGCCGACGGCGCCGCGGCGGGTGGAGATGAAGTCGCGCGCCGTGGCCACCTGGCTCTCGGGCGGTCGACAGCGCCGCGCGGCAGGTAGCCGACGGCGCGCTCCACCTGCTCCTGCTGCTGGCGCACGGGGGCGAGCGCCTCGTCGAGCCGGGCCTCGGCCTCCTGCAGCAGGGTGACGCTCGTGAGGGGGTCGGCGAGCCGGCCCTGCAGCGGCTTCGCGTCGGCGATGGCCTGCTCCGCCGACTGGACGAGGCGGGTCAGCTCCGGCATGCGCCCGCCGCGCTGGGCGGCGCGGGCGTCCTGGATGTCGCTGCGGACGTCGGCGATCTCCTCCTGCACGCGCGTGGACGCGTGCTCGAGGTCCGACGAGACGCGGTCGACGACGTCGAGCAGCTTGCCGGCCTGGCCGACCGCCTGCTGAGCCGCCCGCACCTTGACCGCGAGCCCGCCCGAGGAGGCGCTGTCGCCGGAGCGGATGGAGGCGGCCGCCTCCTGGGCGGTGTCGGTCGCGAAGGAGAGGAGGGAGCGCGCCTGCTCGACGTTGCCGGTGACGGTCGTCATGGAGGGCCCCGCGTAGCGCCGCCCGAGGAGGTCGACGGCCTCCTGCGTGCGCTCGATGCGCGTCTTCAGCGCCTCGGCGTCGGTGACGATGGCGGCGAGCGTCTGGGTGCGTTCTGCTCGAGCGCGCGCAGCTCCTCGAACGACTGCGTCTGCGCGTCGAGCTCGGCGCGGGCCTCCTCGCACAGCTCCACGATGCGCGCGGCCCAGGTGCGCCGCTCCTCGTCGGTGTCCTCGATCGTGTCGTCGAGCTTCTGCTTGAGGGCGAACGCCTCGCGGACCTTTCCCCCCGCCGACGCGAGCGTCTCGCGGTAGGGGCCGACCGCGTCGGCGCCGAACTCCGCCTCCGCGAAGCCGACCTCCTGCTCGCTGGTCTCCAGGGCGTCGTCGAGCTGCACGAGCATGCTGCCCGCGCGCTGCTCGGCCGACTGCATCTCCTTCAGCGCCTCCTGGCGCTTCGCGGCCACGGCCTTCTGCTTCTTCCGACGCCCGAGCAGCGTCATGACGACGGTGGCCAGCAGGATCGCGCCGAGCACGTAGAGCAGGACGAGGCCGAAGTCGATGCCGGACGCGTTCCCGGTGGACGGGCTGGAGCCCGTGCCGGACTCGGCGACGGTGCCCGTCTGCGCGATCGACTCCATGCCCTGCGCGGCGGCGACGGCGGCGCCCGCCCAGTCGTCCTCCTGCAGCTGCGGGACGATCACGGTCTCCTCGAACGACCCCTGGTCGCCCGACACCTGGCCGGTCGGGAAGGCGTACTGCCGTCCGTCGACGGCTACCGCGAGTAGGGCGTCCGAGCTGCCGAAGCCGTTGGCCTGCTCGGTCTGGCGCCCAGGCCTGCGGCGTCGTCTCGCCGGTGAACGTGTCGACGTAGGCGACGTGCAGGGTCACGCCGGTCTGCTCGCGCAGCTGGTCGATCGCCTGCTGGATCTCCTGCTCCTGCGCGGACGTGACCGCGTCGACCTGGTCGAGGATCGTCGCCCCGCCGAAGTCGACCGGCTCCGTCGCCTGCGCGGCGACGGGCACCATGGCCCCGAACAGGCCGAGCGCGAGCGCGGCCCCCAGCAATCTCGCGGACCGCGGCATGCGACTCCTCCGTCGTCTCAAGGTCGTGCTCCCCTCAGGCTAGCGGCCGGGTGCCGTGCGGTGGTCGTGGGCCCCGCGCCCGCCCGGGTCACGCCAGGTCCGCACGGTGCGGTCGCGCGGGTCCCAGGCGGCGGAGCCCGGCGGCCGGGGCCTCCTCCGGCTCGATGCGCCCGAGCGCCGTCACCGCCTCCGCCAGCTGCTCGGCCGTGAGGCGCAGCGCCAGGGAGACGTGCGGGGTCCACGCCCCGGGACGGGTGTGGGGGACGACCTCGGGGAGCGGCGGGGCCGTCCTGATCGGGGTCCTCGTCCGGTCCGGCATGTGCGGCGTCGACCGCGGCGTGGATCCGGGCGTGGAGGTCCAGCAGGGCGCGGTCGACGACGACCTGGCGCGCGAGCACCAGGCCGCGCGGCGGCGCGCCGAAGACCACCAGGCCGCCGAGCCGGACGCTCGGCAGCGGGCCGGACGCGGCGATCGCGCGGAGGGCGTCGTCCGCGGATCCGCCGAGCCCCTCGGCTGCGAGCAGCGTCACGTGCGGGCGGTTCGTCGCCCCGGCGTGGTCGGCGAGGCTCGGGAGGCCGGCATGCGCGAGCGCACGCCACGCCTCCCGGACCCGGGCGTCGGACGCCGCGTCCAGGGTGAGCTCGACGCTCCCGGCGCTCAGCGGCGGGGCGGGTTCGCGGGCGGCGTCGGGCCCTGGCCGCGGCCGCCGTCGGGACCGAGATTGCGGAGCTGCTTGTCCGCGGCCTCGCGGGCCTTCTGGATCTTGTCGGCGTGCTTGCTGCCGGTGGCCTTGTCGGCGAACCCGGACACCTTGTCGATGGCGGTGCGGCCGACGTCCTGGCCCTTGGACGTGCGCAGGAAGCCGGTGGCGGCGGCGGCGATGCGGGACAGCTTCACGGGTGATCTCCTCGTGGGGATGGGAGGCCGCCGTGCCCGGGCGGCGCGGCGGTCGTCCTGGGACCATCTTGGCGTGCCGCGCCTGTGCTGGAGCGGGGAGTCTCCTCGGCGGAGGGAATGCGGCGCGGGACGGGCGGCACGGCGGGGCTCGTCGCCGGCGCTACCCTGGATCCGCGCCATGGCGCACCCTGGCCCCCATAGCTCAGGGGATAGAGCACTGCCCTCCGGAGGCAGGGGCGGAGGTTCGAATCCTCCTGGGGGCACACCTTCCCAAGTCCCGTGTTGGTGCGGCGAGAGGCCGGTCCCGTCCGCGGGACCGGCCTCTCGTGCGTCCGGGCCGTGCCATCGGGTGGCGGCGCGCCGTTCGGCGACTGCGCCCCGGTGGGGACCCTGCGCGCCGGCGGATCCCGTGCCGCCGACGGCGTCGCGTCCGTCGCGACGTCGGATGCGGCTCGTCCGTGGAGGGCGATCCGCGACGGCTCACGACCCGCCGCGGTCCGGCCGAGCGACCGCTGTCGACTCGACGCGCGCCGCGATGAGGCGGGTGCGGAGGACGGCGGAGAACACACGCGGCGGGCCCGGGACGGGTCCCGGGTTCCCGCCGCGTGGCGCTGGGCCCAACTGGGGGAGCGGGCCTGATGACGAAGGTAGCCGCAGCGACCGCCGTCGACCACGTCCGCCGGTACTGGAAAAAAACAGTGGACGGTCGACCAATCCGATCGCCGGAGCGCGTCGAAGGCGCCCCCGCATGGGGCATCATGTGCCCCCGCCCGGTGCCCCCGCCCGGCGCCCCCGCCCGGCGCACGGCGCCCCCGTGCCCTCCCGCCGCCCGTCCCCGGGCGCGCGGAGCCCGGCGGCCTAGGCTCGGGGCATGGCAGACGACGACGACTCCACCCCGGTCCGCGACCTCCTCAGGGGCGCGAAGCCGAAGCCCCACGACTTCCCCGAGCTCGACCCGGCCCGCCTGCCGGACGACCCGATCGACCTGGTCATCGCGTGGATCCGCGACGCCGTCGCCCACGACGCGGCCGAGCCGAACGCGGTCGTGCTCGCCACCGCCGACGCGGAGGGTCGCCCGAGCGCGCGCACGCTCCTGCTGAAGGACGTGACGCCCACCGTCGACGACGAGCCCGGCGCGCTGTGGTTCTCCTCCCTCGCCGAGAGCCCCAAGGGCCGCGACCTCGAGGCCAACCCGCGGGCCGCGCTCGTCGCGTACTGGCGGGAGCGCGGGCGGCAGGTCCGCGCGACGGGTCCCGTGTTCCACGGTGACCGCGAGGTCAGCGAGCGCGACTTCCTCGCCCGCCATCCCGCGTCGCGCGCCGAGGTGATCGCCGGCGACCAGAGCGAGCCGATGCCCGACTCCGAGGAGCGCGACGCCCGCGTGGCCCGGGCGCGGGAGGCCGTGGACGCGGATCCCGAGCTGGTCGCCGAGTCGTGGCAGGCCTACGTCCTCCAGCCGACGACGGTCGAGTTCTGGCAGGCGACCGAGGACCACGGACAGCTGCGGATCATGTACCGCGCGGCTCCCGACGGGTCCTGGACGCACACGCTCGTCTGGCCCTGACCCGGCCGCGTCCCCGTGCGTCGTCGCGTGTTGCGGCAGATGACGCGCGACGTGCGGGGGCGCCGAGGAGCCCGCACACTGGATCCATGCCCACCCCCCTCCGCCGCCTCGCCGTCGTGCAGGTGACCCGATCCCGGCCCGAGGCCGCCGCCTACAACGCGCTCGTGCAGGGCCTCAACGCGCGGGTCGCCGAGGTGGCCGACGCCGCGGGATGGCTGGTCGAGAACATCGCCGCGGAGGACGAGGGCGTCGAGTCGCTGCTCGCCCGCACCCGCGAGGCGGACGCCGTGGTGATCATGGGCGGCGAGGACGTCGCCCCGCGGTTCTACGGCGGAGCCGCCGAGTACGAGGGGCGCTCCCCCACCGCGAGGTGGCGGACGCGGGTCAGGATCGCCCTGGTGCGCCGCGCCGTCGCCGAGGGCACCCCGCTGCTGGGCATCTGCCGCGGCGCCCAGATCGTCAACGTCGCGCTGGGCGGCACCCTGCAGCAGCACATCGAGGGCGTGGGCGGGCACCGCAACGACGCCACGGACATCACGGCCGTCATGCGCGACCACGACGTGCGCGTCTCCGCCGGCAGCCGCCTCGCCGACGCCCTCGGATCCACCGACCTCGTCGTCCGCAGCGCCCACCACCAGGCCGTCGACCGTCCCGGCACCGGGCTCCGCGTCGTGGCCGTCGCTCCCGACGGCGTGCCGGAGGCGGTCGAGCACGAGTCCGCTCCCGTCACGGGCGTGCAGTGGCACCCCGAGGACGCGGGCGCCGACCGCGACCAGCTGCCGGCCCTCCTCGGTGCGCTCGCCGACGCGTGCGCGCTGCGCGAGCCGGTCGACGCGGCCGGCGTCGCCGCCTGACCCGCTGCCCCACCCCGGCCGTCGCGAGCGCGGCATCGCCCGCGGGTGTCGTCGGGCGGATCCGATGCCACGATGGACGCATGCGCCGCGACGTCTCCTCCATGCTCGAGCTGCAGGTCTCCGGCGAGAGCGAGATGGCCTTCGCGGTCGCCGTCGCCCGCGGCGCCGACATCGCGTCCGAGTCCCTGGCCTTCGCCCTCGACGGGGTCCCGGTCGAGGCGACCGAGGTGGTCGACCGGCACGACACCCGCCTGCACGTGCTCACGAGCGGGGCAGGCGTCCTGACCATGGAGTACCGCGCGACCGTGACCGGGCGACGGGACCCCGCGCCCCTCGACGACGTCGACCTCTGGGTCTACCGCCGACCGAGCCGCTACTGCGAGTCCGACACCCTGTTCCCCACGGCGCGCGGCGAGTTCCGCGGCCTCGAGGGGATGCCTCTCCTCGCCGCGGTGCGCGCCTACGTCGCGGGGTCGCTGCGCTACGCGCCGGGATCCAGCCTCCCCACGGACGGCGCGGTGCCGCACCCTCCTCGCGCGGACGCGGGGTCTGCCGCGACTACGCGCACCTGGTCATCGCGATGCTCCGTGCCCTCGACGTGCCCGCGCGCCTCGCGGCCGTGTACGCCCCGGCCTCAGCCCGATGGACTTCCACGCCGTCGCCGAGGCGTGGGTCGACGGCGCGTGGCACGTGGTCGACGCGACCGGCCTCGCGCCCCGGCAGAGCCTCGTGCGCATCTCCACGGGACGCGACGCCTCCGACACCGCGTTCCTCACCAATACGCGGAGCCTCGTGACCATCTCCCGCATGGAGGTGCTCGCGACGGTCGACGAGCTGCCCGTCGACGACCTCGCGGCGCCCGTCCGCCTGGGCTGATCCGGCGCGGCGGGGTCGGGCGCCGACAGGGGTCAGCCGCCGATGGTGGCGAGCACCGCGTTGCCGAGCTCCGCGTGGTCGCCCGGCTCGAAGAACGCGGCGGAGCGCATGACGACCATGTGCTCCGACGAGTAGATGGTCGAGACGCCCGCCGCGTCCTGCAGCTCGAAGTAGGCCTCGACGCCCCCGGGGTAGCCCGCGATGGGGTCGGCCTGGAGGATCGCGGCGTCGCGCCGCGACTGCAGCTCCGCCGCGACGGGCTGTGCCACGTCGATCTCGACCGTCGTGCCGTCCTCCGACGCGAAGGCGCACGCGATGCCCTGCATGGAGAGGACGTCGGCGCGGAGGCCGTCGGCGGAGGTGTCGGCCGGCAGGGGCTGGGAGGCGAATCCGGATCCGAACGAGGCGAGGTCCGGCAGCAGCTGGTCGCACGTGGTGGTGACGGGCGTGCCCTTCGGCGGGGCGGGGGTGGGGGATGCGCTCGCCCCGTGCCGGATCCGCCGCCCGGCGCCTGGCCGCCGCCGGCGCTCGCCGAGGGGTCGGGCGTCGTGGGCTGCAGCGGCTGCGGGTTCGAGCAGCCGGCGAGCAGGAGCGTCACGGCGAGGCCGGCGACGACGAGGGGAGCGGGTCGCGCGACGCGGCTCCGAGCGGGCGCGGGGAGGCGGACGGGCATGGTGGTGCTCCTTCGGATCCTGACGCGCCGCGGGTGCGACGGTCGGCGCGCGGCGACGGGCCACGCGCGGGGAGGCGGGATCGACACCCTACCGAGGCCGGGGGTGACGCCGCTGTGACCGTCCCCGGGGCGCGCGGGGGATGGGCCGACGGGCACGACGACGGCCCGCGGGACGGGCGGGCGGAGGCGCGCCCCAGCCGGCCGGGCGGCATCCCGCCCGCCGGTAGGATCGTTCCCCATGACGACCCCCGACCTGACCGGCGCCCTGTTCGACATCGTGGCTCGGACGGCGGGACGACGATCCGGTGGGGACGCCCTCACGCTGAGCCCCGACATGGTGGTGCTGGAGCGCCCGCGCAACCGCGACCACGGCGACTGGGCCACGAACATCGCCATGCGCATCGCCAAGCCGCTGGGCGAGAGCCCCGCGCCATCGCCGCGGAGATCGCCGAGGAGCTCGGCGCCCTGCCGCAGGTCGCCGCGGTCGACGTCGCCGGGCCCGGCTTCATCAACATCACCCTCGAGGCGGCGGCCGCCGGCGCCCTCGCGCGCACCATCGTCGAGTCCGGGGAGGCGTACGGGCGCGGCACGACGCTCGACGGCATCCGCATCAACCTCGAGTTCGTCTCCGCGAACCCGACCGGCCCCATCCACCTCGGCGGCGTGCGCTGGGCCGCGGTCGGGGACAGCCTCGCCCGGATCCTCCAGGCCGAGGGCGGGGACGTCACGCGGGAGTACTACTTCAACGACCACGGGTCCCAGATCGACCGCTTCGCGCGGAGCCTCCTGGCCAGCCACCTCGGGGAGGACACCCCGGAGGACGGCTACGGCGGCGCCTACATCGGCGAGATCGCCGCGCGCGTGGTCGAGGGCTACGACGGCGACATCGGCGCGCTGCCGCGCGAGGCGCAGCAGGAGGTGTTCCGGAGCGCCGGCACCGAGCTCATGTTCGGCGAGATCAAGCAGAAGCTCCACGACTTCGGCGTCGACTTCGACGTGTTCTTCCACGAGGACTCGCTGCACGAGTCGGGCGCGGTTGACCGGGCCGTCGCCCGCCTCACGGAGCTCGGCCACGTCTTCGAGGAGGACGGCGCCGTCTGGCTCCGCACCACCACGTTCGGCGACGACCGCGACCGCGTCGTGATCCGCTCCACGGGCGAGCCCGCCTACATCTCCGGCGACCTGGGCTACTACCTCGACAAGCGCGAGCGCGGCTTCGAGCAGAACATCATCATGCTGGGCGCCGACCACCACGGCTACGTCGGCCGGATGATGGCCATGGTGGAGGCCTTCGGCGACACCCCGGGCGTCAACCTGCAGATCCTCATCGGCCAGATGGTGAACCTGCTGCGCGACGGCGAGCCCGTGAAGATGAGCAAGCGCGCCGGCACCATCGTCACGCTCGACGACCTGGTCGACGCGGTGGGCGTGGACGCGGGCCGCTACTCGCTCGTGCGCTCATCCGCCGACCAGAACCTCGACATCGACCTCGCGGTGCTCGGCAAGCGCACGAACGACAACCCCGTCTTCTACGTGCAGTACGCCCACGCGCGCACCTGCGCGGTCGACCGGAACGCGGCCGCGTCGGGCGTCGACCGGAGCGCCTTCGCGCCCGAGCTGCTCACGCACCCCACGGAGTCGGCGCTGCTCGGGCTCCTCCAGGAGTTCCCGCGCATCGTCGCCCAGGCGGCGGAGCTCCGCGAGCCGCACCGCGTCGCGCGGTACGTCGAGGAGCTCGCCGGCTCCTACCACCGCTGGTACGACAACTGCCGCGTCGTCCCGCGGGGCGACGAGGAGGTCACCGACCTGCACCGCACGCGCCTGTGGCTGAACGACGCGGTCCGACAGGTCGTCGCGAACGGACTCGACCTCGTGGGCGTCTCCGCCCCCGAGCGCATGTAGGGGGAGCAGGGCATGGCGGGACGGTTCCAGGGCACGGAGGTGTTCGGGGCGCCCGAGCGCAGCGACCCAGGGAGGCCCGGCGTCGGCGACGCGGGCCGCGCGGCGGCACGGTGGTGATCTGGCTCATCGTCCTCGCGGTCATCGGCGTCGGGCTCGCGTTCGGCCTGCGCATCGTCGACCAGACCGTCCGCGGCGTCGCCGAGGACCAGGCGGAGCAGCGGATCGCCGAGCAGCTGCCCGGCCAGGTCACGGGCCGGGTCAACGTCTCCATCGAGGGCGACTGGGTGATCCCGCAGCTCATCCGCGGCACCCTCGACCGCGTGGTGCTGGAAGGGCCGAACCTGCAGGCCGACGGGACGCCGTTCCAGGCCCGCATCGTCGCCACCGACGTGCCCACCGACCAGGAGCGCACCGTCGGCGAGGTCGTCGCGACCGTGTCGATGGACCAGGCGCCGGCCAGCGCGCTGCTGCAGCGGACGGCGGGCACGCCGCCCGACCTGCTCTTCGGGGACGGGACGCTCGGCTACAGCGGGTCGACGCGGTCCTCGGCCTCACGCTCGGCTACACGGTCGCCGCCACCCCCGTGCTGCGCGACCCCTCGACCGTGGTCATCACGCCCGCCGAGGTCACCGTGCAGGCGGGCTCGTTCGAGGTCGACCTCGCGCAGACGATCCAGGGCATCCGCGACATCACCTACCCGGTGTGCGTCGCCCAGTACCTCCCCGGCGGGCGTCGACGTGCAGGACGTGACCGTCGCCGACGGGCGCGCCTCCGTCACGGTGCGGTCCACGTCGCTGAAGCTCACGCGGGACTCGGTCGGGGTGTCCGGCACCTGCGGCTGACCCCTCGCACCGGCCCGTCGGAGCGGGCGTCACATGGGCCGGGCGCCCCGGCGCGCCTCGGTAGGATGGCTCGCACCGCCCCCTTTCGGCTTCAGGGACCACACCGGGTCCGCTCGCCATCCCGCACGTCCGCCCCGCGCCCGAAGAGGTGACCCACGTGACCGCGAACCCCCTGGCTCCGTCCTGGCTGCGGCCGCCCGACGACGCCAACGCGCTCGATCCGGCCGTCTGGTCCCGCGGCACCGTCCGCGGGTCCGACGGCGCCATCCGCATCGCCGGCGTCGGCGCCGCCGAGCTCGCCGAGCGCTTCGGCACGCCCGTCTACGTGGTCGACGAGGACGACGTCCGGGGACGCGCCGCGGAGGCGCTCGCCGCCTTCACGCGGGAGGCCGGGGCCGTGGGCACGACCGCGCGCGTGTACTACGCGGGCAAGGCCTTCCTCAGCATCGAGGTGGCGCGCTGGATGGTGGAGGAGGGCCTCCACATCGACGTGTGCTCCGGCGGCGAGCTCGCCGTCGCGCTGGCCGCCGGCGCCGACCCCGCCCGCCTCGGCTTCCACGGCAACAACAAGCCCGTCGTCGACATCGACCGCGCGGTCGGGGTCGGCATCGGCCAGATCGTCGTCGACAGCGTCATCGAGGTCGAGCGCATCGCGGCCGCGGCCGCCGCGCACGGCCGCGTGCAGGCCGTGCGGCTCCGCGTGAACAGCGGCGTGCACGCCCACACGCACGAGTACCTCGCCACCGCGCGCGAGGACCAGAAGTTCGGGATCACGCTCGCGGACGCACCCGACGTCGTCGCGCGCATCCGGTCGCACGCGTCCCTCTCCTTCACGGGCCTGCACGCGCACATCGGCAGCCAGATCTTCGAGACCGACGCCTTCGTCGAGTCCGCGCGCCGGCTCCTCGACCTCCACGAGCTGCTCCTCGCCGACGGGCCGGTGGCGGAGCTCAACCTCGGCGGCGGCTTCGGCATCGCCTACACGTCCGTCGACCGCCCCGTGCCCGTGCCCGAGATCGCCCGCCGCCTCACCCGCATCGTGGGCGACGAGTGCGCGCGCCGCGGCATCGCGGTGCCGGTCATCGCGGTCGAGCCCGGCCGCAGCATCGTGGGGCCGTCCACCGCGACGCTCTACACGGTGGGCACGGTCAAGGACGTCCTCGTGACCGTCGGCGGCGTCGACGGCGCGGTCGCCGAGGCGGAGTCCGTCACGGGCGACATCGAGGACCCGCGCGTCGCGGAGGAGGCCGAGACGGCCGTCCGCCGCTACGTCAGCGTCGACGGCGGCATGAGCGACAACGCCCGGCCGGCCCTCTACGGCGCCGACTACGGCGTGCGCCTCGCCAGCCGCTCGTCGGATGCCGAGCCCGCGCTCGTCCGGGTCGCCGGCGGGCACTGCGAGAGCGGCGACCTCGTCGTCCTCGCCGACTACCTCCCGGGCGACGTGCGCCCCGACGACCTCGTCGCCGTCCCCGCCACCGGCGCCTACTGCTGGTCGCTCGCGAGCAACTACAACTGGATCGGCCGTCCGCCCGTCGTCGCCGTGCGCGACGGCCGGGCGCGCGTGATCGTGCGCGGCGAGACGGTGGACGACCTCCTCGCGCGCGACGCGGGCACGCCCGTCGCGGGCGCGCCCGCCGCCGCATCCCCGACGTGAACGGAGCACGATGATCGAGTACCGGAACCTGCGCGTCGCCCTGCTGGGGTGCGGCTCGGTCGGCACCCAGGTGGCGCGCCTCATGCGGGAGCACGGCGACGAGCTGGCGCAGCGCGTCGGCGCGCGTCTGGAGCTCGTCGGCATCGCGGTGCGCGACGCCGACGCGCCCCGCGACGCGTCCGTCCCGCGCGAGCTCCTCACCACCGACGCGGAGACGCTCATCCTCGGCGCCGACATCGTCATCGAGCTGATGGGCGGCATCGAGCCGGCCCGCACGCACATCCTCCAGGCGATCCGCTCCGGCGCCGACGTCGTGACCGCCAACAAGGCCCTCGTCGCGACCCACGGGCCGGAGCTCTTCGCGGCGGCCGAGCAGGTGGGCGCCCAGCTCTACTACGAGGCGGCCGTCGCGGGCGCCATCCCCATCATCCGGCCGCTGCGCGACAGCCTCGCGGGTGACCGGGTCGAGCGGATCCTCGGGATCGTCAACGGCACGACGAACTACATCCTCGACGAGATGGACGCCCACGGGCTCGGCTTCGACGAGGCCCTGGCCACGGCGACGGAGCTCGGCTACGCGGAGGCCGACCCCACGGCCGACATCGAGGGCTACGACGCCGCCCAGAAGGCCGCCATCCTCGCGAGCCTCGCCTTCCACACGCGCGTGCCGGTCGAGGCCGTGCACCGCGAGGGCATCACCGGGCTCTCGTCCGCGCAGTTCGACTCCGCGCGGAAGGCCGGATACGTCATCAAGCTGCTGGCCATCTGCGAGCGCCTCACCGATCCCGCCACCGGGCGCGACGGCGTCTCCGCCCGCGTCTACCCGGCCCTCGTGCCGCGCGACCACCCGCTGGCCGCGGTGCACGGCGCGAACAACGCCGTCTTCGTGGAGGCGGAGGCCGCGGGCGACCTCATGTTCTACGGCGCCGGCGCCGGGGCAGTGCAGACCGCGTCCGCCGTGCTCGGCGACGTCGTCTCCGCCGCGCGACGCCACGTCGTCGGCGGGCCGGGCGTCGCCGAGTCGGCGCACGCCGACCTCGAGACGCTGCCCGTGGGCGCGATCACGACGCAGTACCAGATCACGCTGCAGGTGGCGGACGAGCCGGGCGTGCTCGCCCGCATCGCGCACCTGTTCAGCGAGCACGGCGTCTCCGTCGAGACGCTGGAGCAGACCACGCACCAGGCTCCCGTGGCGGGAGGGGCGGGCGACCGGCCCACCGCTAGCCTGGTGATCGGCACGCACCGCGCCACCGACGCGGCCCTCCGGGCCACCGTCGACGCGGTGTCGAACCTCGACGCGGTGACGGCAGTCGCGAGCGTCCTCCGAGTAGAAGGAGCCTGATGGCCCACCAATGGCGCGGACTGCTCCGCGAATACGCCGACCGCCTCGACGTCACGGACGCCACCCCGATCATCACGCTCGGCGAGGGCGGCACCCCGCCCATCCCCGCGCCCGCCCTGTCCGCCCGCACGGGTGCGAAGGTCTGGGTCAAGTACGAGGGCATGAACCCCACGGGCTCCTTCAAGGACCGCGGCATGACCATGGCGATCTCCAAGGCCGTGGAGCACGGGGCCAAGGCCGTCATCTGCGCGTCGACCGGCAACACGTCCGCGTCCGCCGCGGCGTACGCGACGCACGCGGGCATCACCGCCGCCGTGCTCGTGCCCGAGGGCAAGATCGCGATGGGCAAGCTCAGCCAGGCCGTCGCGCACGACGCCCAGCTGCTCCAGGTGCGCGGCAACTTCGACGACTGCCTGGACATCGCGCGGGAACTGAGCGCGAACTACCCGGTGCACCTCGTCAACTCGGTCAACAACGACCGCATCGAGGGCCAGAAGACGGGCGCGTTCGAGGTCGTCGAGGTCCTGGGCGACGCCCCCGACTTCCACTTCATCCCCGTCGGCAACGCCGGCAACTACACCGCGTACACGCGCGGCTACCGCGAGGACCTCGAGGCCGGCAACGCGACGCGCCTCCCGCGCATGTTCGGCTTCCAGGCCGCGGGCAGCGCGCCCATCGTCGACGGCGCCATCGTCAAGGACCCCGACACCATCGCCAGCGCCATCCGCATCGGCAACCCCGCGTCGTGGAAGCTCGCCCTCGAGGCGCAGCTGCTCACGGACGGCTACTTCGGCGCGATCTCCGACGCGAAGATCCTCGAGGCGCACCGCATCCTGTCCGCCGAGGTCGGCATCTTCGTGGAGCCGGCGTCGGCCATCAGCGTCGCGGGGCTCCTCGAGCGCGCCGAGGCCGGGCAGATCCCGAAGGGCGCCACCGTCGTCCTCACTGTCACGGGCCACGGGCTCAAGGACCCCGCAGTGGGCGCTCCGCACGGCCGACGGCTCCGACGTGGCCCCCACGAGCGTCGGCGTCGACATCGCCGAGATCGCGGGCGTGCTCGACCTGGTCGCGTCGTGACCGACGGCCGGACCGGCTCGCCCCCTCGCCGTCGGCCGGCGCGTGCAGGTGCGCGTGCCCGCCACGAGCGCCAACCTCGGCCCCGGCTTCGACACCCTGGGCCTCGCGCTCGCGCTCTACGACGACCTCACGGTCACGGTCCGCGACGAGCCCGGTGCGATGGTCGACGTCCGCGGCGTCGGCGCGGGCGAGGTGCCGACCGACGCGTCCAACCTCGTCGTCACCGCCATCGCGCACACCTTCGCCGCGTTCGACCAGCCGATGCCCGGCCTCGACCTCGTCGCCGAGAACCGCATCCCGCACGGCCGCGGCCTCGGCTCCTCCGGCGCCGCCATCGTCTCCGGCATCATGGCGGCCCAGGGCCTCCTCCAGGGGACGGTCGAGATCGACGCCGACGCGCTGCTGCGCCTCGCCACCGAGATGGAGGGGCACCCGGACAACGTGGCGCCCGCGCTCTTCGGCGGCCTCACCATCGCCTGGGTCGACGGCGCCGGGCCGCAGCACAAGAAGCTGGCCGTGCACCGCGGCGTCTCGCCGCTCGTGCTCGTGCCGGTGGCCACCATGTCCACCGCGCTCGCGCGCAGCCTCCAGCCGGAGTCGGTCCCGCACGAGGACGCGATCTTCAACGTCTCCCGCTCGGCGCTCCTCATCGCGGCCCTCATCCAGAGCCCCGAGCTCCTGCTCGCCGCCACCGAGGACCGCCTGCACCAAGACTACCGCGCCGCGGCGATGCCCGAGACGAACGAGCTGATCCACCTGCTCCGCGAGCGGGGCTACGCGGCCGTCGTCTCCGGGGCGGGCC
The DNA here is from genome assembly GCF_979252985.1 of Clavibacter sp. AC415. Classification (NCBI taxonomy): domain Bacteria; kingdom Bacillati; phylum Actinomycetota; class Actinomycetes; order Micrococcales; family Microbacteriaceae; genus Clavibacter; species Clavibacter sp. AC415. The sequence continues at coordinate 99,683 of NZ_CEEDAR010000012.1, read as the reverse complement.
CGTCGCTCCTCGTCCTCGGCAGCGACCCGGGCCAGCGGCTCACGGCCGCCGAGCTCGTGGCGGAGCGCCAGCTCCTCGCCGTGGCAGGCGCTCATGCTCGCCGTGGACGTCAAGGGCTGCACGGTCCAGGTCGTCGACGCCGGCGCCGTGTCCGCCGCGTAGCCGCATCCGCACGACCCGGCGCGCCGTTCCCCGCGGGCGGTGCGCCGGGTGCTAGGCTCATCGCGACCCCGGGTCGACGGATCCACGCATGCGCGTCGGAGATCCGGTCCCGGTGGTCGTTCTCACCACTCACCCGCTGTCGTCTCTGCAAGATCCCGTGCCTTCGTGCCCGACAGCAGCTCCGGACGGAATCAGACCGTCCGCCGCTCGGCGAGACGCACGCGATCGGCTCTCCTCCGCACGGAGCTCGTCCCGGCGGATCGACAGCCCCACGCACATGACCGATGTCGACAACCGCGCCACCGTCGCGGACCCTGAGCGCGCTCCGCGTCTCCCAGCTCCAGGCCATCGCCTCCGAGCTCGGGATCCCGGGCGGCTCCAAGCTCCGGAAGGGCGAGCTCGTGACCGCGATCTCCGAGATCCAGGCTGCCCGGGGACTCACCGTCCCCGCCCTCACGGAGGCCGTCGCCTCCGACGCGCCCGCCGAGACCGGCGACGCGACCCCCACCGCCGACGCGACCGCTGCCGCTGACGCGGCGCCCGTCGTCGAGGAGGCACCCGCCCCGGAGCCCGTCGTCGCCGACGCCGCTCCTGTCGCGGACGCCGCTCCTGCCGCCGAGGCGCCTGCCGCCGAGGCCCCCGCGCCCGCTCCGGCCGCGGATCCCGCCGCGCCACCACCGCCCGCATCGTGCCGGAGCGCATCGAGGAGCCCGTCGAGGCGCCCGCCGTCGCCGAGCCCGCGAGCACCGGCCTCGAGGCGCGCATCGCGCAGGCCACCACCGGCCGCACCGACGCGCCTCGTGCCGACGAGAGCCGCACCGAGGCGCCCACCGGTCGCCGTGGATCGCGCCGCGCCTCGAGTGCCGGCGTGGTCGACCCCGCCGCCGAGGCCCCCCGCCAGGCCGCGCAGCACGTGAACAGCGGCCGAGACGGCCGACCAGCTCGTCCCCGCCGAGGCCGAGGCGCCTGCCGCCGACGCGTCGACCGAGGAGCAGGCTGCCGCGCAGCGCTCCGGCCGTGGCCGCCGCCGCGGAGCGAGCACGACTCCCAGGAGACGGCCGCGCAGGACGCGACCGCCGCCCCGGCCGCGCAGGACGCGTCCGCGCCGACCGCCGAGGCCTCCGCGCCCGAGCGCCAGGCGACGACCACGACTCCGACGGCCAGGACGGCCGTCGCGACGACCAGCCCCGCGAGGGCGGCCGCAACCGCAGCCGCAACCGCCGCAACCGCGACCGAGGCCGCGACCAGGACGACCAGCAGCAGGGCGGCCGCGATCAGGCGCCCGCGAGCCCGACGCCGACGACGAGGCGCAGGAGGAGGCCCGCACGGGCCGCCAGCGCCAGAACGGCCGCGGCCAGGGCGACCGCACGCAGGACGTGCGCGCCGACCAGGCCCGCGCCGACCTCGGCCGCGACGACGACCGGGGCGGGCGCAGCCGCTACCGCGACCGCAAGCGCGGCCGCGGCCAGGGCGGCGACGACTTCGAGCCCGAGGTCACCGAGGACGACGTGCTCCTGCCCGTCGCCGGCATCCTCGACGTGCTCGACAACTACGCGTTCGTCCGCACGTCCGGCTACCTGCCGGGCACCAACGACGTGTACGTCTCGCTCGGCCAGGTGAAGAAGCACTCGCTGCGCAAGGGCGACGCCATCGTCGGCGCCATCCGCCAGCCGCGCGAGAACGACAGCCAGAGCCGCCAGAAGTACAACGCCATCGCTCGTGAAGATCGACTCGGTCAACGGCCTGCCGCCCGAGGAGGCCGCGAACCGCGTCGAGTTCGGCAAGCTCACGCCGCTGTACCCGCAGGACCGCCTCAGCCTGGAGACCGAGCCCGCCAAGCTCACGACGCGGATCATCGACCTCGTGTCGCCGATCGGCAAGGGCCAGCGCGGCCTCATCGTCTCGCCGCCCAAGGCCGGCAAGACGCTGGTCCTCCAGGCCATCGCGAACGCCATCGCCACGAACAACCCCGAGGTCCACCTCATGGTCGTCCTGGTCGACGAGCGTCCCGAGGAGGTCACCGACATGCAGCGCACGGTGAAGGGCGAGGTCATCGCCTCGACCTTCGACCGTCCCGCCGAGGACCACACCACGGTCGCCGAGCTCGCCATCGAGCGCGCGAAGCGCCTCGTGGAGCTCGGTCATGACGTGGTCGTCCTGCTCGACTCCATCACCCGCCTCGGTCGCGCCTACAACCTCGCGGCGCCCGCGTCGGGCCGCATCCTCTCGGGCGGCGTCGACTCGTCGGCGCTCTACCCGCCGAAGCGCTTCTTCGGGGCCGCGCGCAACATCGAGCACGGGGGATCGCTTCACGATCCTCGCCACGGCGCTCGTGGAGACCGCGGTCCAAGATGGACGAGGTGATCTTCGAGGAGTTCAAGGGCACCGGCAACATGGAGCTCCGCCTCTCCCGCGCCCTCGCCGACAAGCGGATCTTCCCGGCCGTCGACGTCAACGCCTCCGGCACGCGCCGCGAGGAGATGCTCATGGGCGCCGACGAGGTCAAGGTCACCTGGAAGCTGCGCCGCGCACTCGCCGGGCTCGAGCAGCAGCAGGCCCTCGAGATCGTCCTCAGCCGCCTGAAGGAGACGACGTCCAACGTCGAGTTCCTGATGAAGGTGCAGGCCTCCATGCCCAACACCGCCAACGGCGTGTCCCACCAGAGCCACGGGCACGGCGCGCACGAGAAGGGCTGACGCGTGTTCGAGTCCGTCGTCCAGCTGCTGGAGGAGCACGAGGAGCTCCAGCAGCAGCTTCGGCGACCCCGAGCTGCACGCCGACGCCGCCCGCTCGCGCAAGGTCGACCCGCCGCTACGCGGAGCTCAGCCGCATCGTCGCCGCCCACGCGGAATGGACCCAGCTGGGCGACGACCTGGCCGCCGCGCGCGAGCTGGCCGAGGAGGACGCGGCGTTCGCCGACGAGATCCCCGGCCTCGAGGAGTCGCTCGACCAGGCGCAGGAGAAGCTCCGGCGGCTCCTGATCCCGCGCGACCCGGACGACGCGCGCGACGTCATCATGGAGATCAAGATGGGGGAGGGCGGCGCGGAGTCCGCGCTGTTCGCCGCCGACCTCCTGCGCATGTACCTCCACTACGCCGAGTCGCGCCGCTGGAAGACCGAGGTCCTCAGCCAGACGCAGAGCGACCTCGGCGGCTAGCAAGGACGTGCAGGTCGCCATCAAGGGCACCTCGGACGACCCCGCGCTCGGCGTGTGGGCGCACCTCAAGTACGAGGGTGGGGTGCACCGCGTCCAGCGGGTGCCGGCGACCGAGTCGCAGGGCCGCATCCACACCTCGGCCGCGGGCGTGCTCGTGATCCCCGAGGTGGAGGAGGTGGAGGAGGTCGCCATCGACCCCGACGACCTCAAGATCGACGTGTACCGCTCGTCCGGCCCCGGCGGCCAGTCGGTCAACACGACCGACTCCGCCGTCCGCATCACCCACCTGCCCACGGGCATCGTGGTCGCGATGCAGAACGAGAAGAGCCAGCTGCAGAACCGCGAGGCGGGCATGCGCGTGCTGCGCGCCCGCGTGCTCGCGAAGCAGCAGGAGGAGATCGACGCGGAGGCCTCGGCCGTGCGCCGGAGCCAGATCCGCACGATGGACCGGTCCGAGCGCATCCGCACGTACAACTTCCCGGAGAACCGCATCGCGGACCACCGCACGGGCTACAAGGCGTACAACCTCGACGCCGTGATGGACGGCGCCCTCGACCCGGTCGTGGAGTCGTGCATCCTGGCCGACGAGGAGGCGCGCCTCGACGCGCTCGGGACGGACGCGTGACGGCCCGACCCGGCGTGGCGGGCACCGCGTCGCGCGGATCCGCCGCCCTCGGCACCCGGGCGCGCGGCCCGCTCGCCCGTGCCTGACGGGGAGGGCGTCCCCTCGACCGTGGACGCCCTCCGCATGCGCGTCGGGCAGGCGCTGGCCGCCGCCGGCGTCGAGGACCCCGCGGTCGACGCGGAGCTCCTGATCGGCCACGTGCTCGGGCTCTCCCGCGGGCAGGTGCAGTCGCGCGCGATCACGCGCGCGGCCGTCGCGACCGCGGACGCCGCGCGCGTCCTCGAGCTGGCCGCGCGCCGCGCCCGCCGCGAGCCGCTGCAGCACATCACGGGCGTCGCCCACTTCCGCTCCCTCGAGCTCCAGGTCGGCCCCGGCGTGTTCGTGCCGCGTCCCGAGACGGAGCACGTCGCGCAGCTCGCGATCGACGCGCTGGGCGCGGCCCCCGGAGACGCGCCCGTCGCCGTCGACCTCGGCACGGGATCCGGCGCGCTCGTGCTCGCGCTGGCCACCGAGGTGCCGCACGCCCGCGTCCACGCCGTCGAGGTCTCGCCCGCCGCGCACGCCTGGATCGGCCCGCAACGTCGCCCGCACCGCACCCCGCGTCGACCTCGTCCTCGGCGACCTGGCCGACGCCTTCCCCGAGCTCGACGGGACGGTCTCGGTCGTCGTGTCCAACCCCCCGTACATCCCCGTGGACGCGGTGCCGCGCGACCCGGAGGTGCGGCTGCACGATCCCGCGCTCGCCCTCTACGGCGGGACCGACGGCCTCGACGTCGTCCGTCTCGTCTCCGCCACCGCGCGGCGGCTCCTGCACCCGGGCGGCGCCCTCGTGATCGAGCACGGCGAGCTGCAGGGCGACGCGATCCGCGCCCTGCTCGACGCCGACGGCTGGCGCGCGACGGCCACGCGCCAGGACCTCACGCGGCGCGACCGCGCGACGACCGCCGTCCGCTGACGTCGGGCGACCGCGACCGCGACCGCGACCGCGACCGCGTGCTCGACTGCGCGCGGGTTCAGCCCGGGGCCGCGCGCCGGATGAACTCCTCGACGGCCGGCATGAGGTCCCCGGGCCCGCGGACGTGGTGCCCGGTGATCCCGAGCGCGCGCGCCGAGGCGACGTTGTCGATCCGGTCGTCCGCGAAGAAGTGTCCGCTCGGCCGGGTGGTCGTCTGCGGCGAGCACCCCGCGGAAGACGGCGGGATCGGGCTTCCGTGCGCCGTATCCGCTCGACGTCCGCAGGTGCTCGAGCCCGAACAGCGGCACCAGCTCGGGAGCCAGCGTGGGCAGATGACGCGCCGCGAGGGCGTTGTTGTTGGTGAGGAGGGTGACGCGCCCGGCCTCCCGGGCCCGCGCCACGGCCTCGAGCGCCGACGGACGCACCACCATCGACGCGCGTCGGCGGCGGACCCACTCGTCCTCGTCCATCTCGACGCCCACGGCGCGGCAGAAGGCGTCGAGGTACGCGTCGGCGTCGAAGCGACCCGCCTCCGCGGCCCATTCGCCGTCGTCGTTGTACCAGCGCCGGCGGAGCTCGGCGAGGTCGTGACCCGTCGCCTGGGTGATGCGGTCGGCCGGCCCCCGCCAGTCGTGGTCGTACAGCACGTCGTCCATGTCGAACACGAACAGGAGCCCGCGGGCATCGGGGGAGGAGGGCGCGGAGGTCACGCGCCCAGTATGCGGGCGGCGGCGCGGCGCGGACGCCCCGCTCAGGGCCCGGGCGACCGGCTCGGCTACGATGAGCGACGACATGGCGCGCATCTACGACTGCTCAGTCGACACCGACCTCCTCACCGGCATGAGACTCGCCCGACAGGCGGTGGGCCGCGGCGAGGTCGTCGTCATCCCCACGGACACCGTGTACGGGATCGCCGCCGACGCGTTCAACCCCCAGGCGGTGCAGCGGCTCCTCGACGCGAAGGGCCGCGGACGCGACGCCCCGCCGCCCGTCCTCATCCCCGGGCAGTCCACGCTCGACGCCCTGGCCGACTTCGTCCCCGACGTCGTCCGCCGCCTGGTCGACGAGTTCTGGCCGGGCGGCCTCACGGTGATCCTCGTGGCGCAGCCGTCCCTCGTCTGGGACCTCGGCGAGACGCGCGGTACCGTGGCGCTCCGCATGCCCGCCAACTCGTACGCGCTGGAGCTCCTCGCGGAGACCGGCCCGCTCGCGGTGTCGTCCGCGAACCGAACGGGCGAGCCCGCCGCCGCCAGCGCCGAGGACGCGGTCGCCCAGCTCGGCGAGAGCGTGGAGATCTTCCTCGACGGCGGCGCCGCCGGGGGAGCGGCCTCCACCATCGTCGACGCGTCGCGCGTCACCGCGGCCGGCGGCCGCGTCCGCATCGTCCGGGAGGGCGCCGTCACGCGCGCGCAGATCCAGCACCTCATCGGCGACGAGCTCGAGCCCGTCGTGCAGGCGCCGTCCGAGTCTGCCGACGACGCGTCGGGCCCCGAGGCCGCCGACGAGACGTCCGACTCCGAGCCCGCCCTCGTGCCGGACGAGCCCGCGACGCCGCGCGGCACGGCGAGCGGCGCCGAGCGCGGCGACCGCGTCCCCGAGCCGGCCGCCCCCGCGGACCCGCAGGCGGGCCCGACCTACCCGGCGTTCGTCGAGCCCGACGCGCAGCGGGCGTCCGACGCGCAGCCGGCATCCGAGGAGCCTCAGGCCTCCGCCGAGCCCCCCGCGGATCCGCCCGCGCACCCCCGGTGACCTACTACGCGGCCATGGCGGTCGTCTCGGCGGTCATCACGCTCGTCCTGTCGATGGTCGTCATGAAGCTCGGCTACCGCTACAAGCTGTATCCCGCCATCCGCGCGCGCGACGTGCACACCCGGCCGACGCCGCGCCTGGGGGGCGTGGCCATGTTCGCCGGCATCCTGGTGGCGTTCGCCGTCGCGTCGCAGGTCTCCTGGTTCCGGGCTGGTCTTCGACCGGCCCGGCCCCGTCATCGCGATCCTCGGGGCCGCGCTCATGATCGTCGTCATCGGCGTCCTCGACGACGTCTACGACCTCGACTGGATGATCAAGCTGGCCGGGCAGATCCTCGCCGCGGGCCTCCTCGCCTGGCAGGGCGTCGCGATCTCCTCGCTGCCCATCGGCGGCCTCACCGTCGGCTCCTCGCAGATGTCGATCATGCTGACGATCTTCGCGATCGTGCTCGTCATGAACGCCGTCAACTTCATCGACGGGCTCGACGGCCTCGTCGCCGGCGTCGCGATCATCGCCAACGGCGCCTTCTTCCTCTACAGCTTCCTGCTCTCGGACACCGCGACCGGCCAGACGGAGCGCTTCAACCTCGCGTCGCTCATCAGCGCCATCCTCATCGGCGCCTGCCTCGGGTTCCTCCCCTTCAACTGGCACCCCGCCAAGCTGTTCATGGGCGACGCCGGAGCGCTGCTGGTCGGGCTCCTCATGGCCACGAGCGCCATCGCCGTCACGGGAGAGATCGACCCCAACCCGGAGACGTTCGGCCGCTCCCAGCTCCTCCCGGCGTTCCTCCCGATCCTCCTGCCGTTCGCGATCCTCATCGTGCCGCTGCTCGACTTCGCCCTCGCGGTGTTCCGGCGCCTCAAGGCGGGCAAGTCGCCGTTCAGCGCCGACCGCAAGCACCTCCACCACCGTCTGCTCGACATGGGCCACTCGCGCCTGCACGCGACGCTCATCTTCTACGCGTGGACGGGCGTCGTCTCGGCCGGGTGCCTCCTGCAGTGTTCGTCGTGCAGCCGTACGCGTGGGGCGTCGGCTTCATCGCCGTCGGCATGGTCGCCTGCGCCGTCGTGACGCTCGCGCCGCTCAGCCGGCGCAAGCGCCTCGAGGCCGCGGCGCAGCTGGTCCCCGCCGACGCGGACTCCGACGACGCCGCCGCGTTCGACCCCCTCGACGAGGCCGCCCCCGACCGCCCCCTCGCGCGCCTCAGCGAGGCGGAGCTCGCGACGGTCGAGCGCGAGCACGCCGGCCTCGCCACCGGGGCCATCGCGACCCGAACCCACCGACGGCCCGCACCCGGGCGACAGCAAGGAGACACCATGACCGACAGCGCCCCCGCCCCCGTGCCCGCGGAGCGCCCCGCCGCCAAGAAGGACGTCTTCTCCCGCATCCTCGTGGCCGGCGCCGTGCTCGCCCTCGCCATCGCGGTGGTGGGCGGCATCGTCGGCTTCGCGGTCGACGGCGGCCGCGGGCTCCTCAGCGCCGTCATCGGCAGCGCCATGGCGCTCGTGTTCCTCGGCCTGACGGCGGGCAGCATCCTGTTCGCGAACCGGTTCCAGTCCTCGCCGATCTACCCGACGCTGTTCTTCTCCGTCGTGCTCGGCGCGTGGCTGCTGAAGTTCGTCGTGTTCCTGGCCATCACGCTCGCGCTCAAGGAGCAGCCCTGGATCAACCTGGTGGTGCTCTTCGTGACCGTCATCGTGGGCGTCGTGGGCGCGCTGGTGGTGGACATGATCGTCATCACCAAGGCGCGCGTGGGGTACGTCAGCGACGCCCACCTGCCCGGGCGCTAGGCGCCCCGCCCGACCGCTCCGCGCCGCGGACGCGATTAGTCAGGGCACCCTCATTGTTGATAGTCTCTCTCGTGACGATTCCCGTCGGGCCGTGCCCAGAACCACCTCACGCCGGCGTCTTCTCACCCCATCCGTTCGTCGCCGCGAGAGCTCGCGCTCCACGCCCCGAAACAGGAGATAGCGCTGTTAGCCACCGCTGCACCCAGCATCATCACCCTCGCCGCTGAAGACTCGGGTGAGGGGTTCCACGCTCCCACGCTGTCGGAGTTCTTCCCGCCGATCGCCTTCTTCGAGGGCACGGGCTTCGACCTCAACCGCATCATGCTCATCAGGCTCCTGGTGATGGTGGTCCTCGTGGTCCTGTTCGTCGTCGGCACGCGGAAGCTGTCGCTCGTCCCCGGCCGCGGGCAGAACCTCATGGAGATGGGCGTGGACTTCGTCCGCGTCAACATCGCGGAGGACATCCTCGGCAAGAAGGACGGCCGGCGCTTCCTGCCGATCCTCATGACCATCTTCTTCCTGGTCCTCGGCATGAACCTGACGGGCGTCATCCCGTTCCTGAACATCGCGGGCACCGCGGTCATCGGCCTCCCGATGCTGCTCGCGGTCGTCGCGTACGTCACCTTCATCTACGCCGGCATCAAGGACCGGGGCGTGATGTTCTTCAAGAACACGCTGTTCCCCGCCGGTGCGCCGAAGGCGGTCTACCTCCTCCTCACGCCCATCGAGTTCCTCTCGACGTTCATCATCCGACCGGTCGCGCTCACGCTCCGACTCCTGATGAACATGCTCGTGGGGCACCTCCTGCTGGTGCTCTGCTTCTCCGCGACGTGGTTCTTCCTGTTCGAGGCACAGGGCGCGCTCAAGATCCTGGGCGCCGGCACCCTCGTCCTCGGATTCGCGTTCACGCTCTTCGAGCTGCTCGTCGCCGTCCTGCAGGCCTACATCTTCGCCCTCCTCACCGCCGTCTACATCCAGATGGCCGTGGCGGAGGAGCACTAAGCGATCTCGTCCACCCACGAGATCACCCAACCGGAAGGAAACCCCAGTGGACCCCATCATTCTCGCCGAGATCAACGGCAACATCGCGACCGTCGGCTACGGCCTCGCAGCGATCGGCCCCGGCATCGGCGTCGGCATCGTCGCGGGCAAGACCGTCGAGGCCATGGCCCGCCAGCCCGAGATGGCCGGCAGCCTCCGCACCACGATGTTCCTCGGCATCGCGTTCTCCGAGGCGCTCGCGCTCATCGGCCTCGCGACCTACTTCATCTTCACCAACTAGGGGACACGCACATGCTCACGCCCCACAACGTGATGGCGGCAGGTGAAGAAGCGCCGAGCATCCTCCTTCCCGCGGTCTACGACATCGTGTGGTCGGCGGTCGTGTTCGTCGTCCTCCTGCTCGTCATCTGGAAGTACGCGCTGCCGCGCGTCTACGCCATGCTCGACGGCCGCACCGAGGCCATCGCCGGCGGCATCGAGAAGGCCGAGCGCGCGCAGGCCGAGGCGGACGCCGCCAAGGCCGAGCTGACCGCCCAGCTCGCCGAGGCACGCGCCGAGGCCGGTCGCATCCGCGACCAGGCCCGGGTCGACGCGACGGCGATCGCCGCGGAGATCAAGGAGCAGGCCCAGGCCGACGCCGCCCGGATCACCGCCAGCGCGCAGCAGCAGATCGAGGCCGAGCGCCAGCAGGCGGTCGTCTCGCTCCGGTCCGAGGTCGGGTCGCTCGCGATCGACCTCGCGTCAGGGCGTCATCGGCCAGAGCCTCACGGACGACCAGCGCTCCACCGCGCTCGTCGACCGGTTCCTCGCCGACCTGGAGGCCAGCGAGACCGCCGGCAGGACGGGATCCGCCAGCTGATGGGCAGTGCATCGCGCCGCATCGCTGGACTCGGCCCGCCGCGTCCTCGCGGAGCTCGGGGGCGTCGACCTGTCGACGGCCGGTCAGCTCCTCGGGGCTGGCCGCGCCATCGGCGGATCCACGCACCTGCTCTCCGCGCTGGCGGACACCGGCATCGCGCCGGAGGTCAAGCACAGCATCGTCGACCGGGTCTTCGGTGCCACCGTGCAGGAGCCGGCGCTCCGCGTCCTCCGCGCGGTCGTCGACGGCCGCTGGTCCTCGCACGAGGAGCTGCTCGCGGGCATCGAGGAGCTCGGCATCCGTGCCGCGGCCATCTCGGCGCCGGAGGGCACGCCCATCGAGGCGGAGCTGTTCACGTTCGGCCGCGCGGTCTCCACGGACGACGCCCTGGAGCTCGCCCTGGGCGACAAGCTGGGCGACCCCGTGGCCAAGTCCACGCTCGTCCACCGTCTCCTCGACGGCCGGGCGTCGGAGCAGGCCATCGTCATCGTCGAGCAGCTCGTGCAGCAGCCCCGCGGCCGCCGCATGGGGGAGCTCGTGCGCTCCGCCGCCACCCTCGTGGCCGACCAGGCGGGCTTCACCATCGCCACGGTCCGCGTCGCCTCGCCCCTGTCGCCCGAGCAGTCGGAGCGGCTCGCGCAGGCACTGAGCCGCCGGTACTCCCGGCGGGTCGAGCTGAACCAGGTCGTGGACCGCGACCTCGTCGGCGGCCTCCGCGTCCAGATCGGCGACGACGTCATCGACGGCAGCGTCGCCACCAGGATCAACGATTTGAGACTCCAGTTCGCCTGACCGGCGGGCGTCACCTCGGGGGCCGTCGGCCCTCGTGAATGCAAAGGGAAAGAAGATGGCAGAACTTTCGATCAGCCCCGACGAGATCCGGGACGCGCTCAAGGACTTCGTGCAGTCCTACGAGCCCGGCAAGGCCTCGACCACCGAGGTCGGCTACGTGCTCGACGCGGGCGACGGAATCGCCCACGTGCAGGGCCTGCCCGGCGTCATGGCCAACGAGCTCATCACGTTCGCCGACGGGACCCTGGGCCTCGCCCAGAACCTGGAGGAGAGCGAGATCGGCGTCATCGTGCTCGGCGAGTTCGCCGGCATCGAGGAGGGCATGGAGGTGCGCCGCACCGGCGAGGTGCTCTCCGTCCCCGTCGGCGACGGCTACCTGGGCCGCGTCGTGGACCCGCTGGGCAACCCCATCGACGGCCAGGGCGAGATCGCCTCCGAGGGCCGTCGCGCGCTGGAGCTCCAGGCGCCCGGCGTCATGCAGCGCAAGAGCGTGCACGAGCCCATGCAGACCGGCATCAAGGCCATCGACGCCATGATCCCGATCGGCCGCGGCCAGCGCCAGCTCATCATCGGCGACCGCCAGACCGGCAAGACGGCCATCGCGATCGACACGATCATCAACCAGAAGGCCAACTGGGAGTCCGGCGACACGAACAAGCAGGTCCGCTGCATCTACGTCGCCATCGGCCAGAAGGGCTCCACCATCGCCTCGGTGCGCGGCGCCCTCGAGGAGGCCGGCGCCATGGAGTACACGACCATCGTCGCGTCCCCCGCGTCCGACCCCGCCGGCTTCAAGTACCTGGCGCCCTACACCGGCTCGGCCATCGGCCAGCACTGGATGTACGGCGGCAAGCACGTCCTCATCATCTTCGACGACCTGTCCAAGCAGGCCGAGGCCTACCGCGCCGTCTCGCTCCTCCTGCGCCGTCCGCCGGGACGCGAGGCGTACCCCGGCGACGTCTTCTACCTGCACTCCCGCCTGCTCGAGCGCTGCGCCAAGCTCTCGGACGAGCTGGGTGCCGGTTCCATGACGGGCCTGCCCATCATCGAGACGAAGGCCAACGACGTCTCGGCGTACATCCCGACCAACGTGATCTCGATCACCGACGGCCAGATCTTCCTCCAGTCGGACCTGTTCAACGCGAACCAGCGTCCCGCGGTGGACGTCGGCATCTCGGTGTCCCGCGTCGGCGGCGACGCCCAGGTGAAGAGCATCAAGAAGGTCTCCGGCACGCTGAAGCTCGAGCTCGCGCAGTACCGCTCCCTCGAGGCGTTCGCGATCTTCGCGTCCGACCTCGACGCGGCCAGCCGTCGCCAGCTCGCCCGCGGCGCACGCCTCACCGAGCTGCTCAAGCAGCCCCAGTACTCGCCGTTCCCCATCGAGGAGCAGGTCGTCTCGATCTGGGCGGGCACGAAGGGCAAGCTCGACGAGGTCCCCGTCGAGGACATCCTCCGCTTCGAGCGGGAGCTGCTCGACCACCTCCACCGCAACACGGAGGTCCTGTCGCAGCTGAAGGAGAAGAACGTCCTCACCGACGACATCACCGACGCCCTCGACAAGGCCGTGGACCAGTTCAAGCTCGAGTTCCAGACGGGCGAGGGCAACCCGCTCGCCTCCGTGGGATCCGAGAGGTTCGAGCCCGCCAAGGCCGAGGACGTCAACCAGGAGCAGATCGTCAAGGGCAAGCGCTGACGCGCTCGCCTCACCGATCCGCCACCGACCGAGACCGATAGGGAGACTCATGGGAGCGCAACTCCGGGTCTACACGCAGAAGATCAAGTCCGCGCAGACGACGAAGAAGATCACCCGCGCGATGGAGCTGATCTCCGCGTCGCGCATCCAGAAGGCGCAGCAGCGGATGGCGGCGTCCGCGCCGTACTCGCGCGCCGTCACGCGCGCGGTCTCGGCGGTGGCGACGTTCTCCAACGTCGACCACATCCTCACGACCGAGCCCGAGAAGGTGGAGCGGGCGGCGATCGTCGTCTTCGCCTCCGACCGCGGCCTCGCCGGCGCGTTCAGCTCCAGCGTCCTGAAGGAGTCGGAGCAGCTCGCCGAGCTCCTCCGCTCGCAGGGCAAGGAGATCGTGTACTACCTCGTCGGGCGCAAGGCCGTCGGGTACTTCAAGTTCCGCAAGCGCTCCTCGGAGCGCATCTGGACCGGCAGCACCGAGAAGCCGGAGTTCGAGACGGCCAAGTCCATCGGCGACGCGCTCGTGGAGAAGTTCGTGGCACCGGCGTCCGAGGGCGGCGTGGACGAGATCCACATCGTCTTCAACCGCTTCGTGTCGATCGCCACGCAGAAGCCCGAGGTCGTCCGGCTGCTGCCGCTCGAGGTCGTCGAGGGGGTGGAGGCGCCCGACCAGGGTGCCGTCCTGCCGCTCTACGAGTTCGAGCCCGAGGTGGGCGACGTGCTCGACGCGCTGCTGCCCGTCTACATCGAGAGCCGCATCTTCAACGCCATGCTGCAGTCGGCCGCCTCCGAGCATGCCGCGCGCCAGAAGGCCATGAAGTCGGCGAGCGACAACGCCGACAAGCTCGTGACCACCTACACGCGGCTGCGCAACAACGCGCGCCAGACGGAGATCACCCAGCAGATCTCCGAGATCGTCGGCGGCGCGGACGCGCTCGCCTCCAGCAAGTAACACCTCACGCTCCACGAATGAAGAAGAGAGACACCAATGACTGACACCGCCACTGCGCCGGTCGACACCGACAGGGTGGCCGGCGTCGGACGCATCGCACGCGTCACCGGCCCGGTCGTGGACATCGAGTTCCCGCACGACTCGATCCCCCCGGTCTACAACGCCCTGAAGACCACCATCACCATCGGCGAGGACTCCACGGAGATCACGCTCGAGGTCGCCCAGCACCTCGGCGACGACCTGGTGCGCGCCATCGCCCTCAAGCCCACGGACGGCCTCGTCCGCGGCCAGGAGGTGCGCGACACCGGCGAGGCCATCTCGGTCCCCGTCGGCGACATCACCAAAGGCAAGGTCTTCAACGTCACCGGCGACGTGCTCAACAACGTCGGCGGTGAGAAGATCGAGATCACCGAGCGCTGGCCCATCCACCGCAAGCCCCCGATGTTCGACCAGCTGGAGTCGAAGACCCAGTTGTTCGAGACCGGCATCAAGGTCATCGACCTCCTCACCCCGTACGTGCAGGGCGGCAAGATCGGCCTGTTCGGCGGAGCGGGCGTCGGCAAGACCGTCCTCATCCAGGAGATGATCCAGCGCGTCGCGCAGGACCACGGCGGCGTGTCCGTGTTCGCGGGCGTCGGCGAGCGCACCCGTGAGGGCAACGACCTCATCATGGAGATGGAGGAGGCCGGCGTCTTCGACAAGACCGCGTTGGTCTTCGGCCAGATGGACGAGCCGCCGGGAACGCGCCTGCGAGTGGCCCTGTCCGCGCTCACGATGGCGGAGTACTTCCGCGACGTGCAGAACCAGGACGTGCTGCTCTTCATCGACAACATCTTCCGCTTCACGCAGGCCGGCTCCGAGGTCTCCACGTTGCTCGGCCGCATGCCGTCCGCGGTGGGCTACCAGCCGAACCTCGCGGACGAGATGGGCGTGCTCCAGGAGCGCATCACGTCGACCCGCGGCCACAGCATCACCTCGCTGCAGGCCATCTACGTCCCCGCGGACGACTACACCGACCCGGCGCCGGCCACCACGTTCGCGCACCTCGACGCGACCACGGAGCTCAGCCGCGAGATCGCGTCGCGCGGTCTCTACCCGGCCGTCGACCCGCTGACGTCCACCAGCCGCATCCTCGACCCGCGGTACCTGGGCCAGGCGCACTACGACACGGCCACCCGCGTCAAGGCGATCCTGCAGAAGAACAAGGAGCTCCAGGAGATCATCGCGATCCTCGGCGTCGACGAGCTCTCCGAGGAGGACAAGGTCACGGTCAGCCGTGCCCGCCGCATCCAGCAGTTCCTCTCGCAGAACACGTACATGGCGAAGAAGTTCACGGGCGTCGAGGGCTCCACGGTGCCGCTGAAGAACACCATCGAGTCCTTCTCGAAGATCGCCGACGGCGAGTACGACCACGTCGCCGAGCAGGCGTTCTTCAACGTGGGCGACCTCGACGACGTCGACCGCCGCTGGTCCGAGATCCAGAAGGAGAACG
Source organism: Clavibacter sp. AC415 (assembly GCF_979252985.1). Taxonomy (NCBI): domain Bacteria; kingdom Bacillati; phylum Actinomycetota; class Actinomycetes; order Micrococcales; family Microbacteriaceae; genus Clavibacter; species Clavibacter sp. AC415. Next base: position 84,458 of record NZ_CEEDAR010000012.1, on the reverse strand, counting down.
GCTGACATGGCCCGCGCTGATCTCACGGTCACCGTGGTCTCGGCCGACCAGCAGGTCTGGTCCGGCCAGGCCTCCATGGTCGTCGCGCGCACGAGCGAGGGCGAGATCGGCATCCTCGCCGGTCACGAGCCGCTCCTGGCGATCCTCGCGACCGGCAACGTCCGCATCACGCAGGACGGCGGTGCCGTGATCACGGCCGACGCCGACGAGGGCTTCCTCTCGGTCGAGAACGACAACGTGACCGTGGTCGCGCGCCAGGCCGCCCTGGTCGCGTAGCGCCACCTCCGTCCGACGGCGGGCGGTCCCCTCGGGGGCCGTCCGCCGTCGTGCGTCCGGCGTGCGCGCTGTGCGTCTCCGGCGGTGCCCCGATGGCGGGCGTCCCGCGCGCGGTCCCGCCTCCGCGCTCGAACCGGCGCCTGCTGACCCCGTCCAGGGGCCCTCCGCGGCCCCGTCGTCCATCCGTCCCCGGAGGTCCCGTGCTCGTCCTGCTGCCCCCGTCCGAGACGAAGCGCGACGGCGGCGAGGCCGGCACGCGGCTCGACCTCGACCGGCTCGCCTTCCCCGAGCTGACCGCGGAGCGGCGCACCGTCGTGCGCGCGGTCGCGGAGCTCGCCCAGGACGCGGACGCCGCGACGCGGGTCCTGAAGCTCGGGCCGCGTCAGGCGGCGGAGGTGGAGCGCGACCGGGTCGTGGAGTCGTCGCCCACCATGCCGGCCCTGCTGCGCTACACGGGGGTGCTCTACGACCCCATCCGCGCCGACGCGTTGGATCCGGCGCAGCTGGAGTTCGCGGGGCGGCACGTGGCCGTGCACTCGGCCCTCCTCGGCCCCGTGCGGGCGACGGACCCGATACCGGCGTACCGGCTCTCGCACGACAGCCGCCTGTTGGGCGTCCGCATGAAGGCCCACTGGGCCGCGTCGGTGCGCCGGGTCCTCGAGGACGTCCCGGGTCTCGTGCTCGACCTCCGCTCCGACGGCTACGCGGCCCTCGGTCCGCGACCGGGGCACGAGGACTCGGCCGTGGTGCGCGTCGTCGCGCGCGGGGCGGACGGCACGGTGCGCGCCCTCAACCACTTCAACAAGAAGGCGAAGGGCGAGCTCGTGCGGGCGCTCATCCTCGGCGGGCGGGACCTCGCGTCCGTCGCGGACCTCCTGGACTGGGCGGCGGCCAGCGGCATCGAGCTGTCCCGCGGAGCCGACGGCGAGCTCGTGCTGGTGGCCGCTTCGCACTGACCGGAGCCGCGCGGACCGGAGGTGCGCCGACCTGGGCCTCCGGCCGATGGGCGCCGCCGGCCTCGCGGACCTCGCGGTCAGCCGGCGCGGTGGCAGCCGACGACGTGGTCGTCGACCAGTCCGGAGGACTGCATGAGCGCGTAGACCGTCGTAGGGCCGACGAAGCGGAGGCCGACCTGCTTGAGCTCCCGGCTGAGGGCCGTCGACCCGGGGGTGACGGCCGGGATGTCCGCCGCGGCCGCCGGTCGCGGCCGGGTGGCGGGATCCTCCGCGTGCGCCCACACCATGCGGTCGAGCGCTCCGTCGCCGCGCGCGTCCACGAGGGCGCGCACGGCGCGTGCGTTCCCGCGCGCCGCCTCGATCTTGGCGCGGTTGCGGATGATCCCCGCGTCGCTCATGAGGCGCTCCACGTCGTCCTCCTCCATGGCCGCGACCGCGTCGACGTCGAACCCGTGGAAGACCTCGCGGAACCGGGGCCGCTTGCGGAGGATCGTGATCCACGACAGCCCCGCCTGGAAGCCCTCCAGGCACAGCTTCTCGAAGAGCGGCCGGTCGCCGTGGAGCGGGCGACCCCACTCCTCGTCGTGGTACCTGCGGTACTCCGGGTCGGCGGCCGACCAGGCGCATCGGGCGAGGCCGTCGTCCCCGGTGACGAGGGAGGCCGTCACGAGGCGAGCACCGATCCCTCGAGCGCCAGCAGCCGGACCTTCGTCTCCACCCCGTCGCCGGCGCTGAAGCCCGTGACGCGGCCGTCGGCCCCGAGCACGCGGTGGCAGGGGATGAGGAGGCACAGCCGGTTGGCGCCCACGGCGCCGCCCACCGCGCGAGCTCCACCGGGTCGACCCGCCGCCTCGGCCAGGGCGCCGTAGGTGGTGACGCCGCCGTGGGGGATGCGCGCGAGGGCCCGCCAGACGGCGACCTGGAAGGGGGTGCCACGGAGCGCCAGGGGCACGTCGAGCACCTGGCGCCGCCCGGCGAAGTACTCCTGCAGCTGGCGGGCCGTCTCCTCCAGCACGGCGCTCGGCTGGTCGTCGAGGTGGTCGAGCGGCAGGCGGTCGGCCGTCGCGATGGAGAGCGACGCGACGCGGTCCCCCTCGCCGACGATCTCGAGCCGGCCCACGGGCGAGGGCATCCGCAGGAGCGCGGTGCCGGGCGGCAGCTCGTGGACGGCGGTCGTCGGGGGCAGCTCGGTGCCCCGGTGGGCGTCGGCGGTCCCGGACGCGAGCGACCGGGACGTCGTGCGCTCCGCTCGCGGGGCGGGGAGCGTGGCAGGGGAGGAGGGGATCATGCGGCGACGGTACGACGCGGGGCGTGGATCACGGGAGGCGCAGGCAGGTCGGGGGAGTGCGCGCGTGCGACGGGCCGCGGGAGGAGCCCCAGCGCGGTGCTGGGGTCACCGGGACCGCCCGTGGCCGTCCTGCGTGTGGACCTTGAGGTACACGAACGTCTCCGTGCTCACCACGCCCTCCAGGCCCCGGATGCGCGCGTTGAGCAGCTCCACGAGCTCCTCGTCGTCCTCGCACACCACCTCGGCCAGGAGGTCGAAGGTTCCGGCCGTCATGACGACGTAGTCGACCGCGGGGATCGCGGCGAGGGCATCGGCCACGATGCGCACGTCACCGCTCACGGTGACGCCGATCATGGCCTGACGGGTGAGGCCGAGCTGCTGCGGGTCGGTGAGGGCGACGATGCGGATCACGCCGGCGTCGGTCAGCTTCTGCACGCGCTGGCGGACGGCGGCCTCGCTCAGCCCGACCGCCTTGCCGATCTCCGCGTACGATCGGCGGCCGTCCTCGCGGAGCTGATCGACGATGGAGCGGGAGATGGCGTCCACGGGGAGCCCCCGGGCGGAGGGGCGCTGCGGCGTGCTCATCGTCCGAGCATGGCAGTCCGGAGGGGGCCGGGCAACCGGATCCGCGGCGACGCGCGCCGGGAGCTGCGCAGATGGCCCTCCGAGCCGCCTCTCGAGCCGAGCGATCCGGCGGCCGCGCACCCCTCGGCTGGGGCACGCGCGCGCGGTAGCATCGTGATCAGCGCGTCCGGCCGCCCGAGGCCCGGCGCCCACCGCCCGACCGGGCGCCGATCCTCGATGGAGCCGATGACGTGAGCGAGGGCTCCCACCGATCCGCTCCCTCCCGCGCGGGCTCCCCGGGCCTCGCGGTCGTCACCCCGCACGCCGTCGTCGTGCTGCCGGCCGGGGCCGCCCCGCGGGTCGTGGAGGACGTCTGGCGGATCCTCGCCGGCCCGTCCGCGGCGGCCGAGTCGATCGTCGCGGCGCTCCCGCTCCGGGGGCCGGACGAGGTGCCCTCCTTCGCCGTGCTCGTGCACGAGCGCGGCGGCGACGCCAGGGTGCGCCTGCAGGTGGTCCTCCGCGGTGACGCCGTCGTCGACGTGGAGGCCGACGACGCCGACGGCCTCCCGGCGGAGCCGCGCCGCGTAGATGCTCGCCAGGCGCAGCCGTTCTACCTGGCCACCCTCGACCGCGTCCGCGCCTACCGCGCCGGCGCCTCCGCGGACCGGGCTGCGGCGGATGCGCAGGACGGGCTCCCGCTCGTCGCGGGTGCCGTCGCCGCGGACGCCGTGGCCTGGCGCCTCGAGGCGCCGGATGCACCGGGCGCACGCGACCGCCGGCGCATCGGACGCCACGGACAGGGCGCTGGGTGCCACGGTCCTCGACGCCCCGGATCCCGCCGCCCCGGACACCGATGCCCCGCCCGCGGACCCGGCCTCCGCCCCGGCCGGTGCCCCGGTGCCCGCCGCCATCCCCGCCGAGGGCCGCCCCGACGCGGCCGCCCGTGGCCGCTCCGCCGGCATCCCGACCGTCGCGATCCGCACCCTCCCGGACGACGGCGAGGACGACACGACGCACACCGTGCACGCGTTCCGCGTCGTGCGCGAGGGCCGCCCGCAGGAGGCCGGCGACGGCGAGCCGGGCGGCGAGAGGATCCCGCTGGACGCGCCCGTCATCGTGGGCCGACGCCCGCGTCCGCCGCGCGTCGTGCGCGGCGCGGAGCCGCGCCTCGTGGCCGTGCCCTCGCCGCTCGGCGAGATCTCGGGCACGCACCTCGCGCTGCGGCAGGACTCGGGCGTGGTCGTCGTGACCGACCTCGACTCCACCAACGGGACCGCCGTGCTGGCACCGGGAGCCGAGCGGCTGGCGCTGCGCCCCGGGGAGTCCCTCGTGGTCGTCCCCGGCACGCGCATCGACCTGGGCGACGGCGTCGTCCTCGAGATCCTGTCCGCCCGATGACCGCCATCGGAGCGGACGTCGCGGAGACCTCCCTCGCCCTGCCGGACGGCCGCATCCTCGTGCTCGGCTGGGCGTCGGCGACCGACCGCGGGCTCCGCCGCGACCACAACGAGGACAGCCTGCTCGCCGCCGTGCCCTACTTCGCCGTCGCCGACGGCATGGGCGGGCACGCGGCCGGCGACGTGGCGAGCGACGCGGTCATCCGCCGCCTCGCCGAGGAGCAGGGGCGCGCCGAGTCCGGCTTCGCGGATCCCGAGGGGCTGGAGCCCGCGCTCGAACGCGCCGTGGAGGACATCCGCGAGGAGACCGGCGACCTGGAGCTGCACGCCGGGACGACCGTCACGGGCGCCTGCCTCACGCTGGTCTCGGATCGCCCGTACTGGGCCGTCTTCAACGTCGGGGACTCCCGCGTGTACCAGCTGCGCGGCGACGTGCTCGAGCAGGTCACCGTCGACCACTCCGTCGTGCAGGAGATGGTGGACGCCGGCCGCCTCACCCGCGCCCAGGCCGACCGGCACCCGGACGGCAACATCATCACCCGCGCGGTCGGCGTCGGCGACGCGGCCGAGGCGGACTACTGGCTGCTGCCGGTCACCGCGAGGCTCCGCCTGCTCGTGTGCTCGGACGGGCTCACCAAGGAGCTGTCGGACGCGGAGATCCGGGGGCACCTGCTGCGCGCGGACGACGCGGCCACGGCGGTGCGGGCCCTCGTCGTGCACGCGCTCGAGAACGGCGGACGCGACAACGTGACCGCGGTCGTGGTCGACGTCCTGCGGATCGACCCGCCCGCGGACGCCCCCGCCCCGCGCCGGCGGGTCCGGGGCCGCTGACGCCCGGGTCCGGGTGCTGCGCGGGGCGGACGGCCGCTACGCGTGCAGCGCCTCGTTGAGGATCGACCCGCCGCCGCGCCGCGGGACCGCCTCGACCGCCCCCGTGAGGGAGTTGCGGCGGAACAGGAGCCCCGGCCGGCCGGAGAGCTCCACGGCCTTCACCTGGGGCGCGCGGCCGTCGGCGCCGGGCGCGGCGCCGACGAGCAGGACCTTGGTGCCGGCCGTCACGTAGAGGCCGGCCTCGACGACGCTGTCGTCGCCTATGGAGATGCCCACGCCCGAGTTCGCCCCGAGGAGCGCCCGCTCGCCGATCGTCACCCGGTCCGTGCCGCCGCCCGAGAGCGTGCCCATGATGGACGCGCCGCCGCCGACGTCCGAGCCGTCGCCGACGACGACGCCCTGCGAGATCCGCCCCTCGACCATCGAGGACCCGAGCGTGCCGGCGTTGAAGTTGACGAAGCCCTCGTGCATGACGGTGGTGCCCGGTGCGAGGTGCGCGCCCAGGCGCACGCGGGAGGCGTCGGCGATGCGGACGCGGTCCGGCGTGACGTAGTCGAGCAGCCGCGGGAACTTGTCCACGCCGTGCGCGGCGATTCCCGCCCGCTGGAGGGACGGCCGGAGCCGGTCGAAGTCGTCGGGGTGCACCGGGCCGGCGTTCGTCCAGACGACGATGGGCAGGTGGCCGAAGATCCCCTCCAGCGACAGCCCGTTGGGCCTGACGAGGAGGTGGCTGAGCAGGTGGAGGCGGAGGTACGCGTCGGGCGTGGACGCCGGGGGCGTCTGGAGGTCGATCTCGACCGTGACGATGTCGACCGTGACGCCGCGACGCGGATCGGCGACCGCGAGCTCCTCGACCCAGGCCGGCGCGATCCAGCGGTCGCGTCCCGCGGGGAGCGCGCCGAGCTCCGGCGCGGGGAACCAGGTGTCGAGGACGGTGCCGTCGGAGGCGACGGTGGCGAGGCCGTAGCCCCACGCGGATCCGGAGGCGGGGACGGACCCGGCGGCGGGCGCGGCGGACGGGGACGGAGCGGGGGAGGCCATGCGGCCAGCGTACCGATCGGGCCGCGCCGTCCCGGTGCTCCCCGGTGGAGCCCACCGCCCCCGACCTAGGATGTTCGGCATGCCGACCGAGACCCCTGCCGTGCCCGAGCTCGACCTGACCGCGGGGAGCGTGGAGGTCACGCGCCGCATCTGCGACATGGAGTCCGTCTCCGGGGACGAGGGTCCGCTCGCGGACGCCATCGAGCGCGCCCTCGCCGGATGCGCCCACCTCGACGTCGAGCGGGACGGCGACGCCGTCATCGCGCGCACGCACCTCGGCCGGGACCGCCGCGTCGTCATCGCGGGGCACATCGACACCGTGCCGCTCAACCGCAACCTCCCCACGCGCACCGAGCACGAGGACGGCGTCGAGTACCTCTGGGGGCGCGGCACCGTCGACATGAAGGCCGGCGTCGCCGTGCAGCTGGTGCTCGCGGCCGAGCTCGACGACCCCGCCTACGACATCACGTGGATCTGGTACGACCACGAGGAGGTCTCCGACAGCCTCAACGGCCTCGGCCGGCTCGCCCGCACGCGTCCGGAGCTGCTGGAGGGCGACTTCGCCATCCTCGGCGAGCCGACGCGCTCCGAGATCGAGGGCGGCTGCAACGGGAACCTCCGCGTGGAGGTCCGCGCGTTCGGCAAGCGCTCGCACTCGGCCCGCTCCTGGGTGGGCGAGAACGCCATCCACCGGATCGCACCGGTGCTCGCCACGCTGGCCGCGTACGAGGCGCGCGAGGTGGAGGTCGACGGGCTGGTGTACCGGGAGGGGCTGAACGCGGTCGGGGTCTCCGGCGGCATCGCCGGCAACGTCATCCCCGACGAGGCGATGGTGCACGTCAACTACCGCTTCGCCCCGAGCCGCTCGGGCGCCGAGGCCGTCGCGCACGTGACGGGCCTCTTCCCCGGCTTCGAGATCACCGTCGTCGACCTGGCCGAGGGGGCGCGCCCGGGCCTCGACGCGGCCATCGCGCAGCCGTTCCTCGCGGCGGTCGGCGGCGAGGCGCGCCCCAAGTACGGCTGGACCGACGTCGCCCGCTTCAGCGCCCTCGGCGTGCCGGCCGTCAACTACGGCCCCGGGGACCCGCTCCTCGCCCACGCGGACGACGAGCGCGTCGACGTCGCGCAGATCACGTCGTGCGAGCGCGGCCTCCGGGCGTGGCTGACGGCGCGCTGACCCGGCCCGCGCGGCGCGCCCGGGTCGACGACCTCCCCGAGGCGCGCCGGGCCCCGTTCCTGCCGTGGTGGGCGGCGGTCCTCGGGATCTACGTCGCCAGCCGGGCGCTCACCACGCTGCTCATGGTGCTGTCGGCCCGCGGCCAGATCCGGAGCCCATGGGCCGACGCGTCCCCGACGTACCTGCGGTTCGCGACGTTCTGGGACGCGGGCTGGTACCGCGACATCCTGACGTCCGGCTATCCGTCGGTCCTCCCCGTGGACGCCGCCGGGCACGTCCAGGCGAACGCGTGGGCCTTCATGCCCGTGTACCCGGCGGTCGTGGGCGCCGTGCAGCACGTGACCGGGGCGTCGTTCGCCGCCGCGGCCGTCGCCGTGTCGGTCGTGGCGGGCGCCGGCGCCGTCCTGGTGCTGCACCGGCTGCTGTCGCGCTTCCTCTCCCCGTCGTCCGTCATGACGGCGGTCGTCATCGTCTGCGTGGCGCCGGTCTCGCCGCTGTTCCAGGTGGCGTACGCGGAGAGCCTGCAGACGCTCCTCCTCCTCACGGCCCTGCTCCTCCTCGTCGACCGGCGCTACGCGCTCCTCGCGCCCGTCGTCGTGGTCATGGCGTTCACCCGGCCGCTCGGGCTGGCGTTCGCGCTCGCGCTGCTGCTGCACGGCGTCCTGCGGCTCCGATCGGCGCGGCGCGACCCGTTCCCGCGCGCCGAGCGCGCGCGCCTCGTCCTCGCCGGGATGTCGGCCTTCGTCGCGGGTGCCGCGTGGCCCGTCATCGCCGCGATCCGCACCGGCTCCGTCTCCGCGTACACGGACACGGAGCTCTCCTGGCGGGCGTCCTACGTCGGGTACCGCCACCTGGTCCCGTTCGAGGCGTGGTTCGACGCGGGCGGCTTCTGGATCGGCGGTCCCCTGGGCACCATCGCCGTGCTCCTCGTGGTCGCCGCCTTCGCCCTCATGCTGACGCGCCCCTCCGTGCGGGCGCTCGGTCCCGACCTGCGCATCTGGATCGCGTCGTACGGCCTGTACCTCCTCGCCGTCTTCTTCCCGCAGTCGAGCGTCTTCCGGCTGCTGCTGCCGATGATCCCGCTGGCCGGCGCGCTCGCCGTGCCCCGCTCCCGGACCTGGCGGGTCTCCGTCGTGGCGGCGATGGTCGTCGGGCAGTGGCTCTGGATCGACCTCATGTGGCGTGCCACCGCGGGGGACTGGACGCCGCCGTGACGGGGTCCTCCGCACCCCGAGACGTGGACCGCGGCGCCCCCTCCACCGCCGGACGGGGGCGTCGCGGCCGTAGCACGGCGCCGCGCGTTCATCGAGGGCCGTGTCGATGCGGGATAATGGACGCACATCCACGAAAGGGGAGCCGAATGGCAGCCATGAAGCCCAGGACCGGCGACGGACCGATGGAGGCCGTGAAGGAGGGCCGGCTCATCATCGTGCGCGTGCCCTTGGAGGGAGGCGGACGACTCGTCGTCTCCGTCAACGACGCCGAAGCGAAGGAGCTTCACGACGCCCTCGCCGCGGTCACCAGCGCGAGCTAGTCGGAACGCACATCACGCGACAGCGCCCGCCCCGTCGACGACGGGGCGGGCGCTGTCGCGTCGCGTCGCGGTGCTCTCGAGTTCGCGGGCCGTCGCGTCGCGGCCCTGTCGTCCTCCCGCACCCCGGTGTCGACCGTCGGCGCTCAGCGCCCGGTCCGGGCGATCTGCAGCAGGCCGTCACCCGAGGGCGACAGCGACGCGACGACGGCACCGGAGCCGGCCGTCTCCTGCACGAGCGTGCGGAACGCCGCGGTCTGCGCGTCGCGCGCGGCCGGGTTCTGCACGCGCCCGCGCCAGAGCGCGTGCGGCACGAGGACGAGGCCGCCCGGGCGGGCGAGTCGGAGGCCGTGCTCGACGTACTCGATGACCTGGGCGGGATCCGCGTCCACGAGCACCAGGTCGTAGCTGGCGTCGCTCATGCGGGGCAGCACGTCGAGCGCGCGACCCGTGATGAGGCGGACGCGGTTCGCCGGGACCTCGGCGTCGGCCAGGATCTCGCGAGCCGCCTGCTGGTGGTCGAACTCCACGTCGATGCTCGTGAGCACGGCGCGCGGAGCCCCGCGGAAGATGCAGAGGCCGGAGACCCCGGCGCCCGTGCCGATCTCGATGACGCTCGTGGCACGGGTGGCGGCGGCGAGGAGCGAGAGCTGGGCGCCGACGGCGGGGGAGACGGCCTCGATGCCGAGCTCGCGGGAGTGCTGGCGGGCCAGGGCGATGTGCTCGTCCTCCACGACGACGTCCTCGGCGAACTTCCACCCGGTCTCCTGGTCGGACACGCGGCACCTCCCTCTTCCGGGTCACCAGGGTATCGGCCCCGCGGTCGGACGCCCGACGGGGGCGTGTCCGGTGACGCCCCGATGCGCCGCGCCGGCTGACGGGAGCCTGCGGACGGGTGGAGATCGGGCGTCGACCGGCTAGCCTGTGACCATGTTCGGCCTGACGTTCGAGAAGTTGATGCTCATCGGCATCATCGCGGTGTTCCTGCTCGGCCCCGAGCGGCTGCCGCTGTACACCCAGAAGCTCGCGGATCTGGTGAAGGCGGCCCGCCGCATGGCCACCGGAGCCCGCGAGCGCATGCGCGACGAGCTCGGGCCGGAGTTCGACGAGGTCGACTGGAAGAAGCTCGACCCCCGCCAGTACGACCCGCGCCGCATCATCAAGGAGGCGCTGTTCGAGGACGAGCCCGTCGTCACGAAGCCGCGTGTGCCGGTCGAGACCACGATCGCCCGTCGTCAGCGACTCGAACGCGAGGCGGCCGCCGCCTCCGCCCAGCCCGCGCCCTTCGACGTCGAGGCCACCTGACGCACGTCGTCCCACGCTCACGCGGGACGGCCGTCCGCACGGCGCCGGATGCCGGTGGCCCGGGCCACGCGATCGGGTGCGCGGACCCCACCCTGTTCCCTCGCACCGTGTCGCTCAGCCGTTCGCGCTGAAGCGCGCGTCCACGGTGCGCGCCTCCTCGCGGAGCGCGTCCACGACGGCCCGCACCGAGGGACGCTCGGCGCGGTCGGGCCGCAGCAGCACGTGCACGTGCCGCCGGGACACGACCCCCGTGAGCCGCTTCACCACCACGCCGTCGTGCTGACCCGCGGTGTAACGGGGCAGCAGCGCGATCCCGTGGCCCGAGGCGACGAGGGACTCGGTGATGCGCGTGTCGTTGACGCGTTGGACGACCCGGGCGGGGGCGCCGAGGGCCTGCTCGATGTCGAGGAGGATCCGGTCGAAGGGGAGCCCCTGCGGCACGCCGATCCACGGCTCGCCGCCGAGGTCGGCGGGACTCACGGACGCGCGACCCGCGAGGCGGTGACCCGACGGCATGGCGACGTCGAGCGGCTCCACCATGAGCGGGACGATCACGAGGCCGAGCCCGCGCCACGTCCCCGCCCCCGCGAGCGAGTGGGCGATGACGACGTCGAAGTCGGCCGTGAGGTCGGCGAAGGCGCGGGAGGCCGGGTCGCGGTCGCTGGCCCGCACGGTGAGGTCGGCGATCGTCGCGACCCGGTCGAGGAGGCCCGGAAGCAGCATCTGCCCGGCGGTGGGGAACATCGCCAGCGTGACCTCGCCCGCGGGCTGGTGCCGGAAGTCCTCCCACAGCGCCTCGGCGCGCGCGACCGCGACGGCGATGTCGGTGGCCGTGCGCGCGAGCGCGCGGCCCGCGTCGGTGAGCACGATGCCGCGGCCGGACCGCTCGGTGAGCGGCACCCCGGCCTCCCGCTCGAGCACCTTGAGCTGCTGGGAGACCGCGGACGGCGTGCGCCCCGCGGCGCGTGCGACGGCCCCGACGCTGCCCCGGTCGGCGAGCTCCCGGAGGAGCTCGAGGCGTCGGATGTCCATGTAGCCAGGCTACACAGCCAGGCAAGGACTATGAGCTTGTCCTGAACGATGCGCGGTGGTCTCCTGGAGGTGCGGCGGAATGCGCCGCCATCCGCCTTCCCGCAGGAGCACCACCATGACCGTCTTCCTCATCGCCGTCGCCGCCCTCTCCGTCTCCGCCGTCGCCGGCACCGTCGTCGTCACCGCACGCGACGGCTACCGCGCCGTGCCGACCCGCACGCACCGCAGCCACGTCTAGGCGGCACGCGCAGCACGCACGAGGAGGACGGCAGCCCGCGGGGTGCCGTCCTCCTCGTGCGTCCCGGGATCGTCGGAGCGCCTGGTCGGGTGGCGACTAGGAGACGGAGAGCCCGAGCCGCCGGCCCGCGAGACCGCGGCCGCGCCGGGCCAGGTGGTCCGCGACGCGCTGGATCTGCACGGCGGCGGGATCCCCCGGCGTCGCGAGGACGAGGGGTGCCCCTGCGTCGCCGCCCTCCCGGAGGGCGACGCTGAGGGGGACGCTCGCGAGGAGGGGGACGGGATCGTCCTGCCCCGCCGACAGGCGCCGGGCGACCTCCTCGCCGCCGCCCGCGCCGAAGAGCTCGAGGACGGACCCGTCGGGCTGCGCGAGCCCGGCCATGTTCTCCACGACCCCCGCGACGCGCTGCCCCGTCTGCCGGGCGACCAGCCCGCTGCGCTCGGCGACGTCTGCCGCAGCCGGCTGCGGCGTCGTGACCACGAGCACCTCGGCGTGCGGCAGCAGCTGCCCCACCGTGATGGCGACGTCGCCGGTGCCGGGCGGCAGGTCGAGCAGCAGCACGTCGAGGTCGCCGAAGAACACGTCCGTGAGGAACTGCTGGATGGTGCGGTGCAGCATCGGGCCGCGCCAGGAGACGGCGGTGCCCCCGGCGGCGTCCGGGTCGAGGAACATGCCGATGGAGATGACCTTCACGCCGTGGGCGACGGGCGGCAGGATCATGTCGCCGACGCGGGTGGGCTGCGCGGTGCGGCCGTCCTGGTCGACGAGCCCCAGGATGCCCGGGATGGAGAACCCGTGCACGTCGGCATCGACGAGCCCGACGGCGAGCCCCTTCGCCGCGAGCGCGACCGCGAGGTTGGCCGTGAGCGTCGACTTCCCGACGCCGCCCTTGCCGCTCGTGACGGCGTAGACGCGCGTGAGGCTGTCGGGGCCGAAGGGCATGCCCCGCTGGGCGGCCGGCCCGCGGAGCCGCTCGGTGAGCGCACGGCGCCGCTCGGGGCTCATCACCCCCACGGTGAGCTCGAGGCGCACGACGCCCGGCACGGCCGCGACCGTCTCGCGCACGTCGCGCTCGATGGAGGTCGCCGCCGGGCAGCCGACGATCGTCAGGGCGATGTCGACGTGCGCCACGCCGCCGTCCTCGACGCGAACGTCGGAGACCATGTCGAGCTCCGTGATGGGCCGGCGGATCTCCGGGTCAACCACGCGCGCGAGCGCCTGCCGCACCGCGTCCGCGGTGAGCGGCGCCGTGCCGGCGACCTCAGCGGCCATGCGTCCTGCGGCGGCTCTCGCCCTCGGCGTCGTCCGCCTCGGGGTCGTCACGGCGGTCGAGCTCCTCGAGGAGCTGCCGGAGCTCGGCGCGGATGAAGTCCTTCGACGCCACGTCCTTCATCTGCAGGCGGAGGGAGACCACCTCGCGGGCGAGGTACTCGACGTCGGCGACGTTGCGCTCGGCGCGCTGCCGGTCCTGCTCGATCTGCACGCGGTCGCGGTCGTCCTGGCGGTTCTGCGCGAGGAGGATGAGCGGCGCGGCGTACGAGGCCTGGAGCGAGAGGATCAGCGTGAGGGCCGTGAAGCCGAGCGCGGCGGAGTCGAAGCGGGCGGACGCGGGTCCGTACGTGTTGTAGCCGATCCACGCGACGCAGAACAGGGTGAGGCCCACCAGGAACCACGGCGTGCCCATCCCGCGCGCGATGGACTCGGTGAAGCGGCCGAACCGGTCGCGGCTCGCGCGGTTGCGCATCGGGAGGACGGTGGTGCGGAGGCCCTTGGGGGCGTCCAGGCGGACGTCGCGGTTACTCTGCCGTGCCACGGGGGATCCTCCGTCCTCGTACGGGTCCTGCGGTGGGGATGGCGGCCGTGGCCGTGCCGTGGAAGCGGGCGGTGGCGCGCTTGCGGGTCTCGCGCTCGGCATCGGCGCTGCGCCAGTCGTCCGGCAGCAGGTGGTCGAGCACGTCGTCGATGGTGACCACGCCGACGAGGCGGTGGTTCTCGTCCACCACGGGCACCGAGACGAGGTTGTAGCTCGCCATGATGCGGGAGACCTCGGCCGCGCTGGTGTCGGCGCGGACGGGCTCCAGGCCCTGGTCGAGCAGGGTGCCGAGGCGCTCGTGCGGCGGGTAGCGGAGCATCCGCTGGAAGTGCACCATGCCGAGGAAGCGGCCCGTCGGCGGCTCGTACGGCGGGAGGGTCACGCAGACGGCCGCCCCCAGCGTGGGCGCCAGCTCGTGCCGGCGGATGAGCGCGAGGCCCTCCGCGACGGTCGCGTCGCCCGACACGATGACGGGGTCGGTGGTCATGAGGCCGCCCGCGGTGTCCGGCGCGTAGCTGAGGAGCATGCGGACGTCGTCCGCCTCATCGGGCTGCATCAGCTCCAGCAGCGCCTCGCCGCGCTCCTCCGACAGCTGCGCGATGAGGTCGGCGGCGTCGTCCGGCTGCATCTGGTCGAGCACGTCGGCGGCCCGGTCGTCGTCGAGGGTGGCCATGATCTGCACCTGCTCGGACTCGGGCATCTCCTCCAGCACGTCGGCGAGCCGGGCGTCGGGCAGCTCCTCGGCGACCTCCAGGCGCCGGGCCTGGGGAAGGTCGAGCAGGGTGTTGGCGAGGTCGGCGGGCAGCAGGTCGGAGTACGCGGCGAGGAACTGCGAGGCGGACTGCGCGACGCCGTCGTCCTGCAGCTCCGCCATGTCGCTCCACGTGGCGAAGATGGTGGCGCCCTTGGCGAAGGGGGAGGGGCTCGTGCGGGGACGGCGGCAGAAGAGCTGCGACACCTCCCACTCGGCCTGGCCCGACTCCTCGATGGCGACGTCCTCGATGACGGCGTTCCCGGATCCGTCGCGCAGGCGCACCCGGCGCCCGAGGATCTCGGCGATCACCCGCACCTCGCCGCCGCGCTGCTCGAAGCGGCGCAGGTTGATGAGCCCCGTCGTGATGATCTGGCCCGAGCCGATGCTCGTCACCCGCCCGATGGACAGGAACACGCGGCGCTTGCCCGGGATCTCGACGATGAGGCCCACGACGCGCGGAGGATCGTCCTTGCGGTACACGACCAGCACGTCGCGCACGCGCCCGACGCGGTCGCCTGCGGGGTCGAACACGCTGCACCCGGCGAGCCGGGCGACGAAGACTCGGGAGGCGCTCACAGAGTCAATCTAGTCGCTCGCCCAGCCGCCGCCCGGCACCGGGTGGGACACTGGAGCGGTGACCTCACCCCTCCTCGGACGCAGCTCCCGTGCCCGCATGCCCCGGCTCCCGAAGGGCGAGCCCGTGGCGACGTACGAGACGTACGACGAGGCGCAGAAGGCCGTCGTCACGCTCGCCGAGGCCGACTTCCCCGTCACGCAGGTGAGCATCGTGGGCAACGAGCTGACGAGCGTGGAGCGCGTCACCGGCAAGCTCACCTCCGCCCGCGCCGCGGCGGCGGGGGCGGCCAGCGGCGCGTGGCTGGGCCTGTTCCTGGGGCTCGTGACGTTCCTGTTCTCGCCGGTGCCGAACATCTCCTCGGTCGTCGGCGCGGTCATCATCGGCGTCGGGTTCGGCGCGATCTTCGGCATCGTCAGCTACAGCATCACGCGCCGCCGCCGCGACTTCACCTCCGTCATGCAGGTCACCGCCACGAGCTACTCGGTGGTCGTCGAGCCCGACTCGATGCACCGCGCCCGCAACGTGCTCGGCATCGGGGGAGCGGGCACGTCGGTCTACGGCGAGCCCTTCGTCACCACGCCGCCGCCCGCCGCGGCTCCCGCCGCGCGTCCCGCGGGCCCCTATGGGGAGCGCGTGCCCGAGGAGGGCGGACCCGAGGCCCCCGAGCCGACCGCGCCGCCCACGTCGACCGACCGGCCCGTGGGCGAGCAGGGCGCGACAGGGGCCTGATCCCCGCGCGCCCCGCCCGGCGGCACCCCGCCCGGCTCGGCCGCTAGGAGCGGCCGGTCATCCACGCCTCGACCTCGTCCGCCGTGCGCGGGATGCCGGCGGACAGGTTCTCGGCTCCGTCGCGCGTCACGAGGATGTCGTCCTCGATGCGCACCCCGATGCCGCGGAAGCGCTCCGGCACCGTGAGGTCGTCGGGCTGGAAGTACAGGCCGGGTTCGATGGTGAAGACCATGCCCGCCTCGACGATCCCGTCGATGTACATGTCGCGGCGGGCCTGCGCGCAGTCGTGGACGTCGAGGCCCAGGTGGTGGCTCGTGCCGTGCACCATGTACCGGCGGTGGTGCTGGTTGTCGGCCTCGAGCGCCTCCTCCGCCGTGACGGGCAGCATGCCCCAGTCGGCGACGCGACGGGCGATCACCTTCATCGCCTCGGCGTGCACCTCGCGGAAGCGGATGCCGGGACGCACGATCGCGAGCGCGGCGTCGGCCGCCTCGCGGACGGCCTCGTAGACCTCCCGCTGCACGTCGGTGAACGTGCCGGAGACGGGGAGCGTGCGCGTGATGTCGGCCGTGTAGCAGCTGTCGAGCTCGACGCCCGCGTCGATGAGGATGAGGTCGCCCGGGAGGACGCGGCCGTCGTTGCGGGTCCAGTGCAGGATGCAGGCGTGCGGTCCGGAGGCGGCGATGGTGTCGTAGCCCACCGCTTTGCCGTCGGCCCGTGCGCGGGCGTTGAAGACGCCCTCGACGAGGCGCTCGCCGCGCGCGTGCGCGGTGACGGCGGGCATGTCGGCGACGACGTCGGAGAAGCCGCGGCCGGTGGTGTCGACGGCCTGGCGCATCTGCCGGATCTCGTAGTCGTCCTTCACGAGGCGCAGCTCCGAGGCGTCACGGGCGAGGACCGCGTCCGCGTCGGACGCGTCGTCCGTGGCGCCGCCCGCGGCCCGGGCCTCGTCCACGCGGGCGGCGATCACGGCATCCGCCTCGCGGATCACGCGGACGGGGCCGCTGGCGTCGATGGCCGCGTCGACCCGGGCGAGGGGCGCGGTGGCGATGCCGAGGTCGGCGGCGACCTGCCGGAGCGAGGGGCGCGGTCCGATCCAGAACTCGCCGATCTCGGCGTTGGCGTAGAACTCGTCGCTGTCGCGGCCGGCGCGCTCCCGGAAGTACAGCGTCGCCTCGTGGGAGGAGCCGTCGGCGGCGGACCCCTCGGCCACGGGGTCGAGGACGAGCACGGCCCCCGGCTCGCTGTCGGAGCCCCAGCCGGTGAGGTGCGCGAACGCGGAGTGCGCCCGGAAGGGGAAGTCGGTGTCGTTGCTGCGCTGCTTCAGGCGGCCCGCGGGGATCACGAGGCGCGTTCCCGTGTGGAGCGCGGAGAGGCGGCGGCGGCGCTCGGCGGCGTAGGGCGCCTGCTCGCGGGCGGGCGGGCTCCACCTCCTCCCGGTCGGCCCACCCGGTGGACACGAAGTCGCTGAACGCGGTGCTCGCGGGGGTGGTGCTGCGGTTGGAGGTGGCGCGGGGGACCGGGGCGGCGCCGGATCCGCCGGAGGTCGCGGCGGCGGGGGCGGTGATCGCGGGGGCTGCGGTCTCGGTCGTCGCCAGCGGCGCGGCCGGGTCGGCGGCGATCTCCGCGGCGGCGGGCTCGCGTGTGGTCTCGGACGTGGTGTCGGTGTTCTCGGCCATCCTCCGATCATCCCACCTGCGGTGCGCGGCAGGAGGGGAGGGGCGGTTCAGCGCAGCGGCGTGAGCTGCGCGACGATCGGACGGTGGTCGCTGCCCGCCCCGTCGCGGTCCTCGACCACGCGGAAGCCCGTGACCTCCCATCCCGGCGTCGCCATGACGTGGTCGATGGGCGTGCCGAGGAGCGCGGGGACGTCGGTCGGCCAGGTGCCGACCGCCGCGTTCCCCGAGGCGCGCGCCGCGTCGACGCACTGGCCGAGGTCGGTCACCTGGTCGCGCTCCGTCGGCGTGCCGCCGTACCGGCTCATGTGGTCGAGCGTGGCGTTGAAGTCGCCCGCGATGATCACGTTGCCCTCGTCGCAGCGCTGCCCGAGCCAGGCGAGGTCGGCCCGCCAGTTGTCCATCTGCTCGGGGATGGGGGAGACCGGGTGCACCGCCATGATGACGGGCCCGTTGCCGTCGACCGGCTCCATGATGACCGTGGGCAGGACGCTCGTGGTGCCGCGCGACTCGTCGACCCGGTAGTCGCCATAGGCCGCGCTGATGAGGATGGTGGTGGACCGGGCCGCGGCCACGTCGTCGAAGGCGGTGGTGCGCACCCACATCGGCCGGCCGGCCTCGCGCATGAGCACGGCGATCTCGGCGCCGGTCTCCTCGCGCGTCTCGGGGAGGGTGACGACGTCGGCGCCCGACTCGATGGCGAGGTCGGCGACGGCGCGCGCGCCGGTCGCGCCGCCGAGCGTGTTCCAGGACAGCACCGTCACGTCGGACTCCTGCGGCTCGGCGAAGGCCGTGTCGCCGAGCCCGCGCGTCGCCAGGACGGCGGAGTTCGCGCCGATGAAGACCACCAGCAGCAGGGCGATGCTCCCGAGCAGGCGCCGCCCGGGGCGGATCGCGAGGCAGAGGACCAGGGTCACGACGAGGACCGCGGCCGCTGCCGCGACGAGGGCGCCGCGGATGGCGACGGCGTGGGCCACCAGGTACGTCTGCTCCAGCCCGAGGAGCTGGGGCCAGGTGACGAGGAGGAGTCCTGCGGCGGTGACGAGGATGACTGCTGCTCCGACGATCCGACCCATGACGTACACGACACTATGGCGGCTCTCTGGGAGAGCGCCCGCGCGGGCCCCCTCCGGGCGGGCGCCGGAGGGCCGCCGCGTAGGATGGACGGATGCCGGACGAGCAGCGGGGTCCCATCGACCTGCACACGCACAGCTCCGTCTCCGACGGCACCGAGACGCCCGCCGAGCTGGTCGCGCAGGCCGCGTCGCAGGGGCTCTCCGCCGTCGCGCTCACCGACCACGACTCCACCGCGGGCTGGGCGGACGCCTCCGCCGCGGCCCGCGCGCACGGCATCACCCTCGTCCCCGGCATGGAGATGAGCACGCAGCTGGAGTACGCGAGCGTCCACGTGCTCGCCTACCTGTTCGACCCTGAGGACGCCGACCTCGCGGCGATGACCGCCCGGGTGCGCGGCGAGCGGATGACCCGGGCGGAGGCGATGGTCGGCCGCATCGGCCGCGACTACGCGCTCACCTGGGACGACGTGCTCGCCCAGACCACGCCCGGCAGCACCATCGGCCGCCCCCACATCGCCGACGCGCTCGTGGCCCGCGGCCACGTGGCCACCCGCTCGGCGGCCTTCGAGAGCATCCTCCACTGGCAGGGCGGCTACTACCGACCGCACTACGCGCCCGACCCGATCCTCGGCGTCGAGCTGATCACCGGGGCGGGTGGCCTGGCCGTGCTCGCGCATCCCGGTGCCCGCGGGCCCGAGCGCGTGCTGTCGGACTCGCGCATGACGTCGCTCGTCACCGCCGGCCTGTTCGGCCTCGAGGTGCGGCACCGCGACAACCCGCCCGCGTCGCGCGTGCGCCTCACGGAGCTGGCCGAGCGGTTCGGGCTCGAGGTGACGGGATCCAGCGACTACCACGGCGACGGCAAGCCGAACCGGCTCGCCGAGAACACGACCGAGCCCGCCGTGCTCGCGCGCATCGTCGAGCGCGCCACGGGGTGGGGCGCCCGTCGTGCCACCCTCCGCCACCGCGGCCTGAACTTCCGGATTCGTCGAGCCGTCGCCTCCTGGGTGGCGAGGCGGCGCGCGGGAGCGTCCCGCCGGATGCGGTGGAACGTGCGTCCCGTCGATCGGCTGCGCAGGTAGCTTCTTCGCACCCCGGGACGCCTGGCTCGGGGCCACATCCGCATGTGATCGTGCAGACGGTTCGAAGAGGAGAACGGAACATGACGACAGCCACGCGCCATCGGACGCGGGTGACAGCGCTCGCCGTGGCCGCTGCAGGCCTCGTGACCGCACCGCTGGCGCTGGCCTCGCCGGCGAGCGCGGCCACCGCCACCTACGAGATCCCCGCGCCCTCGACTCCCGCCGCGGGCGTCGAGACGTCGCTTCTCGACCCGATCACGATCGGGCATGCAACGCCGGCTTCGGTGATGTGAGCGTGGCCTCGTGGGAGACCGGCATCGGTCATGTCGATCTCTTCTGTGGAGACGACAAGTCCGGCTACGTTCACATGCGGACGGGGCATCAAGCTCAATGGCAGACCGTCGTCGACGGAGCCGGTGGTGGGGCGTATCGGGACGACTTCATGGTCTTCGCCACCGGATCCATGGTCACAGCGCCCGGTCCCGGTTTCCCGAAGGACGAGGGTGATGGGAAGCTCTGTCATTCCGCACCCATTCTCATCAAGAACGAGGAAGGCAACGTCGTGGATACTTACAATCCGACGGTGATCGTCTCCGCCAACAACAAGAAGATCATCACCTCTTCTCCGACCCATCTGGTGGACAACTGTGGCTGAGGGGCGGCCGCTCAAGGACCTCATCCTCGCAGTCGATTATTCTCAGAAGTGGCCGCTCGACGACATCATGTGGCCCGGCCCTCCGTTGGATTGGGACACCCTGATCTCCCAGGAGCTCAAGGATCGCTTGATCGCATGGGCGGCGTTCTTCAACGCGCACATGGACTGGGAGACCGGGCTGTTCGGATCGGAGGAGCGGCGACGCTGGTACGACGTGGAGGGTCTCCAGCTCATGTACGACCTCCAGGAAGCCCTGGAGGGGAAGTTCCGGGTGAGGTTGCGACTCCCCGTGTAGCTCGGTCCTCGGCAGACGACGGAGGGGGCGCATCCCGCGGATGCGCCCCCTCCGTCGTGCCTGCGGCCCTAGGACGTCGCGGTCGGGCGGTCGCCGCCTGAGCGGCGGCGGCGGTTGCGCGAGCGCGGGCGGGTCTGGCCGTCGGCGTGGGGCGCGTCATGGCCGCCTGCCGTGTTCGGCTGCTCGCTGCCGATGGCGGCGGTGGCCTCGGCAGGGGAGGTCGCCGTCGCGTTCGACGTGCTGCGGCTGCGCGAGCGGTCTCGGTCGCCGCTGCCGGAGCGGTCGCCGCCGCCGGAGCGGCCGCCCTCGCGGCTGCCGCCCCGTCCGCCGTCACGACTTCCGCGTCCGCCGTCGCGACCCGAGTCGGATCCCCGGCTGCCCGGGCGCTCACGCGGCGTGCCGTCCGGGTTGACCGTGGGGGTCGCGCGGAGGCGGCCCTTGGATCCGGCGGGGATGTCGAGGTCGGTGAACAGGTGCGGCGAGGACGAGTAGGTCTCGGTGGGCTCCGGCTGGCCGAACTCGAGGGCGCGGTTGATGAGCGCCCACTTGTGCAGGTCGTCCCAGTCGACGAAGGTGACCGCGATGCCGGTCTTCCCCGCGCGGCCCGTGCGGCCGACGCGGTGCAGGTACGCCTTGTCGTCCTCGGGGATGGTGTGGTTGATGACGTGGGTGACGTCGAGCACGTCGATGCCGCGCGCGGCGACGTCGGTGGCGATGAGGATGTCCTTCTTGCCGGC
This sequence comes from Clavibacter sp. AC415, assembly GCF_979252985.1. Classification (NCBI taxonomy): domain Bacteria; kingdom Bacillati; phylum Actinomycetota; class Actinomycetes; order Micrococcales; family Microbacteriaceae; genus Clavibacter; species Clavibacter sp. AC415. The sequence goes on along the minus strand of NZ_CEEDAR010000012.1, from coordinate 63,428 downwards.
CTTGAAGGCGGCCATGGCCCGCTCGCGCTGCTCCTGGTTCAGGTCGCCGTGCACGGCGGCGGCGTTGAAGCCGCGGTCGTTGAGCTCCTCGACGAGCCGGGCGGCGGCGCGCTTGGTGCGCGTGAAGATCACGGTCTTGCCGCGTCCCTCGGCCTGGAGGATGCGGCCGATGACCTCGTCCTTGTCCATGTTGTGCGCGCGGTAGACGAGGTGGCGGATGTTGGCCTGCATGAGGCCCTCGTCGGGGTCCGTCGCGCGGATGTGGATGGGCTTCGTCATGAAGCGGCGGGCGAGCGCCACGATCGGGCCGGGCATGGTGGCCGAGAACAGCATCGTGTGCCGCACCGCGGGGGTCTGCGCGAACAGCTTCTCGATGTCGGAGAGGAACCCGAGGTCGAGCATCTTGTCGGCCTCGTCGAGCACCATCTCGCGCACGTCCTTGAGCGAGAGCAGGCGCTGGCCCACGAGGTCGAGGAGGCGGCCCGGGGTGCCGACGACGATCTGCGCGCCCGCCTTCAGCTGCTCGATCTGGCCCTCGTACGCCTTGCCGCCGTAGATGGAGACGACGGTCGTGGCGCGGTTGGCGGTGGCGATCTGGAGGTCCTCGGTGACCTGGACCGCGAGCTCGCGCGTCGGCACGACCACGAGGGCCTGGACGCCCGGCTCCGGCGCGAGGCCGAGCCGCTGGATGAGCGGGAGGCCGAAGCCCAAGGTCTTGCCGGTCCCCGTCTTGGCCTGGCCGATGATGTCCTGGCCGGAGAGCGCCAGGGGGATGGTCTGCTCCTGGATGGGGAAGGGTTCGAGGATCCCGTGGCCGGCGAGCGCCTGGACCATGTCCTCGTCGATGTTCAGTTCGGTGAAAGTCACGTTGTGCCCTGTCTAGCGGTGCGGTCCACGCCCGGACTGCTGCTCTGCGGGCGCGATGGGGCCCTTCCGTTGAGGGACCACGGGCGAGTTTAGCGGGCGGGGGCCCCGACACCGCCTCCCGCTCCCTATACGCTGGCCACGTGCTCAAGATGTTCGGACGCCGGTCGACGACGATCGAGGCGCCCCGGGTCCGGTCCCGCGGCGAGTCGAAGCGCCGGTCCTCGTCGCCGACCGTGAGCGTGGACGACTTCTCGCCCGACACCCTGCGTTTCCTCGGCGGTGTCGCCTACCTGCAGCTGACGGTCTTCGAGACCCTGTCGCGCGCCGTCGCCGAGGCCCCCGACCTCGCGGGCAAGGAGGCCGTGTCCACCGCCGCGGGCATCGCGCTCGGCAAGCACCAGGCGCTCGCCGCGGAGATCAAGCGGCTGGACGGCGACCCCAGCGTCGTCATGGAGCCGCACCGCGCGGCGTTCGACCGGTTCACCGCCACCGTCTCGGGCGCCGACTGGTACGAGACGCTGCTCTCCGCCTACATCACCACGGGGCTGCTCGACGACTTCTTCGTCCGGCTCGCCTCGTCGCTGCCCTCCGACCAGCGCCAGCGGGTCGTCGTCCTGCTGTCCTCCGGCGTCGGGCAGCAGGGCATCGTCGACGCCGTCCGCGCCGGGATCCGCCGCGACCCGCGCCTCGCGTCGCGACTCGCGATGTGGGGGCGCCGGCTCGTCGGCGACACGCTCCTCGTCGCGGGGACCGCGATGCGCGCGTCGCTCGCCGACCCGGACGACGCGCGCGTGCACCTCGAGCCCGTGTTCGCCGGCATCATCACGTCCCACACGCGGCGCATGGACGCCCTCGGCCTGACGGCCTGATCCGGTCCCGCGCCGCCCTCTCGGAGACCCGTGCCCCACGCCGACGCGATCGCGCGGCGCCGACACGACGACGCCCGGTCCCTGCGGGGCCGGGCGTCGTGTCGTGCGGGTTCCTGCGGTCAGCCGCCGATCGCGGCCAGGTCCCTGGCGTCCGCGGCCGTGCGGCGACGGCCGATCAGCAGGTCGGCTCCCGCGGCGACCACGGCCGCGACGACGAGCGTCGCGATCCAGATGACCCCCTGGTCCCAGGGGAGGCCGGCCCAGGTGAGCGCCACCCAGGCGGCCATCGCCGAGGCGGTGCCGATCGCGGGCACGAGCAGGACGCCGTGCGTCGCGCGGTGGGGGAGCGCGTAGCGTGCCACGAGGCCGAGGACGGCACCGACGAGCGCGACGAACAGGAGCTCCACGGGCGGCGGGCTAGCGGACGAAGCCGATGCGCGGGGCGTCGGCGCTGCCGAGCTCCACGTAGGCGAGGTGGGCGGTGACGGCGAGGTGGGTGGCGCCCTTCTCGTCGGTGAACGAGATGAAGGGCGCGGCGTCGCGGACGGCCGCGGTGACGGTCTCCTGGACCTCCTCGGGCGTCTGCTTGGTGCTGAAGGAGAGCTCGCGGGCGGTGTTGACGAGGCCGATACGGATTTCCACGGGGGTGCCTTTCGATGCGTCGGATGCGACGGTGCTCCTCCGAGGTTAGGGCACCCGCCTGCGCGGGCCCGCGGCGTTCACTGAGGGCGGACGGGCGGCCGCCCACGGGGTGCGCGGGCGGGCGTGTGGCCTGTCGGCGGGCGGCTCCCGCGGGTGGTCGCGGGACGGGCGACCGCGGGCGGTCGACGTCGGGGGCCGCCGGTAGCGTGGGCGCGTGACCATCCGGGGATTCCGCCAGCCGTCCGCCTCCGTCGCCGGCGGCACGGGGCCCGTCGTCGAGCTCGACCCGTCGCAGCGCGCCGTGCTGGAGCTGCCCGTCGGCACGAGCGCCGCCGTCATCGGCGCACCCGGATCAGGGCGCACGACCGTGCTGCGCGAGCTGGTGGCCGAGCGCATCCTCGCGCAGGGGCTCGACCCCGCCGAGGTCCTGGTGCTCGCGCCGTCCCGCGCCGCCGCCACCCGCCTCCGCGACGAGCTCGCCCTCCGGGTGGGCGTGCCCACGCTGGGCCCGCTCGCGCGCACGGCCACGTCGGTCGCCTTCGAGGTGCTCGCCCGCCGCGCATCCGACACGGGCACCGAGCCGCCGCGGCTGCTCACGGGGGCCGAGCAGGACCAGATCATCGCCGACCTCCTCGCCGGGCACGAGGAGCTGGGCACCGGGCCCGCATGGCCGGATCCGCTGGGCGTCGAGGTGCGGCGGCTGCGCGCCTTCCGCACCGAGCTGCGCGAGCTGCTGATGCGGGCGACGGAGGAGGGCGTCCGCCCCGACGCCCTCGCCGAGCTCGGCCGGGTGCACGGCGTCCCCGAGTGGATCGCCGCGGCCGAGTTCGCGCGTGAGTACGAGGACGTGGTCGACGCGTTCCGGGGAGACCACCTCGACAGCGCCGAGCTGCTCGCGGAGGCCGTGCTGGTGGTGTCGCGCGGGAGGCGCTCACGGGGATCCGGCTGGTGGTCGTCGACGACCTCCACGAGGCGACGGTGGCCACGCTCTCCCTCCTGCGCGCTCTGGCGGCCCGCGGCGTGGACGCGGTCGCGTTCGGCGACCCCGACGTCGCGGCCGCCACCTTCCGCGGCGCCGAGTCCGCGGCGCTGGGCCGGCTGTCCAGCGTGCTCGGCCTCCCCGACCTCCGCACCCTCGTCCTCGACCGCGTGCACCGGCAGCCGCCCGCGCTCCGCGCGCTCACCTCGGCCGTCACGGCGCGCATCGGCGCGGCGGGCGCCGGACGACAGCGGCAGGCGGCCTCGGCGCCGGGCCGGGTGGACGGGCCGGACCCGATCCAGGTCATCGAGGCGCCGACGCGGGCGATCGAGCTGGCGCGCCTCGCCCGTCGGCTGCGCGAGGAGCACCTGCTCGGCGGCGTCCCGTGGGCGCGCATGGTCGTCCTCGTGCGATCCGGGTCCCTCGTCCCGCAGGTCGCCCGCAGCCTCGCGACGGCGGAGGTGCCGACGCGCACCGCGGTCGCCGGTCGGGCCCTGCGTGACGACCTCGCCGCGCTCGCGCTCATCGGCGCCGTCGACGTGGCCCTGGGCCGCGTGACGCTCACCCCGGTGGTCGCGGCGGCCCTCGCCACGGGCCCCCTCGGCGGACTCGACGGGGTCGCGCTCCGCCGCCTGCGTCTGGCGCTCCGGCAGGAGGAGCTCGCGGGGGACGGGCACCGGTCGAGCGACGAGCTGCTCGTCGAGGCGCTCGCGGCGCCCGGCCGCCTCGAGACGCTGGACCTCGCACCCGCCCGGCGCCTCGCCCGGCTCGCGCGCACGCTCCAGGGCGCCCGCGAGCTCGCCGCCGCCGACGGCACCATCGAGGAGCTGCTCTGGCACCTGTGGGAGGGCTCCGGCCTCGCGAAGCCGTGGTTCGAGCAGGCCCTGCAGACCGGCATCGTCGCGGACCAGGCGAACCGCGACCTCGACGGCGTCGTGGCGCTGTTCACGGCGGCGCGCCGCTTCGTGGAGCGCAACCCGGGCCGACCCGCCTCCGACTTCGTGGAGGAGCTGCTCGGCGCGGAGGTGCCGGAGGACACGCTCTCGCCCCAGCCGCTCGCCGACACCGTGCTGGTGGCCACGCCGTCGGCGGTCGTCGGCGCCGGCTACGAGGTCGTCGCCGTCGCCGCCCTGCAGGAGGGCGTGTGGCCGAACCTGCGGCTGCGCGGATCCCTGCTCCACCCCCAGCGCCTCTCCGCGGTCGCGCGCGGCCTCGACCGGGCCGACGTGGACGAGCGGGCCGAGGTCCTCGGCGACGAACTGCGGATGCTCGCGCTCGCCGTCTCCCGGGCGTCGCGCGCGGTCGTGCTGAGCGCCACGGCCAACGACGAGGAGGCGCCGTCGCCGTTCCTGCGCCTCGTGCCGCCGGCCCCGGGGCTCGCCGAGGCGGGGGCCGCCGCCGACGCCGGCCGCGTCGCGCAGGACGCGCCGGCCGCGCTGCGGATCCGCCCCGACCACCCGCTGTCCCTCCGCGGCCTCGTCGGCGCGCTGCGCCGGGAGCTCGCCGTCGTGCACCGCGACGCCGTGCTCCTCGACGACGGCAGCGTCGTCTCCGGCGATCGCACGGCCCGTCGGCCGGCGGATGCCACGCGGGAGCGGGGCCTCGCGGCCGCGTCGGCCCTCGCCCGGCTCGCCGCCGAGGGGGTGACGGGGGCGGATCCGGCCGAGTGGTACGGCCTGCGCGACCCGTCCACGACGGAGCCGGTCGTCGACCTCTCCGATCCCGCGGCGCGCGTCTCCGTGTCCCCCTCGCGCCTGGAGGCCTTCGAGCGGTCCCCGCTGAACTGGTTCGTCGACCAGGCGTCCGGCGGGTCCACCAGCACCGCCATGGGCATCGGCACCATCGTTCACGCCGTGATGGAGGAGGCGAGCCTCGATCCGGACGCCGACCTCCGCCCCGCGGCCCTCGAGGCCCGGCTCGACGAGCGCTGGGGGGAGCTGCCCTTCGAGTCGCCGTGGGTGGGCGAGCGCGAGCGGCGCCAGGCCGGGGAGCTCATCGCGGGAGTCAGCGGCTACCTCCGCGACTTCGCGGCCGACGGCGGGCGGATGCTCGCGGCCGAGGGGTCGTTCGAGCTCGAGGTGGGCGTCGCCCGACTCCGCGGCATGATCGACCGGATCGAGCTCACGAAGGAGGGACGGGTGGTCATCGTCGACCTCAAGACCGGCCGGCACCACCCGACGCGGGCCGAGATCCCCGCGCACGCGCAGCTCGGCTCCTACCAGCTCGCCTTCGTCGAGCGCTCCCTCGAGCAGGTGCCCGCCGACGCGCCGTCCGGCGGCGCCAAGCTGCTCTACGTGTCGGGGGGCGCCCGCGGCCTGCCCTACCGCGAGCTGCCGCAGGAGCCGCTGACCCGCGAGGAGCTCGACGGGTTCCGGGCGAGGATCGTCCACGCCGCCGAGGGCATGGCGGGGGCGACCTTCGAGGGGACGCCGGACCTGGGGGAGCGGGATCCGGGATCCGCCCGGCGGTACCGCATCCACCTCGTGCGGGCGGTGTCGGCGTGAGCGGCGGGAACGGCGTGAGCGGCGGAAACGACGTGAGCGGCGGGAACGGCGTGAGCGGCGGAAACGACGTGAGCGGCGGGAACGGCGGGAACGGCATGAGCGGTGTGCGCGGATGGGGCGCGGACGGCCTCGCGGACGCCCGCGGGGACCTCGCGCGGCAGCCGGTGAGCGCCCGCGCCATCGCGGAGGCGCTCGGCCTGCCGAGCCCCACCGAGCAGCAGCGTCGGGTCATCGAGTCTCCGCTCGAGCCCGGCCTCGTGGTCGCGGGCGCCGGCAGCGGCAAGACCGAGACCATGGCGAGCCGGGTCGTCTGGCTCCTCGCGAACGGGCACGTGGGGGTCGAGGAGATCCTCGGCCTCACGTTCACGCGGAAGGCCGCGGGAGAGCTCGGGGTGCGCATCCGCGCCCGCATCGAGCAGCTGCAGCAGGCGGGGCTCGCCGCCGCGCCGGCGGACGCCTTCGCGACGCCGACCGTGCAGACCTACAACGCCTTCGCGAACGGCATCTTCCGCGACAGCGCGACGCTCATCGGCCGCGAGGCGGAGTCGGTCGTGCTCACGGAGGCGTCAGCCTGGCAGCTGGCGCGCCGCCTCGTGGTCGAGAGCACCGACCCGCGGCTCCTGGAGCTCGGGCGGGGCGTGGATCCCATCACCCAGGCCGTCATCTCCCTCAGCCGGGCCATGAGCGAGAACGTGGCCGACCCGGCGGAGGTCGTGCGGCTCGCGGGGTCGTTCGTCGGCCTCGAGGAGCTGCCGTTCGGCTCCGCGCGCATCCGCAGGGCGCCCGCCGCGGAGGCCGTCGCCGCGGTCGGGGCGCTGCCGCCGCTCGTCGACCTGGCCATCGCGTTCCAGCAGGAGAAGACCCGCCGCGGGCTCGTGGAGTACAGCGACCAGGTGGCCTTCGCGCTCGCCATCTGCGAGCGGGTGCCGCAGGTGGTCCAGGAGCACCGGACGCGGTTCCGGGTGGTGCTGCTCGACGAGTACCAGGACACCTCGGTCGTCCAGACCCGGCTCCTCTCCACCCTGTTCGGCGGCACGCCGGTCATGGCGGTGGGGGACCCGCACCAGTCCATCTACGGCTGGCGCGGCGCGAGCGCGGCGAACCTCGCCCGCTTCGGCGCCGACTTCGCGCCCGAGGGCAAGGGCCCGGCCGACGTGCCGGTCTACGCCCTCTCCACCAGCTGGCGGAACCCGGGCGCGGTCCTCGGCGCGGCGAACCGCATCGTCGAGCCGCTCACGGCGGCCTCCCGCATCCCCGTCGCGCGCCTCGAGCCCCGCCCCGACGCGGGGGACGGGCGCCTCGACGTCGCGTACGAGGAGACCGTGTCCGACGAGGCGGCGAGCGTCGCCGCGTGGTTCGCGGACCGGCTGCGGCAGCCGGGATCCGACGGCCGCCCCCGCTCCGCCGCGATGCTCTGCCGGTCCCTGAAGGGCGTCGAGCCGTTCACCACCGCGCTCGCGGACCGTGGCGTGCCCTTCCGCGTGCTGGGGCTCGGCGGCCTGCTCGACCAGCCCGCCGTCGTCGACCTCGTGTGCGTGCTCCGCGTGCTGCACGATCCCACCGCGGGCAGCGAGCTCGTGCGCCTGCTCAACGGGCGCCCGCTGGCGCATCGGCACGAAGGACGTGCACGCGCTCTCCCGCATCGCGTCCTGGCTCATGGCGCGCGACCACGCGCAGCGGCCCCTCGAGGACGGGGTGCGCCAGGGCCTCCGCGCCTCGGTGGTGCCGGACGAGGTCGGATCCGTCGTCGATGCGCTCGACTTCGTGGTCGGCGCGCCCGAGGGCCACCGCGCGCTCGAGGGACTGAGCGCCGAGGGCCTCGGGCGCCTCCGCGCCGTCGGCCGCCAGCTGCAGGTGCTGCGCTCGCGCGTCGGGCTCGACCTGGTCGACCTCGTCACCGTGGTGCAGCAGGAGCTGCTGCTCGACATCGAGGTCGCCGCCAACGAGACCGACCCGCTGGGGCGGGCGAGCCTCGAGGCCTTCACCGAGCAGGTGGCCGGCTACCTGCAGGGCGACTCCGCCGGGACGCTCGGCCCGTTCCTCGCGTGGCTGGCGGAGGCGGAGCGACGCGACAACCTCGCGCCGCGGACGGAGGAGCCCGAGCCGGGGACGGTGCAGATCCTCACCATCCACGGCTCCAAGGGCCTCGAGTGGGACGTCGTCGCCGTGCCCCGCATGGTCGAGGGCGAGCTGCCGGGCACGCTGCGGGAGAAGAGGGGCTGGGTCGCGTTCGGCGCCCTGCCCTTCGAGTTCCGCGGCGACTCGGCCGAGCTGCCCTCGCTCGCCTGGCGTGGCGTGGAGACGCAGAAGGAGTTCGCCGAGGCGATGGAGGCGTTCGGCGAGGAGCTCGAGGAGCGGAACGCCGCCGAGCAGCGGCGTCTCGCGTACGTGGCGATCACGCGCACGCGCTCCGACCTCCTCCTCACCGGCTCGTTCTGGTCCACCCAGCAGAAGCCGCGGTCGCCGGGCGCCTTCCTCCGCGAGATCCAGGAGGTCGGGCTCATCGCGCCCGACGCGCTCCCGGAGGCCCCGGAGCTGGAGGAGAATCCGCTCGAGCCCGGATCGGCCCGCGTCGCGTGGCCGCTCCCGCCGCTCGGACCCCGGGAGGCGCGGGTGCGTGCGGCCGCCGAGGCCGTCGCGGACGCCGATCCGGCGCGCGAGACGGTCTGGAGCCGGGACATCGACCTCCTCCTGGCCGAGCGTGACGCCCGCGCCCGCGACGCGGAGCTGGTGGACCTCCCCACGCGCATCCCGGCGTCCCGCTTCAAGGACTTCGTCAGCGATCCCGCCGCCGTCGCCGCGCGGCTGCGCCGGCCCATGCCCGAGCGGCCCTACCGGCAGACGCGCCTCGGCACGCTCTTCCACGGCTGGGTCGAGGCGCGCTACGGGCCCGCGGGCACCGCCGACGTGATCGACGCGTCCGCCGTCGAGCTCGACCAGGACCCGACCGAGCCGCCCGTGGAGCAGCAGGACCTCGACCGGCTGCGGGCGGTCTTCGAGGCGAGCGAGTGGGCGTCGCGGAGTCCCGAGGAGGTCGAGGTCGAGATCCACATGGAGCTCGCCGGCCAGGTCGTCATCTGCAAGATCGACGCGGTGTTCCTCATCGACGGGCGCTACCGGGTCGTCGACTGGAAGACCGGCCGCACGCCGAAGGACGCGGCCGACCTCGAGCTCAAGCAGCTGCAGCTCGCGCTGTACCGCCTCGCGTTCGCGAAGTGGCGCGGCATCGACCCCGACCTCATCGACGCGGAGTTCTACTTCGTCGCCGACGACATGTCGCTGAAGCCCGAGCGGCTCTACTCCGAGGAGGACCTCGTGGCGCTCTGGTCGGGCGCGCGCACGCCGGATGCGTCACGGGCGCCGTCGGGGCCGATCGTGGGCTGAGGCCGGGAGTCGAGCATCTGCTCGACCTCGTCGACGTCCATCACGGGCAGCGTCTCGTGGGCGATGCGCTGCCCCTCGTCGGCGCGCACCGTGTCCACGAGCGCGCTGAGCATGTTCACGGCGTCGTCGACGATGGCCGGGTCGCGTGTGTCGGTCCCGTGGAGGAGCCAGCGCGCGATCTCCAGCTCCGCGTAGAGGAGCGCGCGCTGCTTGAGCTGGCGGTCCACCGTCACGTGGTGGGCGGCGTTGTAGGCGCGGAAGACGCTCTCGGCCGACGTGCTCGCCACGCGCGCCCAGCACCCAGTGCAGGTCGTGGGCGGGGTCCGCGACCCGCAGCTCGGACCAGCCGATCATCCCCGTCACGGCGTCGCCGTCGACCAGGAACGAGGAGGCCTGCACGGATCCGTTGACCACCGCGGGCTGGAACTGCCACAGCGACGCGTCGTCGAGGGCCTCCTCCCACCGGCTCAGCAGGAGGCTCGGCACGAGGGCGGTGGCGGCCGCGCGGTCGATGAGCGCCGCGGTCTGGCTGTGGATCTCGGCGGCCGAGAGCACCGGCAGGCCCGCGTCGGCGACGAAGCCGGTCGGCAGGCTGTGGACCGCGGAGACGGCGGCGCCGATGGAGCGGGCCAGGCCGTCGCCCGCGGGGATCTCATCCAACGAGATGACGCGTCCCGGGACGTGCCCGTAGACGAACCCGCGGGTGGGCTTGATGGGCGCCTGGCCCCGGAACTCGGGCACCTGGAAGGGCAGGCGGGAGCGGATCCCCGTGCTCAGGGCCCGCAGCGCCACGAGGTCGGCCGACTGCTCGGTCTCGGCGGCCTGGGTGGTGGGCACGCGCACGAGCAGCTCATGGCCGTCCCGGGTCGAGAGCAGCGCGGAGTCGAAGTCGCCCGCGCCGCCCGCCGTGAAGGGGGTGCTGCGGACCACGTCGAGCCCCGCGACGGCCGAGGTCGCCAGCGCGGCTAGAGTGAGGTGGGATCTGGCCATGCCCTACAGGTTAGGTCGCTGGGAGCCCTCCGCCTCACCGCGCCACGCGCTTCCCGTCCCACCCGCGCACCGTCGGCGCACCGCGGCACCGCCGTCCCGCCCCTCGGCCCGTCCGCCCTCGAAGTCGATTGGTCACCCGTGCTCGACAGCTTCCTCTCCCGCCTGCCCCTGTCCCGCGAGGGCGTCGACCGCGACGGCCTCACCCGCGACTCGCCGGCCCTGTTCGACGAGCTCTGGGCGGATCCCGCGACGCGCGTCCTCGCCCTGCACGACCGCCGCGCGCTCGGCGCCGTCGCCGGCGGAAGCGCGGCCCTCGACCTCCTGCCGGTCGAGCGGGTGACCGCCGCGACCATCCGCATCTACCTCGGCCGCACGACGATCGCGCACGAGGGCGAGCCCGTCGGCACGCCCGTCGTCGCCGCCGTCCTGACCGACGCCGCGGCCGCCGAGCTCGAGCCCGCCGCGGAGCGCTGGCTCGACCTCCGCGCCACGGCCGTCCAGCTCGACGACCGCGACGCCGCGCTCTTCACCGGCGCCCTGGCGACCGCCAACTGGCACGCGTCGCACCCCTTCTCCCCGAAGACGGGCGAGCCGACCGTCGTGGAGCAGGGCGGCTGGGTGCGTCGCGCGCCCTCCGACGGCTCGCAGGTGTTCCCGCGCACCGATGCCGCGGTGATCATGGGGGTCGTCGACGCCGACGACCGCCTCCTCCTGGGTTCCAACGCGATGTGGGAGGCGACCGCTACTCGCTGCTGGCGGGCTTCGTCGAGCCGGGCGAGTCCTTCGAGGCGGCCGTGAAGCGCGAGGTGCTGGAGGAGTCCGGGGTCACCGTCGAGGACCCGCGGTACCTCGGGAGCCAGCCCTGGCCGTTCCCCGCGTCCGTGATGGTCGGCTTCCTCACGCGGGTCTCCGCGACGAGCGGGCCGGCGACGCCGGACGGCATCGAGATCATCGACCTTCGCTGGTTCAGCCGGGAGGAGCTCCGGGCGTCGCTCGGAGAGATCGCCCTGCCCGGGCCGTCCTCCATCGCACGCGCCATCATCGAGGAGTGGTACGGCGGCCCCCTCGAGGACGGCGAGCGGGAGTGGTGACCCGCCGACCGTGATCGACCAGCTCGCCCCCGCCTCGCCCGACCCCGCCGGATCCGGTCGCCGACCCGCCCCGGCGTCTCCCGTCGCCGAGCCGGCGGAGGAGGCCCCCACCGCGGAGTCCCTCCTCGACGCGCTCGACGACCAGCAGCGGCTGGCCGCCCAGGCGCTCCTCGGGCCCGTCGTGGTGCTCGCGGGCGCCGGGACGGGGAAGACGCGCGCCATCACGCACCGCATCGCCTACGGGATCCAGGCGGGGGTCTACCCGCCCGAGCGCGTCATGGCCCTCACCTTCACCTCTCGGGCCGCGGCCGAGCTCCGGGGCGCCTCCGCGAGCTCGGCGCGGGGCCCGTCGCCGCCCGCACCTTCCACGCGGCCGCGCTCAAGCAGCTCAACTTCTTCTGGCCGCAGGTGGTCGGCGGCACCATGCCCCGGCTGATCGAGAGCAAGGGCCGGATGCTCGGCCACGCCGCCGAGTCGCTGCGCCTCCGCCTCGACACCGCCGCCCTCCGCGACATGGCCGCCGAGGTCGAGTGGCGCAAGGTGTCGATGACCTCCCTCGAGCAGTACGGCCTCGCCGCCAGGACCACCCGGACGCTGCCCCCGCAGCTCGACCCCGACCAGGCCGTCGCGCTCCTGCAGGCCTACGAGGACATCAAGGACCAGCGTCGCCAGCTCGACTTCGAGGACGTGCTGCTCGCCACCGCCGGGATGATCGAGGCGGAGCCGTGGGTGGCGCAGCAGGTGCGCGAGCAGTACCGGTTCTTCGTGGTCGACGAGTACCAGGACGTCTCGCCGCTGCAGCAGACCCTCCTCGACCTCTGGATGGGCGACCGGCGCGACCTCTGCGTGGTCGGCGACGCCAGCCAGACCATCTACTCGTTCGCGGGCGCGAGGAGCGCCTACCTGCTCGACTTCCCGTCCCGCTTCCCCGAGGCGGCCGTGGTGCGGCTCGAGCGCAACTACCGGTCGACGTCGGGGATCACGGAGGCGGCGAACCGGCTGATGCGCGGGCGGCCGGGCGCCCTCACGCTCGTCTCGGCGGACGCGGATCCCGATGGCGACGGCACGGGCGCGGCGACCGCGGAGGGCCGCGGGTCCGCCGCCGCGCCGGGCCGCCGGGCGGGCTTCACGGCGCCGCAGGTGAGCGCGTTCCCGTCCGACGGCGCCGAGGCGCGGGCCGTCGCGGGTGCCATCGCCCAGCAGATCCAGTCCGGCATCGCCCCCGAGGACATCGCCGTGCTGTACCGCATGAACGGCCAGGCGGCCGTGCTCGAGCAGGCGCTCGGGGACGCGGGCGTCAGCTACCAGGTGCGGGGGTCGCAGCGGTTCTTCGACCGCGCCGAGGTGAAGCAGGCGCTGCTCGCGCTCCGCGGCGCGTCCGTCTCGATCTCGGGCGAGCCGCTGTTCAAGTCGGTGAGCGACGTGCTCCGCGGCCTCGGCTGGAGCCAGCAGCCGCCCGAGCAGCAGGGCGCCGTGCGCGACCGCTGGGAGTCCCTCGACGCGATCATGGGCCTCTCCGAGCGCATGCCCGCGGGCAGCACGTTCCGCGCCTTCACGGACGAGCTGCTCGAGCGGCAGGCCGGCCAGCACGAGCCCACCGTCTCCGCGGTGACCCTCGCCACGTTGCACTCCGCCAAGGGCCTCGAGTGGGAGCACGTCTACCTGATGGGGCTCAGCGAGGGGCTGGTGCCCATCAGCTACGCGCAGACGCTCGAGGCGGTGGACGAGGAGCGGCGCCTCCTCTACGTCGGCATCACGCGCGCGCGCTCCGGGCTCCGGCTGTCGTGGAGCCGGAGCGGACCGCAGCGGTCGGGCCAGCGGGAGCCGTCGCGGTTCCTGGCAGAGCTCGACACCCGCATAGCGGGTGGGGGCGCGAAGCGCGGCGCGTGAGCCGGCCCGTGCGCACGTCGAGCACCACCTGGTGGCCGTCGAGCGCGTTCCCGCCGCCGGTGAGCAGCCGGTCGACGGGCCGCGCCGCGAGGGCGGCGAGCTCCGCGGGCACGAGCCCCGCGTCGGACCCGCTGTCGCGGCCGAGCAGCTGCGTCGCCATGGCGGGCCACGCCGGGTCCGCGTCGCGGCGCGCGAGGTCGAGGCAGTAGCAGCAGACCGTCCTCCCGGGCTCCACGAGCGGGCCCACCGTCGCCTGCCGGTCCCCGAGCACGACCGGCAGGTGCGGCACGTCCTCCCGGGACCAGCGGCCGTAGACGGCCGGGGCGATGGCGAAGTGGGCGACGACGACGGCCAGGGCGGTGCGCGGATCCGCGTCCTCGGCGGGGTGCGGGCGCCGCACGCCGTGCCCGGCGCGCACGAGGGCGTCCGCCACGAGCTGCGCGGTGGGGCCGACGCCCACCACCGCGACCGGGCCGGTTCGGGGATGTCGTCCGGCGGACGCCCCGTCCGGATCGGGGTGCGGCGACGCCGGGGTCGCGCGGGGGCACGAGCGCCGGCCGCACCAGGTCGAGGAGCTGCGTCACCTGCGCCGGCGTCGCGCCCTCCGTCGCGGCGATCATGTCGAGCCCGCCGCGGCTGATGCCGTGCCGGAGGGCGTCGAGGAGGCGCTCGTCGAGCCGGGAGACGGCCGTGAGGACCACGGGCGGGCGGTCGAGGCCGATCTGGGAGGGAGTCCGGCGTGCGCCAGACGAGCGGGAGGCGGGGATCGAGTCGGATGGCCATGGGCGCGGAGAGTGCCCGACGGCCGAGACGCGCGCGGGGCGCGTCCACAGGCGGGCATGCACGCGGGGCCGGCACCGCGCGTGCGGTGCCGGCCCCGGCTTGGCGTGCTCGTCGCGTCAGACGGGGCGGGGGTCCGTCCCGTCGGCGCCGTCGTCCGGTCCGTCGTCGGGCGTCGTGCCCGGCTCGGTGGCGCGGCCCTGGCCGTCCTCCACGGGGACGTCCGGCGTCGGATCCGCTCAGCAGGTCCTCGAGGGCCTGGTCGACCTCGTCGGGCTCCGGGTCGCCCTGGGTGAGGCTCTGGACGAGCGCCTGCGGGGAGTCGATGTCCTCGGAGGTGGGGAGGACGTCCGGGTGCGACCACAGCGCGTCGCGCTGCTCGGCGCCCACCCCGTCGGACACGGCCTGCCACATGGCGGCCGCCTCGCGGAGGCGGCGCGGGCGGAGCTCGAGGCCGACGAGGGTGGCGAAGGCGGACTCGGCGGGGCCGCCGGTCGCGCGGCGGCGGCGGACCGTCTCGGCGATGGCCGACGCGCGGGGGAGCCGGACGGTGGCGGCGGCCGTGACCACGTCCACCCAGCCCTCGATGAGGGCGAGCATGGTCTCGAGCCGGGCGAGGGCGGCGAGCTGCGCGTCCGTCTTCGGCGGGATGAGGGAGCCGTCGACCATCGCCTGCCGGAGCTCCTCGGGGTTCGACGGGTCGAAGCCCTCCGCGAGCGACTCGAGCCGCTCGGTGTCGATGTGCACGCCCTTCGCGAACTCGGTGATGGAGGAGATGAGCTGCAGGCGGAGCCAGCGCGCGTGCCGGAAGAGGCGCGCGTGGGCGAGCTCGCGCACGGCCAGGTAGATCTGCACCTGGTCCTCGGACACGTCGAGCCCGGATCCGAACGCCTGGACGTTCTGGGGCAGGAGCGCGGCCTGCTGGTCGTCGAGGAGCGGGATGCCCACGTCCCCGCCGGAGACGACCTCCGTGGAGAGCTGCCCCACGACCTGGCCGAGCTGCATGGCGAAGAGCGTGCCGCCGAGGTTCCGCATCATGCGCCCGGCGCCGGCGACCATGCCCTGCATCTCCTCGGGCGCGTTCTGCTGCAGGACGTCGGTGAGGGAGTCGGCGATGCTGAGGGCGACCGGCTCGGCGAGCTGCGTCCACACGGGCATCGTGAGCTCGGTCCACTGCGCGCGGGTGATGAGGCGCGGGGCGACCGTGAGCTGGCTCACGTACGTGACCTCGTCGAGCCAGAGGGCCGCGACCTGGAACGCCTGGTCGAGGGGGGCGGAGGCCTCCGCGGTCACCTGGGTCTGCTCGGCGGCCGCGAGCTGCCGCGCGCCCTCGCGGGCGACCTTCCAGTCGACGCCGTCCCCGGTGCTGCTGAGCGCGCCCTGCAGCTGCGCGAGGAGCTGGCGCACCATCTCCGGGTCCTGCGGCAGGCCCGCCGCGCCCGCGAGCTTCTCGGGGTCGATCTGCCCGTCGGCGCCGAGGAACCGCCCGAGCATGCGGCGGAACTCGTCCTCGGGATTCGGGGTGGGCTCGTCGGCCATGGAGGGTCTCCCGGGGGGCTCGGAGGGGGCGGATCGCGGGGTCGCGACCCGTGCGACCACGCTAGCCCGCGCCCACGGGAAACCCATCCGCATTCGCCTAGGCTGAGCCCTCGCGGCTTCCGCCCGCCGCGAACAGCGGCCGTGGGGCCGCCTGAGAACCCGACGCGCGGCCGCATCCCGGCCCGTCGCGCGCCCCGACCGCGAGGACCCCGGATGAGCCTGTTCGCCCAGCACGCCCCCCGCGCACCCCGGCCCCCGCGCCGCCGCCGGGGTCGGCCGCGTGCTCGCGGGCGCCGGCGCCGTGCTCGCCCTGGCACTCGGCCTGCTGCCCTCGCCGTACGTCATCGAGCAGCCGGGCCCCGTCTTCGACACGCTCGGCACGAGCGACCACGAGGGCACGGAGCGGCCCCTCATCTCCATCCCGGACCGCACCACCTACCCGACCGACGGCCGCCTCGACATGCTCACGGTCAGCGTGGTCGGCAACCCGGCGCAGCGCCCCGACTGGTTCCAGGTGGTCTCCGCCTGGCTCGACCCGAGCCGCAGCGTCGTGCCGATGGAGGCGGTGTTCCCCGCCGACCAGACCGCCGAGGAGCGCGACGCCCAGAACCAGGTCCAGATGACCGACTCGCAGCAGGACGCGGTCGCCGCGGCCCTCACGGAGCTCGGCATCGACGTGCCGCGGACCCTGCAGGTGCAGAGCGTCCTCGACGGCTCCCCGGCGGCGGGCCCCCTGCGGAAGGGCGACGCCATCCGCACCGTCGACGGCGCCGACGTGGTCGACCTCGCCGACCTCCAGGCCCGCGTGGCCGCGGCGGGAACCACCACGGCGCTGTCCTTCGGGATCACGCGCGACGGCCAGGAGAGCACCGTCGAGGTGACGCCGGCGGAGCGCGACGGCCGTCCGGTCATCGGGATCGTCACCTCCACGGCGTACGAGTTCCCGTTCGAGGTCGACATCCAGCTCGATGACGTCGGCGGGCCGAGCGCGGGGATGATGTTCGCGCTCGGGATCATGGACAAGCTCGAGGAGGGCTCGCTCACCGGCGGGCACGCCATCGCGGGCACGGGCACGATCGACGCAGGCGGCACCGTCGGGCCCATCGGCGGCATCCGTCAGAAGCTGTTCGGCGCGGAGCGCGCGGGGGCCGAGTACTTCCTCGCCCCGGCCGAGAACTGCGACGAGGTCCGCGGGCACGTGCCGGACGGGCTGCGCGTCTTCTCCGTCCGGACGCTCGACGACTCGCTGGCCGCGCTCGACGCCGTCTCCTCCGGCGGGGACCTGGCCGCGCTGCCCACCTGCTGAGGACGGCCGGGCCGACCGGGACCGGCCCCGATCGAGAGGGCCCCCTTACCAGATCGGGACCCCTGATCGCTCGCAGGCTCCTGGCAAGGGCCCCGCCTAGGATGAGGGCTCCGCTGTCCCCGACTCTGAGGCACACACGTGACAAGCACATCCGCCCGGCCCTCCAGACGGAGCCGAGCCCCCCTCGCCATCACCGCGGCCATCATCGCCGCCCTCGTGATCGCGTTCTTCATCTTCGCCGGCTTCTACGCCGACGTCCTCTGGTACGACCAGCTGGGCTACCTGGGAGTGCTGCTGACGCAGTGGGGCGCGGGCATCGCGCTGTTCCTCGTCGGGTTCCTCGCGATGGCCGTCCCGGTGTTCGTCAGCATCCAGGTGGCGTACCGCTCCCGGCCGGTCTACGCGAAGCTCAACTCGCAGCTCGACCGCTACCAGCAGGTCGTCGAGCCGCTGCGCCGCCTCGCGATGTTCGCGATCCCGGCCGTCTTCGGCCTCTTCGCCGGCGTCTCGGCGTCGAGCGGGTGGCAGCGCACGCTGCTGTGGCTGAACCGCACGCCCGCCGGCACGACGGACCCGCAGTTCGGGCTGGACGTGTCGTTCTACATGTTCGAGCTGCCCTTCTACCACGCGGTCGTCGGCTTCGCCTCGGCCGTGGTCATCATCTCGATGCTCGGCGTCCTCGCCACCAGCTACCTCTACGGCGCCGTGCGCTTCACGGGCCGCGAGGTGCGCATCTCGAAGAGCTCGCGCATCCAGATCGCCATCACGGCGGGCGTGTACTTCCTGCTGCAGGGCGTGAGCATCTGGCTCGACCAGTACTCCTCCGTGGTCAACCAGGCCAACGGGCAGCTCATCACGGGTGCCGCGTACTCCGACGTGAACGCGGTCATCCCGGGTCGCGCGATCCTCGCCGGCATCGCCGCCGTCGTCGCGCTGCTGTTCATCGTCACGGCGGTCATCGGCCGCTGGCGCCTGCCGATCATCGGCACCGCCGGTCTCATCGTCAGCAGCATCCTCATCGGCACGGCCTACCCGGCCGTCGTGCAGCGCTTCCAGGTGGAGCCGAACGAGCGGGCCTACGAGGCGCCGTTCCTCGAGCGCAACATCGAGGCGACCCGCGCGGCCTACGGCCTCGCGGACATCGAGGAGATCCCCTACGACGCGACGACGGACACCACGCCCGGCGCGCTCCGCGAGGACGCCGCGACCACCGCGAACATCCGCATCCTCGACCCCGCCGTCGTGGGCGACGCCTTCAGCCAGCTGCAGCAGTTCCGCCAGTACTACCAGTTCGGCGACAACCTCGATGTCGACCGGTACCAGATCGACGGCCGCGTGCAGGACACGGTGGTCGCGGTGCGCGAGCTCAGCCCCACCAACACGGGCACCTCGTGGGTCAACCAGCACCTCGTGTACACGCACGGCTACTCGCTGGTCGCCGCCTACGGCACCCAGCGCACGAGCGACGGCCAGCCGGTCTTCCTCGAGTCCGGCATCCCGGCCTCGGGCGACCTCGGCGACTTCGAGCCCCGCGTGTACTTCGGCGAGAACTCGCCCGACTACTCCATCGTCGGCGGCCCCGAGTCCGGCGACAAGGTCGAGCTCGACTACCCGTCGGGCGAGGACGGCGCGGACGAGACGTACACGACGTTCCAGGGGAACGGAGGCCCGAAGGTCGACAACGTGTTCAAGCGCCTCATCTACGCGCTCAAGTTCCAGTCGGAGCAGATCTTCCTCGCGAGCCAGGTCAACGACCAGTCGCAGATCCTGTACGACCGCGACCCGGCGCAGCGCGTCGGCAAGGTGGCGCCGTACCTGACCATCGACAAGGACCCGTACCCCAGCGTGGTCGACGGCCGCGTCGTGTGGATCGTGGACGGCTACACGACGAGCGACCAGTACCCGTACTCGGAGCGCCAGGACATGAGCCGCCTCATCGCGGACTCGCAGCAGACGCAGCCGCTCGTGCCGACGGACCGGATCAACTACATCCGCAACTCGGTGAAGGCGACCGTGGACGCGTACGACGGCAAGGTCACGCTCTACGCGTGGGATACCGACGACCCGATCCTCAAGACCTGGCAGAAGGTGTTCCCCTCGACCCTCGAGCCGATCTCGGACATCTCGGGCGAGCTCATGAGCCACCTGCGCTTCCCGGCCGACATGTTCAAGGTGCAGCGCGCGGTCCTCGGCAAGTACCACGTGACCGACCCGGGCTCGATCTACTCGAACCAGGACCTCTGGACCACGCCGAACGACCCGACCGCGACAACGGACCCGGGCACGACCGCGAGCCTCCAGCCGCCGTACTACCTGACCATGCAGATGCCGGGCCAGGACGAGCCGAAGTTCTCGCTGTACACGACCTTCATCCCGCCGGCCACGCAGGACACCGCCCGGAGCGTGCTCACGGGCTACCTCGGGGTCGACTCGGACGCGGGGAGCACAGCGGGCGAGAAGGCGCCGGACTACGGGAAGCTGCGCCTGCTGACGCTGCCGAACGACGACACCATCCCGGCGCCCACGCAGATCCAGAACAACTTCAACTCCGACACGAACGTGGCGAACCAGCTCAACCTGCTGGAGCGCGGCGGCCGCACCTCCGTGGTGCGCGGCAACCTGCTGACCCTCCCGGTCGGTGGCGGCCTGCTGTACGTGCAGCCCGTGTACGTCCGCTCCACGGGCGACACGAGCTACCCGCTGCTCCGCAAGGTGCTGGTGGCGTTCGGCGACAAGATCGCGTTCGAGGACACGCTGGACGCGGCCCTCGACAGCATCTTCGAGGGGGACTCGGGTGCCACAGCCGGTGACGAGGGCGTGCCCACCACGCCCGTGACCGACGACGGCACAGGCACCGACGACGGGTCGACCGACGGGGAGACGGGTTCCACCCCGACGCCCACGCCGACGACGCCCGCCGCTCCGGCCCAGGACGTGCAGGCGGCGCTGGCCGCGGCCGGCCAGGCGCTGCAGGACCGCGAGGCGGCCTACGCGGCCAACGACCTCGTGGCGGCGGCGCAGGCCGACCAGCGGCTCACCGAGGCGCTGGCACGGGCCATCGAGCTGGGCGGCGCCGAGCAGTAGCCCGGTAGCCCACGAGCACGGCCCCGGTGGCCCCGCGATGCGGGTGCTGCCGGGGCCGTCCTCGTCGTGAGGGAGTGACGGAGCCACCCGAGCGGGCCGAGTGGTCACGCGCGCCCCGGAGGTCTGGTAATGTATTCCTCGTAGCGCGGGGTGGAGCAGTTCGGTAGCTCGCTGGGCTCATAACCCAGAGGTCGTAGGTTCAAATCCTGCCCCCGCAACAAGATGAAGGCCCGGTCTCCTCGAGACCGGGCCTTCTGCGTGTCCGGGGGTCGTGTTCCCCGAAGGTCGTATTCCCCGAAGGTCCGTATTCCCCGGGGGTCGCGTTCCCCGGCGGGTGCGTTCCCCGAGGGGGCGCAGGCGCCCCCCGTGTCGTCAGCGGGCGGTGAGCGCGTCCACGGCCGCGAGGATCTCGGCCACCTCGGTGCGCGTCGTGTAGTCGACGTGCACGTCCGCGAAGGACACCGTGCGGTCGGCGTCGACCACGATCACCGTGGGGAACGGGACGTCGCCCGTGCCGTCCGCGTTGCTGTCGGCCACGTCGAAGCCGAGCTGCGCGTGCGCCGCGCGCGCCTCCGCGGACGGCTCCGTGACGAGGCCAAGCGCGCGCACGAAGGCGTTGGACGGATCCGACAGCGTCGGGAAGTCGAGGCCCGCGCCGGCGACGGCCTGCGCGCTGCCCTCGGGCGTCTGCGGGCTGACGGCGACGAGGCGCCGCGCCGCGCTCCCGGAGCGCCGGCAGCAGCTCGGCCTGGTACTGGCGGAGGGTGAGGTTGCAGTACGGGCACCACGCGCCGCGGTACAGCACAACGACGGCGGGACCGGTGCCGAGGACGGCGGCCAGGTCGACCTCCGCGCCGTCGGGATCGAGAAGGGTGGCGCCGGGCAGTCGGTCGCCGGGGGAGACCGCCCCCGCGGGGACGCCGCCCTCGCGGAGGGACCGCTGCTCGGCGGCGAACACGGCCGACAGGTCCGGCCCGATCTGCTCGGCGAAGCCGCGGTCGAAGTCGGCGATCTGCGCCTGGATGGTCGTGTCGGTCATGGCGTCTCCTCGTGCCGTCGGGTCGGTGGGCTCACCGTAGGCAGATGATCGGGGAGGGCTGCTGGCACGGCGTCACACGGCGTCACGACCGACACCGAGCGGACAGGTGCCGGTCAGACGCCGCGCCGGCCCGGGAGGAGCGCCTGCGCGAGCGGGAGCACGGAGACCACGAGGAGGACCGTGCCGAGCACCTCGTCGTCCGGGCGCAGGAGCACGCCGCCCGCGAGGAGCGCGCCGAAGACGAGGGCCGAGATGGCGCGACGCAGGGTGCGCTCCAGGGCGCCGACGCGGCGCTCGAGCGTGGGGTCGCTGATGGGGCAGGGCGCCGTCGTCGATGCGCGTGAGGAGTGCGTCGAGACGGCCGGGGAGGCGGGCGATGGTGCCCGCGGTGTCGGAGACGCGCGTGCCGAGGTCGCGGACGACGTTGCCGCGCTCCTCGCGGATGAGGCGCTGCGCGTACGGCTCGACGGAGTCCCAGAGGTTGAACGCGGGATCGAGCGCGCTGCAGACGCCCGACGTGAGGGACATCGCGCGGATGATGAGCAGGAAGTCGTCCGGCAGCTGGAACGGGAGCGTGCGGACGACGTCCTGGAACTCGTTCGCGAAGGCGCGGAACTCGCGGGGGTCGACCTCGCGCAGCTCCGCGAAGCCCAGGCCGCCGAAGCGGGCGAAGAGGCGCGTCATGGCGAGCTCGAGCTGCGTAGTGTCGGCGGAGGGGAGGAGCACGCCGATGTCGCGGGCGGCGTCGACGAGGCCCTTGCCGTCGCGGGAGGCCGCGGCGATGAGCATCTTCCGGAGGCCGCGGCGCGTGCTCGGCGGCACCTCGCCCATCATCCCGAAGTCGATGAAGGTCAGCGTCCAGCCCTGCTCCACGGAGCCGTCGGCCACCGGGGTGACGAAGACGTTGCCGGGGTGGGGGTCCGCGTGGAAGAAGCCGTCGGCGAACAGCTGGTCGAACATGACCGCGGCGAACACGGGCGCGACGTCGACCGGGTCGATGCCGGCGGCGAGGAGCCCCTCGTGGTCGGTGATCTTGATGGCCGTGACGTCCTCGAGCGTGAGCACGCGCCGGGTGCTGCGCTCCCAGACGATCTCGGGGACGGCGACGCGCTCGTCGGCGGCGAACATCTCCTGGAACCGGGCGGAGCTGCGCGCCTCGTGCAGGTAGTCGATCTCCTCGAGGCTCGTCTCGGCGAACTCCTCGACGAGCGCGGGCGCGTCCACCCGGTCGGAGACCAGCCGCACGCGCGTGAGCCAGCCGCCGATGCGCCGGAGCGCGGCCAGGTCGATGCGCACGATGTCGTCGATGCCGGGCCGCTGGACCTTGATGACGGCGCCGGTGAGGCCGGTGTCGGCCGAGTCGAGGGGACCGAGGAGGGCGCGGTGCGCCTGGCCGAGCGACGCGGCGGCGACGGGGGTCTCGTCCACCCAGGCGAAGGCCTCGGCGAGAGGCATGCCGAGCTCGCGCTCGGCGAGGGCGCGGATCTCGGGGAACGGGACCGCGGGCACCTCGTCCTGCAGGTCCTCGAGCTCCGCCGTGATCTCGGGCGGCAGGACGTCCAGGCGCGACGACATGAACTGCCCCACCTTGATCATGAGCCCGCCGAGCTCGACGGCCAGCACGCGGAAGCGGCGGGCGAACCGCTTCATGCGCCGCGTGCGGGTGCGGTCGGCGATGCGCCGGAGACCCACCCGGGGGAGGAACAGCTCGTACCACCACGTGACCGCCAGGTTCCACGCGGCGAAGCGGAGGATGCGGCGGTAGCGGGCGCGCGTCTCCGGGGCGTCGGCCTCGGGATGCGCCCCGGGACGGCGCCGGCCGTGGCCGCGGTCACTCCTGGGCGAGGATCGCGTAGAGGCGGCGGCGCACCGCGTCGAGCTCGGAGACGGCCTCGGCGACCTGCGCCGGGCTGCCCGTGCGCTGCACCTGCGCCGGCGGCCTGCGCGAGCGACAGGCCGGCCTTCGGGAGGGCGGAGCGGTCGCGGCGGTCGTGCGCGTCGTGCCCGTGCTCATCGGACGGGGAGGCCCAGGGCGCCGTGATGCCGTCGCGCGCGACCGTGGACCGGCCCGTCTCCGTGAGCGCGTAGGTCTTCCGTCCATCGGTCGTCTCGGCCGCGATCAGGCCCTCGTCCGCGAGGAGCTGCAGGGTGGGGTACACGGCCCCGGCGTTCGGGGTCCAGGTGCCGCCGCTGCGCTCGGTGATCTCGTGGATGATGCGGTAGCCGTGCATGGGCTCCTCGGCGAGGAGCGCGAGGACCGCGCGGCGGACGTCGTGCTGCCCGTGCGGGTGGCCGTGGCCGGCGCCGGTGCTGCCGGACCCCCGCGCGTCGAAGCGGGCCCGGAGCGACTCCATCGCCTGCCACACGCCGTCGGCGGCGTCTCCGAATGCGGATCCTGCGGTCGGGGAGGTGGCGGGCATGTCGAGCTCCTTGCTGTGGGGTGTGCGCGGTGCTCCCGACGATATGCCGCGGACCTGGCCGCGGGCCCGGGAGGAGCCGGTTCGTCAGCGAGCCGACAGGTCCGCCGTCCCGCCGGACGCCGACCGGTCAGCCGACGGCCTGCGCGAAGCCGCGCGACGGGTCCGCGAGGTGGTCGAGCCCCGGCGGCAGCGCGCGCCCCTTGGCGCTCATCGACTGCGCCCAGAGGCGCCCGGCGCGGTAGGAGGACCGCACGAGCGGACCCGCGAGGACGCCGAGGAAGCCGATCGCCTCCGCCTCGCCCTTGATCTCGACGAACTCGTCCGGCTTCACCCAGCGGGCGACCGGGAGGTGCCGGGGCGTCGGGCGCAGGTACTGCGTGACCGTGATGATGTCGCAGCCCGCGTCGTGCAGGTCGGCCAGCGCCTCCGAGACCTCCTCGCGCGTCTCGCCCATGCCGAGGATCAGGTTCGACTTGGTGATGAGGCCGGCGTCCCGCGCCTGCGTGATCACGTCGAGCGAGCGCTCGTAGCGGAACGCCGGGCGGATGCGCTTGAAGATGCGCGGCACCGTCTCCACGTTGTGCGCGAAGACCTCGGGGCGCGAGGAGAACACCTCCGCGAGCAGGTCCGGGTTCCCGGAGAAGTCGGTCGCGAGGATCTCGACGCCCGTGCCGGGGTTGTCGGCGTGGATCCGCCGCACCGTCTCCGCGTGCAGCCACGCGCCCTCGTCGGGGAGGTCGTCGCGCGCGACGCCCGTGACGGTCGCGTACCGGAGCCCCATGCGGCGGACCGAGTCGGCGACGCGGCGGGGTTCGTCGGTGTCGTAGTCCGCGGGCTTCCCGGTGTCGATCTGGCAGAAGTCGCAGCGGCGCGTGCACTGCGACCCGCCGATGAGGAAGGTGGCCTCACGGTCCTCCCAGCACTCGTAGATGTTGGGGCACGCCGCCTCCTGGCAGACGGTGTGGAGGTCCTCCGCCTTCACGAGCTGCTGCAGCGCCTGGTACTCGGGCCCCATGCGGGCCCGCGTCCTGATCCAGTCGGGCTTCCGCTCGATGGGCGTCTCGGCGTTGCGCACCTCGAGGCGCAGCATGCGGCGGCCGTCCGGCGCGGCGTTCATGCGCGGGCTTCGGCGGGGACGGGGGAGGGGACGGCGGAGTCGGGCATGGGGGATCCGTTCGATGCGAGGACGCGGAGGAGGTGCGGGCGGAGGAGGGGGACGACGTCGGCGGGCGTGACCGTGCGGCCGAGCACGCGGCTGATCGTGGTGACCCCCGCGTCCCGGATGCCGCACGGCACGATGCGGTCGTAGGCGTCCAGGGCGTTGCTGCAGCCGAGGGCGAAGCCGTGCATGGTGACGCGCTCGGCGACGCGCACGCCGACGGCGGCGATCTTCTCGTCGCGCCCGCCGGGGCCGGCGCCCGGGATCCAGACGCCCGAGCGGCCGTCGATGCGGCAGGAGGCGATGCCGAGGTCGGCGAGGAGGGCGATGAGCACGTCCTCGAGACGGCGTACGTGGGCGACGACGTCGAGCGGCTCGGGCAGCCGGACGACCGGGTAGCCGACGAGCTGCCCCGGGCCGTGCCAGGTGATGCGACCACCGCGGTCGACGTCGACCACGGGCGTGCCGTCGCGCGGCCTGTCCCCGGGGCTCCGTGCGCCTCCCCGCGGTGTACACCGAGGGGTGCTCGAGGAGGATGACGGTGTCCTGCGCCCGGCCCGCGACGACGGCGGCGTGCAGGGCACGCTGCTGCTCGAGGGCCTCGATGTACGGCACGGAGTTGGCGCTTAGCCCCGTGACGACGATGTCGACCACGCGGTCAGTGTAGGCGCGCATCACGGCTGGCAGCGAGCCATGCGCCGGGCGCGGCTCCGCCGGGCATCCGCCGCTCGCGTTGCGGGCGGGCCCCGCGCGGCGGAGGATCGTCCTCGATGACCGACGCGCCCGCCTCCGTTCCCCCGCCCGCCCCGTCCGACCGGCCCGCCCGCGCGCCGCGCGCCGCGCACGTCATGGAGGTGATCCGCACCGAGCGGCTGAGCCCGCACCTCGTGCGCGTGCACCTCGGCGGGGAGGGGACGCGGTCGCTCCTCGCGCAGGCGGCGCCCGACCGCCTCGCCGCCACCGACGCCTACGTGAAGCTCATGCTGCCCCAGCCGGGGTCGGGCGCCGTCCCGCCGTTCGACCTGCCGGCGCTCCGGGAGACGCTGCCGCCCGAGGCGCTGCCCGCGGTCCGCACCTACACGCTGCGCCACGCGGATCCCGTCGCCGGCACCTGCGCGATCGACTTCGTCGTGCACGGCGACGAGGGGCTCGCGGGGCCGTGGGCCGCGTCCGCGAGGCCCGGGGACCTGCTCCAGGCGAGCGGACCCGGCGGCATGCACCGGCCGACCGACGACCCCGCCGTCGTCCGGCTGCTCGTCGGCGACGACTCCGCGCTCCCCGCCGTCGCCGCGGCGCTCGCCGCGATGCCGGCCGACGCCCGCGGCGTCGCGCTCGTCGAGGTCGACGGGCCCGACGCCGAGCTGGCGCTCGCGCGACCGGCCGGGCTGGAGCTCCGCTGGATCCACCGGTCGCGCGTCCCCGACGTCGTGCCGGGCGCGCTCCTCGTCGACGCGGTGCGGGGCCTCCCGCGACCGGACGGCGAGGTCGAGGTCTTCGCGCACGGGGAGCGCGGTGCCATGAAGGAGCTCCGCGGGCTGCTCCAGGACGGCTGGGGCCTCGACCGCCGCGCCCTGTCGCTCTCCGCCTACTGGGCGCTCGGCCGCGCCGAGGACCGGTTCCAGGCGGAGAAGCGCGAGCCCGTGGGGGCGATCTTCGCCGACTGACGGCGCGCCGCCCGGCGCGGCGGGCGCGATCGTCGGCCGCGCGGTCGGCGGCGCACCGCGGATCCGCCATGCTGGTCCCTGCGCGGGACGCGGCACGACCGCCCGCGCGCACCCCGTCCCCTCACCCCGGAGACCGCCATGACCGCTTCCGCGTCCGAGCCCCTGCCCGCCCCGCCCGCCATCGCACCGGGCGAGGCGACCACCGCGGGCATCCCGCATTCCGTCATCGAGGACGTGCTCGGGATCCTCACCGGCACCTTCGTGGCGTCGTTCGGGCTGTTCCTCTGCGGGACAGCGGCGCGGTCACCGGCGGCACCGCCGGCCTCGCGCTGCTGCTGAGCTACACGGGCGTGCTACCGTTCGGGGTTCTGTTCTTCGTGGTGAACGCGCCGTTCTTCGCGCTCGCGGTGTGGAAGAAGGGATGGCGGTTCACCATCCGCACGGCGATCTCGGTCGCGCTCGTGTCGTTGTTCTCCACGCTGCACCCGCTCATGGTCACGGGACTGGCAGCTGCAGCCCGTGTACGGGGTGCTGGCCGGGAACCTGCTCGTCGGGATCGGCCTCCTGGTGGTGTTCCGCCACGGATCCAGCCTCGGCGGCTTCAACATCGTCGCGCTGGTCGTGCAGGAGCGCCTCGGGTTCCGGGCGGGCTACGCGCAGATGATCCTCGACGTGCTCGTCATCCTGCTCGGCCTCACGGTCGTGTCCGTCCTGGGCGCTGGCGCTCTCGGCGCTCGGCGCCGTGCTGCTCAACCTGGTGCTCGCCCTCAACCACCGGCCGGGGCGCTACACCGGCATCTGATCCGCGGGCGTCGCGGCCCTCAGGCCCCGCGGGAGCCCGTGACCGCGGACACCGGCGTCGCGCGCGCCGCGTCGTCGACGCCGGCGGGGTGGCGCAGGTAGCCGCGGCGACGCAGGCCGACCTCCACCGGGAGCGTGGCCAGCGGGGGGATCGCGGCGAGCCCGGCGACGAGCGCGGGCCTCCAGCCCCAGCGCAGGCGCGCCGCGGCGACGAGCGTGACGATCACGTACAGCACGAACGCGGCCCCGTGGAGGCGGCCGAAGACGTACACGCCGAGCTCCGTGGTCTCGGTCACGTACTTGAGGAGCATGCCGACCAGGAGACCCGTCCAGGTCACGGCCTCGATGATCGCGATCACCGCGAAGGCACGGCCGATGCGCGACGGCCGGTCGGAGCGCTCGCGCGTGCCGCGGAAGAGCGCGGCGATGCCGGTGACCGCGGCGATCCCCGCGCCGCGGATCCCCGCGCCGCGGCAGCGTCGGACGGCCGGGAGGTCCGGGACCCGGTCTCGGCGGGGCGGGCGGCGTCGGGGTGCGGGGCGTTCGTCATGGGGCCTTCCGGGGCGGGGGCGGATCCGGGCGGATCCGGCGGCGGGGCAGGTCACGATCAGGGTAGGGGCCCGTGCCGGGCGGGAGCTGTGCGGAGCGGGGGCATCCGGCGTCCGAGGTCCGGGGTCCGGGTCCCGCTCCCGCGGAGGGGAGTGCCGGGGAAGGCCGGAGCGCGGCGAGGGGGCGATGCGGGCTGGACAGGCGTCATTCCGTACCCCCGTGCGTATGCAACTATTTCCACACGAGGCGAATCGGGCCTCGACGATCTGGGGGGATCACATTCGGGGAGCACCACTCTGCCGTCCGCCGCGCCGCGGCACGGAGGGCGCGTCCGGCGTCCGCACGCGCACGACTCGTCGCCGCCGTCACGGGGCTCAGCCTCGGGGTCGCGCTGCTCGTGGCCGTCGAGCCGACCGCCGAGGCCGCCGAGGCCGCCGAGGCCGCGAGCGTCCCGACGCGCGTCGTCGTGGCATCCGACGAGGTCGCCGGCACGCCCAGCGCCGCGTCGATGATGCGGATCCTGCGGGCGACCGCCGCGCTCGCGCCGTTCACCGCGACGCCCGCTCCCGTCATCGCCGGGACGGCCGCCGTCGGGCAGCGCCTCACGGCGTCCACCGCACGCTGGACGCCCGCCGCGACCACGAGCAGGTACGCCTGGCTCGTCGACGGCGTGGCCGTCACGGGCCAGACGAGCACGGCGTACACGGTCCGCGCCGCCGACGCGGGGGCGGTCATCACGGTCGCCGTGACCGGCAGCCGCTCGGGCTACGACGCCAGCACGCAGACGAGCGCGCCGACCGCGGCCGTCCCCGTGCCCGTCGTCGCCGCCTTCGCGGCGGCTCCGCGGCCGACCGTCGCGGGCACCGCCCAGGTCGGATTCACGCTGACCGCCCGGGCCGGGACCTGGACGCCCTGGCCCGCGTTCTCCTACGCCTGGACCCGCGACGGCGTGGCCATCGGCGGGCAGACGGGCGTGACCTACCGGGTGACCGACGCGGACGCGGGGACGGGGATCGCCGTCACCGTGACCGGCACCAAGGCCGGGTACGCGACGACCTCCATGACGAGCGAGCCGATGGCGGTGCCGACGAAGCCGAAGCCGACGCCGGATCCGACGCCGACGGCGACGCCCGCGCCGACGCCGACCGGGAAGCCGACGCCGACGCCGACGCCTACGCCTACGCCGACCGCCACGCCTGCGCCGACCGCCACGCCTGCTCCGACGCCCACCGTCACGCCCGCCCCGACGCCGACGCCCACCGTCACGCCCGCCCCGACCCCGACGATCGCGCCCACTCCCGCACCGACCACCCCGGCGGCGCTGCCGTTCGCCGCCGCGGCGACGCCGACGATCGCCGGGACCGCCCGCGTCGGCTTCACGCTGTCCGCGCGCGCGGGGACGTGGTCGCCCTGGCCCGCCTTCTCGTACTCCTGGCTCCGTGACGGCGAGGCGATCGCCGGGCAGACCGGCGTGACCTACCGCGTGCAGGCGGGGGATGCGGGATCGCGGATCAGCGTCGCCGTCACCGGCACGAAGGCCGGGTACGCGACGCGCTCGCTCACGAGCGCGGAGCTGCTGGTGCCCGCCGCGAGCACGCCGACGCCGGCGCCCACGACGCCCGCGCCGGAGCCCACCCCGCCGCCCGCCGACGTGCCCTACCCCGTCGCCTCGACGCCGACCATCGCCGGGACCGCCCAGGTCGGCTTCACGCTCTCCGCCCGCGCCGGCGTGTGGACGCCGTGGCCGGCGTTCTCCTACCGGTGGACCCGCGACGGCGTCGCCATCCCGGACCAGACCGCCGTCACCTACCGTGTGCAGGAGGGCGACCGGGGGACGACGATCGCCGTGACCGTCACCGGCACGAAGACCGGCTACGTCACGCAGTCCCTCGACAGCGCGGGCCTCCTCGTGCCGCTCCCGGAGGTCGCGCCGCCGCCGCCCGCCCCGGAGCCCGAGCCGGAGCCCGTCCCCGACGTGGCCTTCGAGGCCGCTCCGGACCCGTCGATGACGGGCATCGGGCTGGTCGACTACACGCTCACCGTCAAGGCCGGCACCTGGGCGCCGTGGCCGTCGTTCGCGTACCAGTGGCTCCGCGACGGCGTGCCGATCCCCGACCAGACCGGACCGGCCTACCGGGTCGTCGCGGCCGACGTCGGCACGAGCATCGCCGTCGCCGTGACGGGCACGAAGGCGGGCTACGTCACCGAGACGCGGACGAGCCCCGGGACCCCGGTGCTCGCGACGCCCGTCCCGCCGCCGCCACCCGCCCCGGCGATGCCGTTCGAGGCGACCGCCGCGCCGGTGATCCAGGGGACCGCTGTCGCCGGGAGAGCGCTCCGGGCGCAGACGCCCGTGTGGACGCCGGAGGCGACCGCGTACTCCTACAGCTGGGCCCGCGACGGCGTCGCCGTGCTCGGCGCGACCGATTCCGCGTACGCCGTGCGCCGGGCGGACTCCGGGACCCGGATCACCGTGACCGTCACCGGGACGCGCACGGGCTACCAGGGCGCGAGCCGCACGAGCGAGCCCACCGCCGTGGTCGTCGACGCGTTCGACGTGCCGCCCGCGCAGCCCGCCCCCGCACCCGGCGACGAGCCGTTCGCCTCGGCGCCGAGCCCCGCCATCACGGGGACCGCGACCGTCGGGTCCACGCTCACGGCGGAGACGGCCGCGTGGACCCCCGAGGCCACGACGCTGACCTACGTCTGGAAGCGCAACGGGGTCGTGGTGCCCGGCCGCACCGCCGCGACCTACGTGCCGGCGCCGCGTGACGCGGGGTCGCAGGTCACCGTGACCGTCACCGGCAGCGCCGCGGGCTACGCGCCGACGTCGCGCACGTCGGCCGCGCGGACCGTGGAGTCCACCGGGGAGGGCTACGACGTCGTCGTGGTGCTCGGCCAGTCGAACGCGCAGGGCGTCGGCACCGGCTGGGATCCGGCCGTCGACGTGAGCGTGCCCGGGCTCGACCAGCTGGCCGGGAGCGGCACGCGGGCGGGGCAGATCGTGCCCGCGAAGGACTCGCTCAGCCACGTGACCACGTGGACGACCACCGGCGGCGTGCAGTCCGTCGGACCCGGCATGCAGCTCGGCCGCCGGCTGCTCGCCGACGCGCGCCCGGGCCGGAAGGTGCTGATCGTGCCGGCCGCGATGGCGTCGACGAGCATGACGGGCGACGGCTCCTACGCCTGGAACCCCGCCGACACGAGGTCGCGCGTGAACCTGTTCACCCGCGCGCTCGGGCAGATCGACCAGGCGCTCGCGCAGGATCCCGACAACCGCCTCGTCGCGGTCGTATGGGCGCAGGGGGAGTCCGACGCGACGCGCACGGACGCCGCCGGGTACCAGGGGATGCTGCTCGACCTCGTCGACCGTCTGGGTGCGCGCTACGGCGAGGTGCCGTTCCTCATCGGCGGCATGGTGCCCGAGTG
Organism: Clavibacter sp. AC415; assembly: GCF_979252985.1. Classification (NCBI taxonomy): domain Bacteria; kingdom Bacillati; phylum Actinomycetota; class Actinomycetes; order Micrococcales; family Microbacteriaceae; genus Clavibacter; species Clavibacter sp. AC415. Next base: position 32,442 of record NZ_CEEDAR010000012.1, on the reverse strand, counting down.
GATGAACGCCTCGCCGCTGCGGCAGGCGATCGACGCGGCGCAGCAGGGGATGCCGGCGCTGCGGTCGAACGTGTCCTACGTCCCCGGCGCGGCCGGCTACAGCAGGGCCGAGGACTCCATCCACTACACGGCCGCCGGGGCCCGGGCGATGGGCGACAAGTTCTTCGCCGCGTACCAGCGGGCGACGGGAGCGGTGCAGATCTCGAGGTAGCGGCCGCGACGGCCATGGTGCCGGGTGCGGCGGGGACGCTGCCGGACATGGGCTCCGGCAACCGGCGTCGGGATGCGACCATGGGAGGCGTCCGGGGAGCCCGTCCGCCGTCCCCGGACGACCGTCGCCCGTTCCGTTCCGCTCCGCCCCGTCCCGTCCCGTCCCGCTCCGGAGGATCCATGCCGCACCCGCACGTCGTGTTCGTCTGCGCCCGCAACGGCGGCAAGTCGCAGCTCGCGGCGGCCCTCCTCCGGCACTCGGCCGGGGATGCTGTGCGCGTGGCGTCGGCGGGGACCGATCCGGGCTCCTCGCTGAACGCGCTCGCCGTGGAGTCGCTCGCGGAGCTCGGCATCGACGTGGGCGACGAGCACCCGAAGCCGCTCACGGACGACATGGTGCGGGCCGCCGACCTGGTGGTCGTGCTAGGCGCGGAGGCGCACGTGGACGGCGACCAGGGCGTCGCGGTCGAGACGTGGATCACGGACGAGCCGTCCGAGCGCGGCATCGAGGGCATGGAGCGCACTGCGGCTCGTGCGCGACGACATCCGCGCCCGCGTCGAGGAGCTGCGCGCGCGGCTCGGCGGAGAGGCCGCCGCGGGCTGAGCCTCGGTGCGGGTTGAGCCTCGCCGCGGGCTGAGCCTCGGTGCGGGCTAGGCGTCGACTCGTGCCGGGCGGCGCGCCACCAACGCGTCCACGTGGCGCTCCAGGACGTCGAGCGCACGGGCGCCGCGTGTCGCATCGGGCTCGGCGACGAGCAGCTGCAGGGCGAGGCCCGCGACCAGCGCCTGCAGGTGGTCGGCCTCCGCCTCCGGATCCGCGTCGGGGCGGAGCAGCCCCGCCGCGCGCAGCAGGGCGAGCTGGTCGAGGCAGGTCTCGCGGGCGGCCGCGTGGGCCCGCGCGCGCACCTCGCGGAGGCGGGGGTGCGACGCGGCCTCGGCGACGAGCGCCGCCGTGACCTCCGCCTCCGCCCGCCGCGCGTCGTCGAGCGGCAGGCGCTCGGCGAGGACGCGCACCGCGCGACGCCGGGCATCCGGGTCGGCGCGCCGGCTGCGGATGCGGGCCGAGGTGCGCTCCGCCACCAGCGCCGTCGCGTGCGCGACGAGGTCGATGCGGCTGGGGAAGCTGTGCCGGAGGGATCCCGTGCTGAGGCCCGCCTCGGCGGCGACCGTGCGGACCGACACCCCGCTCGCGCCGTCGCGGCGGATGACCCGCCAGACCGCCTCGGCGAGGTCGTCCTCACGACGGGCGTGGTCGATCAGGCGCGGCATGGCGTCACGGTAGCACCGCGATCCGGGCGGCTCGCGGCGGGCCGGCGAACATCCCCCGAACGGTAGCGTCGAGGGGATGAGCGCCTTCTCCCCGCCCTGCGGTCCCGTCGTCGGCTGGGCGGACGGCGAGGTCGTCCGCGCCACCGGCATCCCCTACGCGACCGCGGAGCGCTTCGCCCCGCCGGTCGCGCACCCGGACTGGACGGCGCCGCGCGACGCGACCTCCTGGGCGCCCGCCTGCCCGCAGGCGCCGATGGCGGAGCTCGACGCCGTGCTCGGGAGCTTCTCCGGGCTCGCCGTCGACGAGGACTGCCTGCGCGTGTCGGTCACGATGCCGCGCGACGCCGGGCCGGACGCCGCTCTGCCCGTGATGGTCTGGATCCACGGCGGCTCGTACGTGTCCGGGGCGGGGGACGTGCCCATCATGGATCCGGCGCCCCTCGTCGCCGAGCAGCGCGTGGTGGTCGTCACGGTCACCTACCGCCTCGGGCTCCTCGGCTACCTCGGCGACGGACGGGAACGGCCGGCGAACCTCGGCCTCCTCGACCAGCTGCAGGCGCTCCGCTGGGTCGCGCGCAACGTCCGCGCGTTCGGCGGCGACCCGGACCGCGTGACCGCGTTCGGGCAGTCGGCGGGCGGCGACGCGGTCGCCCACCTCATGGCGGTTCCGGAGGCGGCGGGGCTGTTCCGCCGCGCGATCGTGCAGAGCGCGCCGCTCGGCATCGCGCGCGGACGGCGCCGGATGAACGCGGCCATGGCGCGCGCCACCCGCGGGCTCACGGCGCGCATGCCCGTGGCGGACGTGGTCGCCCGCCAGGCCGAGGCGGAGCGCGCGGCGACGCCGTTCGGCCTCATCGGCGCGATGCCGTTCGGCACCCAAGGTTTGCGAATCGACACCGCCGGGCACGCTCAGGCCCATCGGTAGGGCCGAACTGGGGAAGCCCTTTCAGCGGCGAGACTCCTATCGTTATGACGTGAGTGACGAAGATGAACACGCTCGGGAAGCTGCACCGGCCCGTAACCCAAAGTCGAACGGCGCTGCTTGGAGAGCAGCCGCGCTGGTTGCCTCGTACCCTCTAGAGCTAGCAGCCTCTCCGCTTCCAGTCATTGGTGGCCCTGTCTCCGTTCTTATAGGCGCGGGCCGAGACTACATAAACGACGCACGCAATAAGCGAGTCTTACAAGGTATAACAGATGCGCTTGACCGAGCTTGCGCTCACATATCGACACTAGAAGACGCTCTGGTGTACATGTCCGAAGAGTTTCAGGCGAACTTGCATCTCGTTGTCAACAGGTCCCTAGAATCGGCCGACGGGGAGAAGCAGCATCGCATGCGCGAGGCGCTAGCGACCGGCATTATTCATAACTGGGATAGCCGCGCCCAGCATTTCCTAAACCTGGCGTGTCGGTACGAGTCGTTAGAAGCGGCGATCCTCGGCCGCATGGCAGACCTGTCCCAGGGAACGCCGCGAGGCATAGAAGATGCCGGTCGCCAGGTATGGGCAAGCCTTCCTTCGCAAGAGCGCGAGCTTGTTTCAGATTCTCGAATTAGAGCGACGCTTAGCGCCATGGAGGCGGACGGCATCGTTACAGTGATAGCCCCGCAAGTCGTCGGCAGTGCCGAAGGCGGGTCCGCATGGATGAACCCGGATGCAACCGAGACGGTAACAATCACCGAGTTGGGTCTATCCTTTGTCGATTTCCTCAAAGAAGGAGACGAGCGAGTGGAATCTTCCAAAGGCGCTGATCATGATGCCGAGTTCTAAAGCACCCTTGACAAGCTCACCAAGACCGGCGCGTCAGAGGCTCAAGTTCAAGCGGGGTCGGCGTTGAAGCAATCTCGCGTCAGTAGCGCCGAAAGGATATCGCGTGACAGGAATACACGAAATAACTCCCACTCCTCGTAGATGGGTTGTTATTGCACATGTGGCAGGGCCGAAGTTGCCCAGAAGCCAGGTGCGCATCGGTGACATCACACTGGGGCCACGAGCCCCCGGCGACAGTGAGCCACCGACGATCTCCAGTCCGGACATGCGACGACAAAACGCGTACTCGGAGTTTTTTGTCACGGAAGCCGACGTGTCTATCACGTCGCACTGTTACGCTCGCATTCCAGTCATGGCGCGGTCGTTCAGTCAGGCATCGATTATCGGCAGGGAGACGGCCATACCGCGGCTTGCGGCTGCTCTGTCACTAGGTCACGGAGATGTACCCCCTCGTATCAAGTACTTAGGTGCGGAAGACGAGGAGGGGACTCCCATGGCGATTCTTGGGTTCTCGTCCAGCGTCTATGACGATGTGATTATGTCCGAAGGGGAGCGTCAGGCTGCGAGTGGTGTGTATCGCAACCTGGTTGAGGATGACGTTCTTTCGCGGGCTTCGATCCTACTGTGGCGGGGGCTTACGCTCGGAGACGCAGGTGGGGATGTGGCTACCAAGTCCGCGTCATTGATGGCATACTTTCAAGTCGTAGAAACGTGCTCGCATGCACTGCCTTGGCAGCCACCTCCAGACTTGGAAGGTCGGCGAGCCGAGATACTTCGAGCCATGGAAGCACAGCTCACCCGGACATCAACGGATAAGAAGAAAGAGCAGTCGGTTGAACAAGCGGCAAGTAGCTTGAGAAGGCTCAAAGACATCTCGCTGGGCGTTCGCATGGAGCACGCGGCGACGGAACTCGGACTGACGCCGGAATGGAAAGTGGCACTAAAGAAGTTGCACAAGCTTCGGAATTCGCGCCTCGGACATGCGGAGACGCTCCCGCGCCACGAGGAACTAGACCCGTGGTTTACGCGCAGGGTAGATGGTCGGGGAGCTCACTGGGTCGCGCAGAGCATTCTGGAAGCTCTCATCGCGAATCGGCATCCAGCGTAGCAACAGGTAAGCAGTACTAGCTGGCGTTGCTCCCCAGTCATCACTGCAAGAACTCCCTGGACCCCAGCCGGTGCCACCTTGATTTAGGTAACGGTCATCGGATGCGGTGGCAGGTTCAGCATTGCATAGTTGGCGTTGGCAGACGGCCTCATCGGTAACCTTAAGGGTCTTATGGTCGATAGTAAACAGTATGAGTAATACGCGACCAGGGCGACCCTGCACGATCTGCACAAGCGAGCACCGCACCAGTATCGAGACAGGCACGCTCGGGGGAACTAGCAATTCGCGCATTTCGCGTGATTTTGGCGTTCGACCCGATGCGATTCGTCGTCACATGTCTTCTCACGTGGCTCCTGCGATGCGTGATGCTCTTCGGGACCCAGAGGGCCTCGCAGCCTCAGCGATCGCTGCGCGGGTCCTAGCCATTGCTGATGACGCCCGAGATGCACGCGAGGCTTGTGCTGAGGCGTCTCCCGCCATCGCGCTACGTGCGGGAGACGCTGAACTTAGAGCGCTGACTTACCTCGCTGATCGACTGAGCGTGAAGTCCGATGACCTTGTCCTCGAAGCGGAGAATGCGTCAGCGTTTGCTCGCGCCGTTGTCGTGGCATCTCGGCTCTGGCCGCAGGTGGGCGCTCATATCACAGACACGCTGAATGCCCATGGACAACTGACCCTGGCACGCGAACTAGAGGAAGTCCTACCAACAAGAATGAAGGAAGAATGACAGCAACAGTAAAGCCAGGGGACATGATTCACTTCTTGGTATCCATGATCTTTGACGACCAAGTGCGCAAGCGAGGCGAGTCTGTCGAGTTGACCGCGCGGTCGATCGCAGAGTCGCGAGACCGCTACGGACACTCCGTGCTGGATCTCGCGCATGACCGAAAGGCACAGACGGTCCGTTGGGGTGAGGAGCGGCTTGGTGTGGGTGAGTTCCCGTCCCACCTACCCCCCTACACGCGTGGGTCGGTTGAGGAAGATGAAGCCCGAGCGCTGGCGATTGCAGTGGCTCACTCCTACGCGGAGCCGACGGCGCGAGCTAAGGCCCTTGCTGACTACCACGCTCGCTTCAGATCGAGCTCGCCTGGACATGCGCTAGCGAGTGGGGAGTAACCGTGAGCTCGACTTCGTATTCACTCCGTAGCTACCGGTTCCGCGAACTCGTGGCGCTGATCCTCAGCGAGGGCGGCCTAGCTACCAGCCCTAGACCTCACGAAGGCTTCCGTCGACTCAGCGACCGCCTCGCTCAGGATGACGATCAGCCGGCTAGCGATGTCCTGGGTCTTTCCCGGTGGGTCGTCAAGACGCGCACAGAGACGACACGTGACCTTTCCGGCGGTCTAGATGAGGCGTCCCGTGAGGCAGCCATTCACGACGTACCGCTCTACGCCTGCGTGTGGCAGAGACCGCCACGAAGCGGCTCGGAGAGCTACGTGGTCATGGACCTCGCCACCTTCGCCAAGGTGGTTCAAGAGACCGAGGAAACGGTCTGAGGATCGAAGACTTGCTGCCGGGCCACGATTTGTGGTTCCCGGCAGCACAGCAGCGCGGGGGGTTGGTCTCCCACGGGCCGCGCTGGGCGTGGCGTGCTCTCAGCCTCAGCACGCCACGCCGGTCATCGCGCTACTGACTGCATACTGCGGAAGCATGGAGGGACTGCCCTCTGCCAGGGTTACCTCCATGGGCATCAACAACTGGTGGGCTGCGGACCCAGCCGAGGCGTACTGGATGGAGATCCGCGACGACCCGACCGGGCTCGGGGAGTACCTGCGCGCCCCACAGGCGGGCGGGACGGGGAAGCCTCAGTGGTCTTACGACCTGACCACTTACGTACAGCCTGGCGACCGCGTACTCCACTGGAGTAAGACTTCTGCAGGCGAGCCGTCCATCGTGGGATGGTCCGAGGCCGTGGGTCCCCTCGAGACCATCACTTGGTCGTGGCAAGCAAGGGGCTCCAGAGGTCGCGAGCGCGGTGTCCCCACAATCGGCCCGACGTGGAGCATGCCGCTGACCAACTACTCCGAACTTGAGCATCCCGTCACACGCTCGGACCTTAACGCTCGCCGTGCCAGGGTGCTGAAAGTGCTCGAAGATGGTCGCCGCGTCCACGGGGGATCTGTGTACCCGCCCTTCTACAACTACGGCGGTCGCGAGCTGCGTGCTACGCAGGCGTACCTTGTGAAGTTTCCTGCCGCCCTTGTAGCAATGCTCTTCAAGGATGAACCGGTCGCGGCCCCTGAAGCGACGAGCGGTCGCCGGCAGACGGTGCGTCAAGGTCAGGGCCAGGGGTACCTCTCGGACGCAGCGAAGCGGATGGCACTTGAGCGCCATGCCGTCCGCATGGCCATCGACCACTACCGGGCTAGCGGCGCGACGGAGATCGAGGAGCTCGGTAAGCCCTACGACCTGCGGGTGATGCTGGACGGGCTCGAGCGGCATGTCGAGGTCAAGGGATCGATGGGCGACGACTTGGCCACCGTTCAGCTCACCCAGGGTGAAGTCGACCACGCCCAGACCTACCAGCCGACTGACCTCTTTGTGGTCGACGCAATTAGCGCCTCGAGGGGCGCTGACGGGGTCGTTACAACGTCCGGAGGGGTGACGCGCGTATGGACGGATTGGGTACCGAGCACAAAGTCACTTCGTCCGACCCACCTGCGCTACACGCTTCCGGCTAGCTCGCCGGGCATACACCCGAGGCGGGCTCGCGACGGGCGGCGTGGCGCTCAGACCTAAAACTAAGGACGTCGCCCCGGTCGTGTCGCGTGCCACCGAGGCGCTGGTGTTGCTGCACCGCTGTGTCAACCCTCGCCACCCTGGTCTGGGGGCGCGGCGCTCGGTGCGGTACACGTACCGTGGTGCCATGTCGAAGACCTTGGGTGAACCCAGCGAGGATCAGCCCGGACCCGTCGCGCGCTTCATGGGAAGTGCTTTGGGCAAGAACGCGTCGTACGGCGCTGAGGCGGTCGTGCAAACTGGTCCCCCTGGCGGGTGGTGCACTAGGTGTCGTCATCGGCATGGCCAGGGATGGCGTCGCGCAACGGGAGTTCGAGCGCATCGTCACCGGGATCAACTCAAGCTTGGTGCGCGTGACCGATCACATCGAGAGCATCGATGGAGCTCTCGCGCACCTAGGTGAAGCCTTCTACGCCGCATCCCACCGCGTCGTGAACGCTTCGTTGGAGACCCCTGATCCGGACAAAAGGCAACGCATGCGAGAGGCACTTGCCTCCGGCGTTATACGCGGATGGGATGACGAGACTCAGTACTTCCTTCGCGTGGCGTGCAAGCACGAAGCGTTGGAGGCGACTGTCCTGAGCAGCCTCGCGTCTCTCATGGTGGCGGCCTCGCACCCCATCGACGACGCCGTTAAGCGTGTTTGGGCCACCTTGACCCAGGAGCAACAAGCCGTCATAACGCAAAGTCATGTACGCGGAGTCGCTATCAGCATGGAAGCTGATGGGCTTGTGACCCTGATCCCTGCACAGGCAGTGGCGAGTAACGGCTCCGGACCCGCGTTCTATCCAGACGCATCGGAGTCGTTCACTGTGACGCCCCTAGGCGTTCGGTATCTAGAGTTCCTCCGCGAAGGCGAGGAGCGGGCTGATGGAGATCGCTGACTTAGTAGTGCAAGCGATCCTTGGAGTTCTGGCACTTCTCGTGGACGCGGCTGGTGTCTTTTTCACGGCGTTGGCTGCCATCGCCTCGTCTGCGGCCATCATCTACGTGGCCAGACAGACCAAGTTCGTCAAGAAGTCCACCGACGCCGCTGAAGACGCTGTGAGAGTTGCGGAGGACAACGCTGCCGCTGCTCGGGAGTCTCTGGAGCTATCCCGAGCGACCTTCCGGCAGTCGGAGCGAGCCCGGCTCGATGCACGCGCGCCTCGTGTCTTCGCTCACTATGACGCTGCGGCGATTGGAAAGCCGGGAACGCTGTGGTGGAAGGAGAAGGACTACCCCGAGCTGGAGTGGCAGCCAGCAAGCCCGGGCATGGTGTTCGACTTTGGTGAGGGCCTGACGCAGTTCTTTCCCTTCCGCGTGACGGTACCCGTCACCATCAGGAACGACGGACCTGGAAGCGCGCCTTTGACGTCACGCGGCTTCTACCAGGATGGGGACACGCTGAACGATGCGGTCAGGCAAGTTCTCTTGCCGCCGAACTCGTCACTGCACGGGCACGTGCTGCTCACGATGATGCTCAACCAGTGGCAGCAGTTTCGCGAGTATGACGTGCAGCCCGAATGGGGCGCGGAGTTCGACGTCATCGGGCCCTTCACTGAGGACGTCGACGATCACTTCGTCACGGCCTTCACGGGAAGCGTCCTAGAACCAGTAGAGGGAGCAGAGTTCCAGTGGCGTATCGCGTCTGACGGGGGCTCACTCGAAGTTGCTAGTCAGGACAACAGGCGCATCTACCGCTTTGGTCCGGCGGAGTGAGCCAAGAGCGTCAGGACTCTAGGGCACGGTAGATGGTCGGCCGGGACACGTTGAAGGATGCCGCGAGGTCCGTTGCGCCCTCTCCGGCATCGTGGCGTGTGCGGATCGCCTGGATCTGCTGGGCCGTCAGCTTGGGCTTCCTGCCTCCCACTCGGCCGCGCTCTCGGGCCGCTGCGAGCCCATCCAGGGTGCGCCCCTTCATGAGTGCGTGCTCAAACTCCGCAAACGCGGCCATCATCGTGAAAAACAGCCGTCCTTCCGCTGTCGTCGTGTCGATGGCCTGCTCCGTGGCGACGAGCGCGACGCCGTTCATCTGGATCCAGTCAGCTATCTCCAACAGATCCTTTGTCGAACGTCCCAGGCGGTCGAGGCGCGTCACGACCAGGGTGTCGCCCTTCCGCAGGACATCCTTCACGCGGTCCCACTGCGGCCGCGAGACTTTCGTGCCGGTGAAGTGGTCCACGTACACCCGAGAGCATCCAGCCGCGTAAAGGGCGTCCTGCTGCGACTCAGGGTTCTGATCGGTCGTGCTGACTCGGGAGTAGCCGATGCGGTGCGAGGTCATGCTTGCAAGTGTAACGCTAACGCTGGTGGCGTTACAAGTCATTCGGACACGGGTTCTGAGACACTTGGCACGGCGTGTCGTGGCGCTGTCCGATGGCGTCTCGCAGACGATCGTTTCTAATACATGATGCTGGCCTGTGCCGTCTGCTCGAGACGTTCCGCTAGCTTGTGATCGTGTTCATGGATGACGGCCACCCCAGCTTTGTCAATCACCCTGAGGATGACGAACCGGTCTGGCGGTACATGGATCTCGCACGGTACTTGTCTCTCATCCAGTCATCGGCTTTGCACTTCGCCCGAGCCGACCAGATGAGTGATCGGTGGGAGGGCTCCTACGGGCAGAAGAACCTGATCCTTCGGCCGCAGTTGTATGGCGAGCACTTCGAGGTGATGACTGCTCAGGCTGACGCGCGACGCGCGCATGTCCTACGCTTGATGCACCTCAACTGCTGGCATCTCTCGAGCATCGAGTCGGCGGCCATGTGGGACATCTACCAGCGAGAAGGACGCGGCGTGGCTGTTCGCTCAACTTGGGGACGGTTGACCCGCAGCATCACCTCTGGGCGGAGCATCTTCGGCGCGAAGGTGCGCTACGTGAACTACAACACCGCCTTCATACCCGAAAGCAACATGTTCGACCCCTTCATGCACAAGCGTGAGAGCTTCGCCCACGAACGCGAGGTTCGCCTGGTCATGATGACAGGACTGTCTGCGTCCGGCTCCGATGAAGAGGGCCCGCTTTTGACGGTCGGGCCCGAGCCGCCCGTCATCGCTGTCGATGTCGAGCTCAACGAGCTCATCGAAGCTGTGTACGTCGCCCCGGACGCCCCGGACTGGGTCGGTACCGTCATCGAGTCTGTGACCCGACAGTACGAGTTCCAGTTTCCAGTCCGGCAATCGGATCTCGCCACTGATCCGATCGCGTAACTAATTGTCTCCGCAGTGCGACCGCGCCTGTAGGGGGCGTTTTCGTGATCTTGTCAATGACAAGCATCCCCACGTCCTTGCTGCCCGCAGTCATGACGCGGCTTCGGGTGTCGGTGAACTGCGAGAGGGCCCGCTAGCAACCGTCTGACACCTAGGAGGGTGGATTGACTCGGTAGCGTGCGACGGTTCGGCTGCTGACTCCGAGCATCTCGGCCTGCTCTCGCTTGGAGTAGCCAGCCACGGCCTCCCAGTCCGCTCGACTGATCTTCGGCCCTCGCCGGCTCTTCGTGCCTCCCTTGCGTCCCGCCTCGCTGAGCTTCGATGTGAACTCGGGGTCCCATGCGCTGAGCGCGTGTGCCGATCGGGCATCGCAGAAGTCAGAGAGCTCTTCCCAGAGGAGGTAGGTTTTACCCCGTCCGGCCTTGCTGTCCATGTCATAGGCACTCACAAATGCGTCTCGGCCCGCAACCTCGATGTAGTCCGCGAGGGCGCTAGACAGGCGTACAGCGGTCCTCCAAGACCCATCTCGTAGTTCGGCCGCGGTGAGCTTCCGCTCGTGCTTGGCGTCCTCATTGAGCCAGCGCAATGCGTAGGAGGCTAAGTGTGAGATGACCCTGCCGACGTAGGTCTCGCCCTTGTACTCGGGCTCGAAGTCGGCTCTGCGAGGAAAGACGCTGAGGTCTACTGCAGCAGGGAAGTCACGAGCGTGAGCATCCCTCGACTGCTTGGTCTCAGTCTCCTCCGTGGGTACGAACGTCACTCGTCTGCGGTCAAGCTTAGGAACGAAGGGGCTAGAGGAGACCGTAGGCGGATCAGCGGCAGCGGTTGGCGGCGCGGGCGGGCGGTCGATGCCAGGACTAGCTACGTTATCTGTCATACCTACTCGCGCCTCCTTGCGGTTCTCAACTTCGGTCAGGGCTCTGGGCATCTGGCCGCGTCCGAGAGCGGCTGTCGAGCCGCGGCCCCTGCTTCGTACTATCGACACGACGGCGCTCAGCTGTCATAGACGGTCCTATCAACCCCTAAGACTTATACGGTCAGGGGCCCTCAGAATCAAGTTCGGGGGCCGAGTCATTGAGCGAGGGGACCGTGAGGTAATGGACGGTCACCCGCTCGTTGCTCGATCCGCGGCCCACGACGATCCCTAGAAGGGCCTCGACTACCTTGCGCTGATCCTCTATGGGTAGGGCCAGGAAGCGCTCTCTGAGGGCCCTACGTCGATCTACCCAGGCGTTCATGTCCACACGATGCGTGACCGGATCGACCAGCGACCGCACGTCCTGAGTCAGGGTGCCGCCGATGATCTGCGCCCGCTGCTCCTGGATCCGTATCTCTAGCTCTTTCTCCTTAGCCTTGACCTCGGCGAGCTGCACCGCTGCCTCTGCCTCGGGCATGAGGTCCGCGAGCACTAGACGAGAGACGCGCTGGCGGCCCTCGCGTAGCTGCGTCAACTCAAGCTCAAGGGCTCGAAGCCCCGTCGTGTCCTGCTCGGGCAGAACGTCGCGACCATGGATGAATGCGGCGGCTACAGCGTTGGCTACTAAGGCATCGAGCTTGCTGGCCTTGATGGAAGCATGAGGCCCGTTCGTGCGGTCTGAAGACGTGCACCGGTACACGGCGTAAGACTTGCCCTTGTCGCGCTTGGATGCGCTGCGCATGGGGGAGTGGCAGACGCCGCATAGGGCGACTCCGCCCATCATGTGTGCCTGCCTAGGACCCGGGCTTGTGCGCCGGTTTGGGTCAGCAAGGATCGCCTGTACGTCAGTCCAGTCCTGCTCGCTGACCAACGGCTCCCATATGCCCCTCACGCCGGGGACGAGGGTGCCCATGTAGCCGACGAGCCCGGCGTTGTACGGACGTGCAAGGAGGTGCCTGAGGGGCGTAGCGGCCCACTTCTTAGCGGTCCCGTTCGGTGCCTGGAACGTCGGCCCTGGCGTGTTCCATGCCCGGAGGACGGCGCTAAGGGAACCGCCGTCGAGCACGTGCGAGTAGGCCCACTGGACCGCGGGACCCTGAGTCGGGTGAGGAGTGATCTTGTCGGGCATGTAGCCGAACGGAACCCTGAGCCGGGAGCGCGGCACCCTCTGCTCTCCTAGCGGCGTAGTGAGCCCTCAGCCGCTCCGTCTTTATAGCTGACTCATACCCAGCAACCGCGCCTGTGATGGTGGCTGTGAGCCCGCCTGAGGCCGTGCTGGGGTCGACGATAGACCCGTCACCCATCTGCCAGCGGACCTTGTGCTTAGCCGACGCGAGCCGGAGCTGCCACAGGTCCTCGTCATTGCGAGATAAGCGGTCCTGGTGCCGAGCTAGGACGAGCTGGACCTTGCCACTCGTCACGTCTACGAGGAGACGGCGGAAGCTGGGGCGAAGCTTGCCGCTGTAGCCGCTGATCCCGTCATCCACGTACTCGTCATAGATCGTGTATTCCTCACGAGCGGCAAGTGCGCGGAGGCTAGCTAGTTGAGACTCGATGGACACGGACGACTCGTCGGACTGTGAGATGCGTGCCTACAGAGCGACGGAGGTCATGGTGTCAAATGTAGATGATGCCACGCAGTACGGGCAGGCGCCGCTGCCGCCCGAGTCGCGGCTCGAGGCGGCGTGGGGACGGGCCGCATCCGGGATCGACCTGCTCATCGGGAACACGGCCGAGGAGGCGCGGCTGTTCCTGCCGGGCATCCCGTGGCTCGCGCGCCTCACGCGGCTGCCCGTCGTCGGGCCGCTCGTGCGCCGGGCCGCCGTCGCGGCCGTCACGGGCATCGTCTACGGCCGCCCGGGGCGCCGGTTCGCGCGTCGGCACGCGCGGGCCGGCGGCACGGCGCACCGGTACGCGATCCGCTGGTCGGCGCCCGGGAGCCCCTTCGGTGCCGCGCACACCGTGGACCTGCCGCTCCTGTTCGGGGACGAGGAGGCGTGGCGCGGCGCCGGGCTCCTCGCGGGTGCGCCGTGGGAGGGCGTGCAGCGCGACGCCCGGCGGGTGCGGCAGGTGTGGGGGGACTTCGCGCGCGGCGAGATCCCGACGCGGCAGCTGATCCCGGGCGTGCTCGAGCTGCGCCGCGTCGCCGGCTGAGCGGCCTGTCGTCGGCTGAGCGGCGTCACTCGAGGGGCGGCCGACCGGCACCCGGCCGCCCGGCACCCGCTCGGGGGCCGTGGCGCGGTGCCGCCGCCGGGACCGTCTCGGGCAGGCTGGGCGGGTCCGCATCCGGACCCCGCCGACCCCGAGCCGCCCACCAGGAGCCCCGTGTCCCCGTCGAAGCCGTCCCGCACCGCCCGCGAGCGCCGAGGGGCGATGATCTTCACGGGCGTCCTCATCGCCGTCGTCCTCGTGCTCTCCGCGGTGGCCGCGCTGCGGCCGGGCGCCGTGCCGCTGTGGGCGTTCCTCGGGCTCACCGGTGCGGGCATCGCCGTGGCGCTCGCCGTCTACGCCGTGCGGAACGGCTGGGTCCGGGTCCTGCTGCTCGTCGGCGTGGTCGGCGTCGCGTCCGCCCTGAACGCCTCGCCGATGCTCGGGGCGTCGATCCCGTTCGTGGCGGGGGCCTTCGTCGGCGCCCTCCTCTCCCTCGACGAGTGGCCGTGGCGCCGGAGCCCCGAGGAGCGGTCGCGCGAGAGCCAGCCGCGGCCGCTCGCGAGCATCCGGCCGTGGTCGGGATCCGGCCTGTCGGCGACGCTGGCGGACGTGCCCGTCGGGCGGCGTGGGACGACGGAGACGGGCGTGCTGCTGGTGGCCGGGGACGTGGCGCAGCGCTTCCGCGTCGACGAGCTGCACGCCCTGGCCACCGGACGCGGCGGCATGGCGGAGTCGGTCGACGCGGACCGGCCGGAGGTCCCGGGCGGCACCGTCTGCCTCGTGCGCGTGGACACGGCGTCGCCCGACTCCATCGTCGGCGAGGTGCTCGTCGGCCTCCCCGGCGACGCGCTCGCGCTCGTGCCCGTCCGCGATCCCATGCCCCGCCCCGCGGCCGTGCTCACGGGTGCCGACGCGGCGTCGTTCCGCGCGTGGGCGCTGACGATCCCGGCGCCCTAGGCGGATCGGGGCGCCGGCGCCGGCGCCCACGAGCGCATCGGCGTCGGTGCGATCCACCTCACGCGAGGACCGGCCAGGGCCGCGGCGACCGGTCGTCCGTCGCGAGGAGGCCGGCCAGCCAGTCGTCTTCGCGGCCGTCGCGGCCGAGGGCCCCGAGCCGGGCGACCCCCTCGAAGCGGAAGCCGAGGGCGCGGGCGACGGCGGCGGATCCCGCGTTCCCGGCGTACGCCCGCCAGCCGATGCGCGCCAGGCCGAGGCCCGGCATCCTGTCGAACCCGTGGTCGACGGCGGCGGCGGCCGCCTCCCGCATGAGCCCGCGACCGCGTGCCCCGGGCGCGAGCCAGTACCCGATCTCCGCGGCGCCGTCCGCGACGTCGTGCAGGCCGACCGTGCCGACGAGCGCGTCGCCCTCGACCACGGCCCACGTGAGGCGGTCGCCGGCGACCCAGCCGTCGGCGCAGAGGCCGGTGACGTACGCGACCGCGTCGCCGCGGCCGTACGGCACGGGGACGGGGACGAAGCGCTGGATCGCGGGATCCCGGCAGGCGGCCGCGATCGCGTCGACGTCGCCCACGACGGGCGGGCGGAGCGTCAGGCGCGGGGTGCGGAGGGTGACGGGATCCATCGGCCCACGCTACCGGCCGGGATCGGGGCCGGCGGCAGGGCGCCCGCGACGCGACGACGGCCCGCCCCCCATGTGCGGGGACGGGCCGCCGTCGGCGTCGCGGAAGCGTCGCGAGGAGGCTCCGCTGATCAGTCGCGGGGCTTGCGTCCCCGGCGCTCGGGCGCCGCGCCGCGCTCGGCGGCACGGGGGCCGCCGCGGTCGGGGCGGATGTCGATCGGCCGGCCGTTGATCTGCGTGCTCGACAGGCGGTCGAGCCGGTCCTGGTCGAGGCCGGCGGGCAGCTCGACCAGCGAGAAGTCCGGACGGATGTCGATGTGCCCGAAGTCCTCGCGGCTGAAGCCGCCCTCGTTGGCGAGCGCGCCGACGATCTGGCGCGGCTCCACCCGGTGACGGCGGCCGACGTCGATGCGGTAGGTGGCCATGTTCCCGCTGCCGCGCGCGGGGCGGGGGCGGCGCTCGCCGCGGTCGTCGCCGTCGCGGGACGGGCGGTCGTCGCGGCGCTCGCGCTCGACGCGCGGCGGGCGCAGGTCGTCGGCGGAGAGGAGGAGCGGCGTGTCGCCCTGCGCCACGATGGCGAGGGCCGCCGCCACGTCGGACTCGACGACGTCGTGGTGGTTCACGTAGTGACAGACGATGTCGCGGAACGCGTCGAGGCGCTCGCGGTCGTCGAGCGCCGCCGTGATGGCGTCGTCGAAGCGGGTGAGGCGCGTGACGTTCACGTCCTCCGCGCTCGGCATGCGCATCTCGGTGAGCGGCTGGCGGGTGGCCTTCTCGATGGCGGTGAGGAGGCGGCGCTCGCGCGGCGTGACGAAGCTGATGGCCGCGCCGCTGCGCCCGGCGCGACCCGTGCGGCCGATGCGGTGCACGTAGGACTCGGTGTCGATCGGGATGTCGTAGTTGACGACGTGGCTGATCCGCTCCACGTCGAGGCCGCGGGCCGCGACGTCGGTGGCGACGAGGATGTCGAGCTTGCCGGACTTCAGCTGCTCGACCGTGCGCTCGCGCTGCGCCTGCGCGACGTCGCCCGAGATCGCGGCGGCGGCGTACCCACGGGCGCGGAGCTTCTCGGCGAGCGTCTCCGTCTCGTTCTTGGTGCGGACGAACACGATCATGCCCTCGAAGTTCTCGACCTCGAGGATGCGGGTGAGGGCGTCCACCTTCTGGGGGTACGACACCATGAGGTACCGCTGCGTGGTGTTCGCGGAGGTCGTGGTCTTGTTCCTGACCGTGATCTCCTCGGGGTCCTGCAGGTACTTGCCCGAGATGCGGCGGATCTGCGCGGGCATCGTGGCCGAGAACAGCGCGATCTGCTTCGACTTGGGCGTGTCCGCGAGGATCGTCTCGACGTCCTCCGCGAAGCCCATCTTCAGCATCTCGTCGGCCTCGTCGAGCACCAGGAACTTCAGCTGCGACAGGTCGAGGGTGCCCTTGTCGAGGTGGTCCATGATGCGGCCGGGGGTGCCGACGACCACGTGCACGCCGCGGCGGAGCGCCGACAGCTGCACGCCGTAGCCCTGGCCGCCGTAGACGGGCAGCACGTGCACGCCGCGCATGCCGGACGCGTAGCGCTCGAAGGCCTCGCACACCTGGAGCGCGAGCTCGCGCGTGGGCGCCAGCACGAGCGCCTGCGGCGTCTTCTGCGCGACGTCGAGGTTGGAGAGGATCGGCAGCGCGAACGCCGCCGTCTTGCCGGTGCCGGTCTGCGCGACGCCGAGGACGTCGCGGCCGGAGAGGAGGGAGGGGATCGTGGCGGCCTGGATGGCCGAGGGGGTCTCGTAGCCGACGTCCTTGAGTGCCTTGAGCACCTGGTCGGAGAGGCCGAGGTCGCTGAAGGTCGTGCGGGGGGCGGCGTCCGCGTCGGGGGTGGATGCGGTGTCGTCAGTGCTCATGCCTCAACGGTAGGGGGTCGGGGACGATCCGCACCCCACGGCGGGCGCATCCGGGACGCACGGGGCGGGGACGGCGGGACGGGGCGGGCGGAGCGGTGCCGGGCCGGATCGCGTCAGGATGGACCGTGCCCTTCACCGTCAGCCATGCCGTCGTCGCGCTGCCCGCCGTCCGCGGGCCGCTCCCCGCGGCGGCCGTCGCGGCCGGCGCGATGGCCCCGGACGTGCCGCTCTTCCTGCCCGGCGGCCTCGACTACGCGGCGACGCACGCCTTCCCGAGCCTGTTCGCGACCGCGCTCCCGGCGGCGGGCGTGCTGCTCGGGGTCTGGCTGCTCCTGCTGCGGCCGGCCGCCGACGCGCTGCTGCCCGCCCGCATCGCGTCGCGCCTGCCGCGCGCGTGGGCGCGGCCATCCCGGCCGACCGTCCGCGGCGCGCTCCTCGCCCTGGCCGCGCTCCTCGTCGGGGTGCTGACGCACGTCGCCTGGGACGCGTTCACGCACGCCGGGCGCCTCGGCACCGAGCTCCTGCCGGCGCTCGCGGAGCAGTGGGGCCCGCTGCCCGGGTTCCGGTGGATCCAGTACGCCTCCTCGATCGGCGGGACGGTCGTGCTCGTGGTCGCGGGGATCCGCTGGCTGCGGCGCACCGCAGCCGTGCACCGCGCCGCGCGCCGGCGCCCGCCCGGGGAGCGGGCGCTGCGCCGGGCGCTCGCCGCGACCCTGGCGCTGATCGGCCTCGCCGCGGTGCTCGTGCCCGTCGTCGTCGAGGGCGTGCCGCGCGACGTCGACGCGCTGCGGGGCGTCGTGTTCGCCGCCATCACGCGCGGCGGGGCGGCCGCGGCCGTCGCCGTGCTGCTGGCGGCGCTCGCGGTGCGCCTCGTCCGCGGACGCGCCGGACGCCCGGCGGCGACCGCACCCGCAGCCCCCTGACCGACCGGGCGCGGGCAGGGCTGGCCGCGGCGCGCCCGGACCGCCACACTGGCGGCATGGCCGCAGCGAAGACGATGCCCACCGACCAGGACGTCGCCGCGTTCCTCGACGCCGCGACGCCTCCGCGCCGCCGCGCCGACGGGATCCGGCTCGCCGAGGTGTTCGGGGAGGTGACGGGCGTCGACCCGGTGATGTGGGGACCCTCGATGGTCGGCTACGGCAGCTTCCGCTTCGTCTCCGCCCGGGATCCGCGCACGCGCGGGATCTGGCCGCGCACCGCCTTCTCGCCGCGGAAGGCGCAGCTCTCCCTCTACGGCCTGAAGGACCTGGCCGCGGGCGCGGCCCTCCTCCCGTCGCTCGGCACCTTCACCGAGGGCGCCGGCTGCGTGTACGTGCGCACCCTCGACCACGTGGACCTCGACGTGCTGCGCCGGCTCGTCGCGATCGCCTGGGCGCGCCCGGACGACCCGGAGCCGGGCGCGCGCTGAGCCCGACCGGTGCGCTGAGCCCGCCCGGCGCGCCGAGCCCGACGCGCGGCACGGCCGCCCTCACCCGTCGACGTGGGCGTCCAGCCCCATGGGCACGAACGAGCTCCACCGTCCCTCGTCGTCGAAGAGGTGGCCGGTGCGCTTCGCGACGCGCGGCACCACCCAGCGGTCCACGATGCGCAGGTTCTGGAACACCCGGGTGAGCTTGCTCTCGATGTCGTCGAGCTCCTCGAGGTTCCGGAGCCACAGCG
This sequence comes from Clavibacter sp. AC415, assembly GCF_979252985.1. Lineage (NCBI taxonomy): Bacteria > Bacillati > Actinomycetota > Actinomycetes > Micrococcales > Microbacteriaceae > Clavibacter > Clavibacter sp. AC415. The sequence goes on along the minus strand of NZ_CEEDAR010000012.1, from coordinate 13,958 downwards.
ACGCGACGAGGTTCGCCTGCCCGGTGACGGAAGCGCACATCCTCAGCTGCGGGAACAGCCGGAGGGCCGCCGCGACCTTCTCCATCTCGGCCTGCGCGACGCTCAGCCAGATCATGGCCGAGCTCTCCCAGCCGAGCAGGTTGTAGGCGAAGTCGATGCGCCACCCCACCCAGCCGGCCGCGAGGAGCGTGTCGATGCCGCGCGACACCGACGCGAGCGACTTGCCCACGCGCTGCTGCACGGAGGAGACCGGCCGCCGCACGTCGTCGGTGAGCGCCTCGATGAGGTCGAGGTACGCCTGCGTGGGCGTCGCGCGACGGGGGTTCTGGGGCAGCGTCGCCTCGACCGCCCGGGCCTGCGCCGCCGTGAGGGCGGGCACGCGGTAGCTCGACCCCTCCTGGAAGAAGCGGCGGACGTGGTGGGTGCGCGTGCCGGCGATGCCCGGCACCGAGCTGCCGAGCTCGTCGACGAGCCGGTCGATGGCGAGCAGGTCGGCCGCCGAGAGGGTCAGGTAGAGGTCCCGGGAACCGCTCGTGCAGTGCACGCTCGTGATCTGCCGGCGGCCCGAGACCGCCCGGATGACGTCCTCGCGGTGGCCCGGACGGCACATGACCTCGACGAGCGCCGTGCGTCGGGGGAGCGCGAGGCCCTCGGTCGCGCCCGCGCTCGGCGGCTCCAGGTAGAAGCACGTGGACCACACGACCCGGTCGTCCCTCAGGCGCTGCCAGCGCCTCGAGAGGGTCGACGCGTCGACCTGCAGGATCCCGCTCAGCTGGGCCCACGAGATGCGCGGGCTGATCTGCACGGCGTTAATGAGCTGGAAATCCAAGGGGTCGGCCATGGCATGAATCTGGCATCCGGATGCGCGAGGTGTCAAGAATCCTGCCGATTCGTGCCTCGAAGGCGAAGGAGCAGGCGCGCCAGGCGCAGCATCGTCACATCGCGCCGCACGGCGCGGACCGGTGGCGCATCCGTCGCCCCGGCGGCGACGACGCCCCTCTCCCCATCCGCAGCACCCGCCCCACCGGAGGACCGATGCCCGCACCACGCCACCTCGCCGCCACCTCGCTGGCCGCCCTCGCCGCCCTCTCGCTCACCGCGTGCGCCTCGGGAGGGGCGGGCAGCGCGGGCGACAGCATCAACGCGACGCTCGGCACCGACCCCGGCGGCTTCGACCCCGCCCTCGCCCGGGCCGCCGACGACTACGTCGTCGACCGCATGCTCTTCGACACGCTGCTCCGCAAGGACGACGGCAACGTCCTCGTCGGCGGCCTCGCCACCGACTGGGAGGCCGCCAGCGCCTCCGACTACACCTTCACCATCCGCGACGACGCCAGCTGCGCCGACGGGACGCCCATCACGCCGACGGTGGTCGCGGACTCGCTCACGCGCTTCGCCGATCCCGTCACCGCCTCCACCGGGCGCACCCTCGCGCTCGGGGGAGCATCCGCCGAGATCACCCCCGACGACGCCGCGGGCACGGTGCACGTCGCGCTGTCGGAGGACTGGGCCGACTTCCTCACCGGCATGACGCTGCCGCACTCGGGCATCGTGTGCCCCGCGGGGCTCGCCGACCCGGAGGGGCTGCTCGCCGGCACGGTGCCCGGCGCGTTCTCCGGGCCGTACGCGCTGACCGCGTCGCAGCCCGCCGTCTCCTACGAGATGACCCTCCGCGACGACTACGACGCGTGGCCCGCCTTCGCGGATCCGCTCGAGGGGACACCGGCGACGACCGTGACCTTCACGCCCATCGCCGACCCCGCCACCCTCGCGACGCAGCTGCTGTCCCGCGGGGTGGACGTCGCCAGCTTCAGCGGCGAGGAGGTCGAGCGGTTCGACGGCGACGACGCGTTCACGCCGACGCAGGTCACGGGCCTCACGTCGTACCTCCTGTTCAACCAGCGCGAGGGATCGCCGTTCGCCGGCCGCCCGGACCTCCGCCGAGCCGTCGCGCAGGCCGTGGACGGCGTGGCCCTCACCGACGTCCTCACCGACGGACGCGGCGAGCGCATCGCCTCGGTCAGCTCCGACGCGGTCTCCTGCGTCAGCACCGACGACGGCCTCCTCGTCCCCGAGGACCCGGAGGCGGCGTCCGCGGCGCTCGCGGGCGTCTCCATCCGCCTCGTCGGCACCCAGCTCTTCGGCCCCGGCAACGAGTACATCGCCGAGGTGCTCCGCGCGGCGGGCGCCGACGTCTCCTACGACGAGCTGGACAACGCCAACTGGTCGACCACGACGGGCTCGCCCACGGGCTGGGACGTGACGCTGCAGGGCGACATCAACCTCATGGGCACGCTCACCTCGTCGCTGCTCCGCGTCATGGGCCCGAGCCAGGAGGACGGCGGCCGCAACAAGACGGGCGTCGTCGACGACGCGGGCTACGCCGCGCTGACCGAGGCCATGGCGGTCGTCGACCCCGAGGAGCGGTGCGGGCCCATGCAGGCCGCGCAGGCGTCCGTGCTGGAGACCGTGTCCGCCGCGCCGCTCGCGGCCGTGCCGACCACGGTCGTGACGGCCGAGGGCATCAGCATCCGCGCCTTCGACGACTACATCGACCCGTCCACCATGCGCGTCGTCGCCGAGTGACCCGGGGATCCTCGATGACCGCCGACACCGTCGCCGCTGCCGCTCCCGCCGCGGCCGTCGCCTCCCCGGCCGACCCCGCGGGCCCGGGCCGGGGCACCCGCCCGGCCCGCCGGGGCCGCTCCGTCTGGCTCGACTTCGCCGTGCGCCGGGCCCTCGGGCTCGTCGGGACGCTCGTCGCGCTGGTCGTCCTGTCGTTCCTCATCGTGCAGCTCATCCCGGGCGACCCGGCGGTGGCGCTCGCCGGAGCGGACGCGTCCGTCGACGAGATCGAGGCGCTCCGCACGGAGCTCGGGCTCGACCAGCCCGTCCTGCAGCAGTTCGGCGCGTACGTCGCGCAGCTGGCGCAGGGCGACCTCGGCACCTCCTTCCAGTACCGGCAGCCGGTCGCGACCATCATCGAGAACCGGCTGCCGTTCACGGCCACCATCGCGCTCGTCGGCATCGCGGTCGTCCTCGTGGTCGCGGTGCCCCTCGGGATGCTGATCGGCGTACAGACGCGCGGCGGCCGCCGGCGGTGGCTCGACACGGCCTTCGGCGCCGTCACGGGCTTCCTCGACTCGGTGCCCGGCTACGTGATGGCGACGATCCTGGTGGTGGTGCTCGCGCTCGGGGTGGGCATCCTGCCGTTGTTCCCGCCGGCCTACAACGCCCGCGCCGGCGCCGCCGCCTACGTGCTGCCCATCGCGGCGCTCGCCATCGGCCCGATCTGCACCATCAGCCGCGTGGTCCGCCGCGAGACGCAGGTGGTGCTCGAGGAGGACCACGTGCGCACGGCCCGCGGCTGGCGGCTCGGCGCGCTCCCGCTGCACCTCAGGTACGTGCTGCCGAACCTCCTGACCACGACGCTCACCCTGAGCGGCCTGATCCTCAGCGGGATGCTCGGCGGCGCGCTCATCATCGAGAGCGTCTTCGCCCTGCCGGGGCTCGGCACCGGGATCATCAAGGCCATCCTCGACCGCGACTTCCCCGTGATCCAGGGCATGGTGCTCGTCCTCGGGATGATCGCCGCGCTCGTCAACCTGCTCGTCGACGTGGCCCTCGGCCTCATCGACTCGCGCACCCTCGGAGGACGACATGACTGACACCACCACGAGCGCGACCGCACCGTCCGCCCGGCCCCTCGCCCCCGCGCCCGGTGCCACGCCGCGCCGCTTCCACTGGACGCCTGGCCTCGTGACGGGCCTCGTGCTCCTCGCCGCCGTCGTGATGGTGGGGATCGTCGCGCCGCTCCTCCTGCAGGAGCAGGCGGACACCATGGCCGAGCGGGCGGCGGCGCCCTCGGCGGCGCATCCGCTCGGCACCGACCAGGCCGGGCACGACATGCTCGCCCGGAGCCTCGTCGCGACCAGGCTGACGCTCCTCATGACGCTTGGCGCCACGGCCATCGCCGTCCTCGCCGGGATCGTCGCCGGCACGGCCGTCTGGCTGCTGCCGCGGCGGGCCCGGGAGGTGTGCCTCCGCGTCATCGACGTCATGGTCGCCTTCCCCGGCCTCCTCCTCGCCCTGGTGGTGGCGGCGATCCTCGGGGCCGGCGCGGGCCCGGCCGTCGTCGCGATCGGCGTGGCCGGCATCCCGACCTTCGCGCGGCTCACCGCGAACCTCGCCGCGAAGGTGTCGCAGCGCGACTACGTCTCCACCGCCCGCCTCCTCGGCGTCGGGGACCGGCGGATCGTCACGGACCACATGCTCCCGAACATGGCCGAGCCGCTCCTCGTGCTCGCCGCCTCGACGTTCGCGCAGTCCCTCACGGCCATCTCCGCCCTGTCCTTCGTCGGCCTCGGCGTGCAGTCGCCGCAGTACGACTACGGGAAGCTGCTCAACGAGGCGCTGCCCTCGCTGCTGTCCGGGCGCCCCGAGCAGACGGTCGGCCCGGCCGTCCTCATCGTCGTCACGGGGCTCGCCGCCATGCTCGTGGGCGACGGGCTCGCGGCGGCCGCCGATCCCCGCGCCGGCCGCCGGGCGTCGGCCGCCGCCGTCCGCGGCGCCGGCACCACGCTCGTCCCCGGGCTCGACGCGATGGTGCGGGTCGAGGACCTGTGGGTCCGCACCTCCGCCGGGGTGCCGCTGGTGAAGGGCATCTCGTTCACGGTCGGCCGCGGCGAGATCGTCGGCATCGTGGGGGAGAGCGGGTCCGGCAAGTCGCTCACCGCGATGAGCGTCGCCCGGCTCCTCGCCGACGGGCTGGAGGCGGAGGCCGCGACCATGCGGCTCGACGACCTCGACCTGCTCGGCCGGGTGGATCCGCGCGTCCTCGCCCAGACCGTGAGCCTCGTCTACCAGGACCCGGGCAGCACCTTCAACCCGGCGCTCCGGCTCGGGACCCAGCTGACGGAGGTGCTGCGCACCCACCGCGGGCAGTCCCGCGCCGCCGCCCGGTCGACCGTGCTCGACGCGCTCCGCCGCGTGCACCTCACGCTCCCCGAGAAGCGGATGCGCCAGCACCCGCACGAGCTGTCCGGCGGCATGCGGCAGCGGGCGATGATCGCCGCCGCGCTCGCGGTCGACCCGAAGCTGATCATCGCCGACGAGCCGACCACCGCCCTCGACGTGACCGTGCAGGCGGAGATCCTCCGGGAGCTGAAGCGCCTCAACCGGGACACCGGCACGGCGGTCATGTTCATCTCCCACGACATCGGCGTGGTCCGCGCCCTGTGCGACCGCGTGCTCGTCATGAACGGCGGCGAGATCGTGGAGGAGATCGACGCGGACCGGCTCGACGCGGCCACGGCCGTGCACCCCTACACGCGGGCCCTCCTCGCCGCGACGCCGAGCCTCACCGAGCGGGTGGGCGAGCTCCCGGTCGTCGACTGGCGCGGCGAGCAGGCGCGCACAGCGGCAGGTCCCGGCGCCGATCCCGACCGCACGGCCGGCACCCGGCCCGACACCCAGGAGGTGGCGCGATGAGCGCCCGCATCGACGACGCCGACGTCCGACCGGCCGTGCGCGCGACCGGCACGAGCCCGAGCCCGAGCCGGAGCACCAGCACGAGCCCGGGCCCGAGCGACAGCACGAGCCCGAGCGCCATCCCGGCCCCGCGGGACCCCGACGGCCCGCCGATGCTCGAGGTGCGCGGCCTCGACGTGGTCTTCGGCAGCGGATCCCAGTCGGTGCGCGTGCTGCGCGGCGTCGACGTCACGGTCGGCACCGGCCGCACCGTCGGCCTCGTCGGCGAGAGCGGGTCCGGGAAGTCCACCCTGGCCAAGGCCCTGGTGGGCACGGTCCGGCCGAGCGCGGGGAGCATCCGCATCGGCGGCGTCGACGTGCGGACGCTCGGGCGCCGCGACCGCGCGGCGATGCGCCGCCGCGTGCAGATGATCCCGCAGGACCCGTACTCGTCCCTCGACCCCCGCCGCACCATCGGGCAGGCGCTCGCCGAGGCGGTGGACCCGCGGCACCCGGACGTGCGCCGCCACCGGGACCTCATCGCGGAGTGGCTGCGCGTGGTGCGCATGCCGGCCGACGCGATCGACCGCTACCCGCACGAGTTCTCGGGCGGCCAGCGGCAGCGCATCGCCATCGCGCGGGGCCTCCTCGTGCGGCCGGAGTTCGTCGTCGCGGACGAGATCACCTCCGCGCTCGACGTGTCGGTGCAGGCGGAGATCCTGAACCTCGTCGCGCGACTGCGCCGCGAGCTCGGGCTGTCGATGCTGTTCATCTCGCACAACCTGGCCGTCGTCCGGCATGTGAGCGACGACGTCGTGGTGCTCTACCGCGGCGACGTCGTGGAGCAGGGCCCCACCGAGCAGGTGTACTCCGACCCCCAGCACCCCTACACGCGGTCGCTGCTCGCGGCCGTGCCCGGCGCGCCCGGCTTCTCCATCGACTGACCCTCCTCCATCGACCGACCGGGGGCCGGCCGCGCGCCGGCTCCCGCCCCATCCGCCCGCACGAGAGGATCCCCATGTCCCGACCCCCCGTCCCCGCGCTCGCCGGGATGCGCCTCACCGGCGCGCGCCTCATCGACGGCACCGGCCGTCCGCCCCTGGACGACGCCGTGCTCGTCGTCGACGAGGTCGGCGTGATCTCCTACGCCGGGCCAGCCGCCGCGGCCCCGTCCGCCCGGCGCCCGCACGGTCGACCTCGCCGGTCGCACGGTGCTGCCGGGCTTCATCGACACGCACGTGCACCTGTCCATGGACAGCGCCGACGGCCCGTACCACCGGGTCGCCACCGAGCCCGCCGTGATCGCGTTCGAGACGGCCGACCGGATCCGCCGCACGCTCGAGGCGGGCGTGACCACGGCCCGCGACCTCGGCGGCCTGAGCGCCGGGTACCGCATCGCGGTCGAGCGCGGCCTCATCGTCGGCCCGCGGCTGCACGTCGCCGTGAAGGTCATCAGCCACACGGGCGGGCACGGGGACTTCCACCTGCCGGGCGGCGCCGTGCACACGCACACGGAGGCCATGTCGGAGATCGCCGACGGGGTGGACGAGGTGCGGCGCGCGACGCGGCGCATCCTCCGCTCCGGCGCCGACGTGGTGAAGATCTGCACGACGGGCGGCATGGGCAGCCCGCACGACGCCCCCGAGGACGAGGGGCTCCGCATCGACGAGGTCCGCGCGATCGCCGACGAGCTCGAGCGGCACGGCGGGACGCCGCTCGCGGCGCACGCGCAGGGCACGGCCGGGATCCACGCCGCGGTGCTCGGCGGTGTGACGAGCGTCGAGCACGGGTACGGCATCGACGACGAGGCCATCGACATGATGGGGGAGCGCGGCACGTTCCTCGTTCCGACGCTCTCGACCGTCTTCCTCGGCATCGACCGCGACCGCATGGAGCCGTACCACTACGCGAAGAAGACCAGGTGGACCGGGATCACGAAGGTCAACGTGGCGCACGCCATCGAGCGGGGCGTGCGCATCGCGCTCGGCACCGACTCGGCGTCGGCCCGCACGGCCAGAACCTGCGGGAGCTCGCCTGGATGGCGGAGCTCGGCATGGACCCGATGGACGCGATCGTCGCCGGCACCCGGACCGCCGCGGAGCTCCTCGGCATCGCCGGGACGACCGGCACGCTCGAGGCCGGGCGCCTGGCCGACCTCGTGATCACCGACGTCGACCCCCTCGCCGACATCGCCGGGCTCGGCGACCCGGACAACGTGCTCGTCGTGGCCCAGGCGGGCCGCGTCGTGAAGGACACCATCGGCCTCCTGGACCGCGTCGCGGCCGAGGCCACCGCCGACCGAGAGACGAGGATCCCCGCATGACCGTCGACACCGACACCGACACCGACACCGACACCGCGCCCGCCGCATCCGCCGCATCCGCCGGCGCGCCCGCCGCTCCCGACGCCGCGCTGCTCGCCGCCGCCGCCGAGCTGCTCCCCGGCCTGCAGGACCTCCGGCGCCGTCTGCACGCCGAGCCCGAGACCGGGCTCGTCCTGCCCGCGACGCAGGCCGCCGTGCTCGCCGCCCTCGAGGGCCTCGGCCTCGAGATCACGACGGGCACCGCCACGACCTCCGTGGTCGCCGTGCTCCGCGGCGGATCCCGGGGCCCACCGTGCTCCTCCGCGGCGACATGGACGCCCTGCCGCTCGCCGAGCAGACGGGCCTCGACTACCAGGCGACCAACGGCAGCATGCACGCGTGCGGCCACGACCTGCACACTGCCGGCTCGTCGGCGCCGCCCGCCTCCTCGCGGCCCGGCGCGAGGAGCTCGTCGGCGACGTGCTCCTCATGTTCCAGCCCGGCGAGGAGAGCTGGGGCGGCGCGGAGATCATGATCGGGGAGGGGCTCCTCGACGCCTCGGGCTCGCTGCCCGTCGCCGCCTACGCGCTGCACGTGGGTCCCGGCGAGCGCGGCGCGTTCCAGTCGCGACCGGGGCCGGTCATGGCCAGCTCGAACAGCTTCTACGCGACGTACCGCGGGGACGGCGGCCACGGGTCGACGCCCTGGAAGGTCGCCGACCCGGTGCCCGCGGTGGCCGAGCTGACCCTCGCGCTCTCCACCATGGTCGCCCGCCGCACCAGCGTGTTCGACCCGGCGGTGCTGTCCGTGACGATGCTCAACGGGAGCGCCACGCGGAACGTGATCCCGGAGACAGCGGGCCTCGGCGCGACCGTGCGCGCGCACTCGGAGGGCGCCCTGGCGATCCTCGAGCGGGAGACCGTGCGGCTGGCCGAGGGCATCGGCGACGCCCACGGGCTCGCCACCACGGCCGAGTTCTCGCGCCACTACCCGCCGACGGTGAACGACGCCGACGAGGTCCTGCGGGTCGAGGAGGCGGTGGCCGCGCTGTTCGGGCCCGGGCGCTACGCGACCATGCCCCACCCGATGATGGGATCGGAGGACTTCTCCTTCGTCCTGGAGCGCGTGCCCGGCGCCTTCGTGATGGTGGGCGCGTCGCCCGACGGGGTCGATCCCGCATCGTGCGCCGCGAACCACTCGCCGTACGTCGTGTTCGACGACGCCGTGCTCGGCGACATGGCGGCGCTGCTGGCGCACCTCGCGCTCACGCGGCTGCGCTGACCGGTTGCGCTGACCCGGCCGCGCTGACCGGCCGCGCTGACGGCGCGTCCGGTCAGCGCGGCCGGCGCCCGACGTACGCCGTGCGGGTGCCGCGGAGGCGGACGCCCGGGGTGCGCTCGAGCGCGTGCGGGCCGCGCGGGTCGAGGAGGGCGTGGAGGGCCGCGCGGTCGTTGGCGTCGAGCCGGTCGCCGGAGCGGTCGCGCACCCGGGCCAGCCATGCGCGGGCGTAGGGGAGCGTCGCCTGCGCGGCGACCGGGTCCGCCGGATCCGGGTCGATGCGGAACGTGCGCGTCTCCACGCCGACGAGTCCCGCCTCGGAGAGCCACGGCGCCCAGTCGGGGTGCGACGGGCCGCCGGTCCCGCCGTGCGTGACGGCGTCGTCGAGGCGCCGGGCGAGCCCCGGGCGGCCGAGCGCCGGATCGAGCTGGTCGGGCAGGAAGCGCGGCGGCCCGTCCATCTCGACCACGGCGAGGAGCCCGCCGCCGCGGGCGAGGCCGTCGTGGATGCGGGCGAGGAGCGCCGCCGGGTCCCGTACCTCGTGCAGCATGAGCGACGCCCACACCACGTCGGCCGGGGGGAGCCCGGCGAGCCCTCGTCGAGGTCCGCGCGCACAGTCCGGATGCGGTCCGCGAGGCCGTCCACCACGGCGCGCTCGGCCACGCGGGCGAGCATCGGATCGTCCGGCGTCGACGGCGACGACCTCGGCCCGGTCGAAGCGACGGGCGAGCGCGACCGTGCCGGTGCCGGTCCCTGCGCCGAGGTCGACGACGACGCGGCCCGCGGCGTCGTGCGCGAGCCGGCGGACCCAGGCGGTCAGCTCGCGGAGGTGTCCGTGGAGGATGCGCGCGTCGAGGTCGAGCATCACCGCGAGCGACGCGTCGGCGGGCCCGTGCGGGCCGTCCGCGAGACCGTGCGGGCCGTGGTCGGGGCGCGCGGCAGCGTGCGGGTGAGCATGAGCATGCCGGTGAGCGGGAGCGTCGTGGGGAACGGGAGCGTCGTGGCGGTGCATGCTCCCAGGGTGGCGCACGCGTGCTCCTGGCACATACCATCTTGCCCATGACGCAAGAGACCGATCTCGACTCCCTCGTCCGGCAGCGCATCCGGAGCCTCCGGGAGTCACGGGGCTGGTCGCTCGACGTGCTCGCGGCCCGGCGCTTCCTCAGCCCCTCCACGCTCAGCCGGATCGAGCCCGGTCACCGCCGCATCGCCCTCGACCAGCTCGTGCCCATCGCCCAGGCGCTCGCAGACGTCGCTCGACGCGCTCATCGAGTCCGGGGACGACGCCGACGTGGTGATCCGCCCCCAGGAGGACGCGGAGGCGGCGGCGCACGACCTGGATCCTCGCGCGGCGGGCGCGGGCAGTCCGGCGTGTTCGTCGCGAAGATCCGCATGACGCCGACGCGGCCGGTGCCCGTCGACCAGCTGGGCGTGCACCCCGGTCGCGACTGGTTCACGGTGCTGTCGGGCACGGTGCGCCTGCAGCTGGGCGAGCGCACGATCCTCGTGGAGGAGGGCGACGCGGCCGAGTTCTCGACCATGGTCCCCCACGGGATGGGGCGCGCACCGCGGCGTGGCGGAGATCCTGACCATCCTCGACCGCGACGGGCAGCGGGCGCACCTGCGGGCGGGCGGCAACGGGGCGGGCGGCGCCGGGGCGGGCGGCGCCGGGACCGCGGCCGACCCCCTATCGGACGCGTCGGGGGTCTAGGCCTCGGCGGGCGGCGTCTCGGGGACCGGCTCGCCGCCCGTGTCCGGGTCTGACCGGCGGGGTGGTCGGCTCGGGCGGATCGGCGGGGCCGGGGTCGACCGGCGGGTCCGTCGTCGGCTGCGGGTCGGGGGTCGGGTCGACCGGCGGGTCCGTCGTCGGCTGCGGGTCGGGCGTCGGGTCGACCGGCGGGTCCGCGGTCGGCTGCGGCGACGGCTCGGTACGGAGCGGCTGGGCGCCGGCGTGCTCGGCGTCCGCCGCTGCCGCCGTTCCCGCCACCGCCCGTGCTGCCGCCGCCGTTCCCGCCGCCTCCGGTGCCGGGCTGCGTGCCGGGTCGGGTTCCCGGCCGGGCCGGGATGTCGGGCGCCTTGGGCACGATCGGCAGGGCGATCCGATCCGGTGCGGGCGCGGAGAGCGTGAGGGTGACGGTGGATCCGGGCTCGACGCGCGTGCCGGCGGCGGGGTCCTGGCGCGCGACGATCCACACGTCCTGGCGCACGAGCGCGCTGCCCGCGGCGTCGGCGAACGCGATGCCGAAGCCGGACGCGGCGAGCGTGTCCCCGGCGTCGACGGCGCGCATGCGGGTCACGTCCACCATCTCGACCAGGCCGTCCGCGGAGACCGGGAGGGGGTTGGCGAGGTCCGCGAGTCTCCGGCACGGGGCGCGCGTCGGAGATCTCGAGGGCGTCGGGATCGGCGACGTCGTCCTGGGCCATCGGGAGGGTCGCGGCGACCGCGCCGCCGGCGATCAGCACGAGGGCGAGGCCGGCCGCGACGCCGCCGGCCGCGCGGCTGCGGATGCCGGGGATCCACGCGAGCCGTCCCGGACGAGCGGGATGAGCCCGGCGACGAGCGCGACCACGCCGAGGGCGACGAGGAGCCCCGGCAGTCCGGCGATGACGGCCGCGGCGATGACGAGCACGGCCGCGACCGCGAGGGCGGCCCAGGGCCAGGTGCTGCGACCGCGGAGCGCGGGAGCCGTGCCGGCGGCGCGCGCGGCGTGGGAGCGGAGGCGGCGCTCGTGGCCGCGGCCGCGGCGGGCGGGCATCGCTGGGGCGGCGGCTTGCGGGGCGAAGGCGCTGGCGACGGACGAGGTGCGGGCGGGCGTGTCGAGGGGGGACCCGGCGGGGGCCGCGACGGGCGGGCCGGTGGGCGGGCCGACGGGCGATCCGGTGGGCGGCGACATCGGGTAGCCGGGGGGCGGCGCGACGGGCGAGCCCGTGGGCGGCGCGAGCGGTGCGCCGGCGGGCGGAGCGGACGCCGAGGGTCCGGCGGGGGATCCCGTGGGCGACGCGGGGGACGCGGCGCCGGGCGCGTAGCCCTCGGGCAGCGGTGACTCCGAGCACGAGGCGCGGCTCGGGCGTCGACGACGCGCGGCCGGGGAAGACGCGGCGGCCGGAGACGAGCGGCGTCCAGCGGCTGCCATCCCAGAAGCGCTGGGTCGCCCTTGCCGTCGCCGAACCAGCCGGGCTCGTCGGACGACGGGGTGACCGACGTCGGGGAGGCGGGCGGCGGGGTCGACGACATGGTGCTCCTCAGCTGGAGAAAGGTCTCCTCCGCTCAGGTTAGGCGGCGGGCGGGGCGACCGTGAAGCCCCGGGGTGCGCGTCGGATGGCCTCGGCACCCCCAGTCAGGGGCGTCCGGTGCCCCCGCGGCGAGCCCGCCGGACCCGAGAGGGAGCCCGTCGACGAGGTCGCGTCGGGGCACCCGCCGGCGCGCTCCGGCCTGCGGCGCCGCTCACCCGCAGACCTCAGGCGCCGCTCAGGCGGCGGTCGCGGCGGCCTGCGGCGCGAGGTCCACCTCGAGGCTGGTCGTGCCCGCGTGGCGGAAGGCGCCGGAGCCGGAGAACGCGACGCAGGCGGGATCGCCGGGGCGCGGTGCGAGGGCGACGGGAGCCGCGACGCGCGCGGTCGGGGCGGGGGCGGGGGCGACGGAAACGGGCACGGGATCCTCCAGATCGACCGCCCGGTCGGGCGATGACCCCAGGCTCGCGGACGGGACCCCGCCGCGCGTCCTCCCCGCGGCCCCCGCGCCTCGTCCCCGGGGCGCAGACCCGGCTGTGCCTCTGTGCCGCAGAGCCGCCGCCGGCCCCGCGCCGCCGGCCGCCGAGCCGCCGCGCCGCCGCCTTCCCCGCTCAGACGGTGGAGAGCCGGTACCCCCGCTCGATGACGGTCTGGACGATGCCCGCATTGGGCAGCGACCGCCGGAGCCGCGAGATCGCGACGTCCACGGCGTGGTCGTCGAGGAGCTCCGGCGTCGCGCGCGCGAGCACCCGCCGCGGCACCGTGGCGCCCTCGGCGGCGACGAGCGCCCGGAACAGGGCGAGCGGGACCGGGCTCAGCGTGAGGCGCTCGCCGTCGATCACGACGAGCCGGCCGCGCAGCTGCACGGCGCCGTGCCCGGTCTCCACGCGCGCCACGCCCGACTCCTCCAGGTGCGCGCACACCAGACGGATCAGGGCGCCCATGCGGAACCGGTCGGGCGTGATGGGCAGGATCCCGGCCTCGACGAGCGGCGCAGCGGTCACCGGCCCGACCGCGGCCGCGACCACCAGCGTGCGCAGCGCCTCCTGGAGGTCCTCGAGCCGACCCGCCGCATCCGCCGTGGTGAACAGCGCCTCGACCGCGGGCGCGCTCGTGAACGTGACGGCGTCGATCCCGCCCGTGCAGACCGCCTCGACCAGCCGCAGGACGCGCGCCGAGTCCTCGTGCACCGTCCAGCGGTAGGGGGCGACGGTCAGGACGTGCGCGCCCACGGCCTCGAGGCGCGCGAGCTGCACCGGGTCGGTGAAGCCGTGCAGCTGCACCGCGACCGTCTGCCCGGCCACGTCGCCGCGCAGCACCAGGTCGACGAGCGACGTCGTCGTCTCCCGCTCGCTCATGCCGTGGTCGTCGAGGGACGCGGCGCGGATGGCGCCCCGCGCCTTGGGCCGGCGCACGAGGATCCGCGCCCGGCCGAGGACCTCGGTCAGCTCGTCGCCGACGCCCGCCGCGTCGGCGGCCTCGAACCAGCGGCGGATGCCGTAGGAGGTGGTGGCGAGGAGGACGTCGGGCCGATCGCGGATGATCGCGCGCGTCTCGGCCTCGAGCGCGGTGAAGCGACGAAATGCGCGAAAGCGTTTCACGATAAATGCGAAAACATCGACACTGCACGAGGAACGGTTAATATCGGCTTCATAGAACTGAACGAAGTAGAGGACAT
>NZ_CEEDAR010000011.1:0-87650 GCF_979252985.1 Clavibacter sp. AC415 | reverse complement strand
TATGTCCTGTACTTGGTTCGTGAAGCCGCCGGATCTAACCGTTCCTCGTGCAGTGTCAGAGATGTTGGCGACACGTGAAACACTTTAGTTTTTCGTGCGCCGCTTCGGTCGATCGAGCGCGTGGGCCCTGCCTCCTGTCGCTCCCCCGCCCCCCTCGGGGACCGGCGTGGCCGTCACCGCCACCCAGTCGACGTCGTGGAGCGTCGGCACGCCCGCGGTCGGACGCGGCACCGGCAGCTTCGACACGACGGCGCCGGGCGCGGCCGTCATCACCGCGCCCGCGGCGGGCTCCAGCATCGACGCCGCGGGGATCACCATCTCCGGGACCTCCGACGAGGACGGCGCCACCGTCCGCGCGTACCTCGCCGGCTACGGCGACGCGGCGTGCCAGGCGCAGGTCGCCGGCGGACGCTGGTCGTGCGCGACGGGCACGCTGCCGCCCGGACCGCTCGGCATCACCGCCACGGTCACGGACCCGCTCGGCAACATCAGCACGCTGGCCGCCGAGGTCGCGCGTCACCGTGACGGCGCCCTCCGCCTCGCCGACGCCCGGCGCGACGACGCCGCCCGCGACCCCGTCCCCCGAGGCCACGACCTCGCCCGAGGGCGCCCGAGGCGGCACCGGCACCGGCGACCGGTCCGAATGGCGACGGGACGCCGGAGGCGGGCCCCTCGCCGGAGGGAGCGCCCGGCGAGGGGTCGGCTCCCGCGGCCGCGGCACCCGGCACCTGGAACGCGCCCACGCGCTTCGGCACGTCCCTGCAGCCGCTCGACGCCGCCGCCTTCACCGACGGCCGCGGCCTCCTCCCCCTCCTCCTCGCGCTCGGCGCCGTGCTCCTGGTGACCCTGCCGGCCCTCCTCCTGCGCGGCGCGCTGGTGACGCGCTTCGGCGGGCGGCACCGCTCCGCCTCCGACGTGACGCCGCTGCGGATCGTCCCGCGCGGGGACGCCGGCGCGCTCACCACCCGCGCCACGGCCGCCGCCTTCACGGACACCACGGCGACCACGGGGCAGATGCGCATCGTCCCCGGACGGCTCGACTCGGCGCCGATCCCCGTCCCCGCCCGCCGGGAGCCCGAGCCGACGCTCCTGGGCGCCCGCCCCGCACGGGATCCCGGCCGCGTCGGCCGCTGGGGAGGCGCGGCCGTCGCGCTGGCCCTCGCGGCCGCGCTCGCGTCGCTGTCGCTGCCCGTCGGATCCGACCCCAACGCCGTGCGCCTCTTCCTCGCGGCGCTCCTCGGCCTCGCCGTCGTGAACGGCGTCGGCGTGGTGGCGGTCGCCTCGGTCGCCGGGCGCCTCGGCGCGGGTCCGGCGCGGGTCCGGGCCGTGCCCGCCCTCCTCGTCCTCTCGGCCACCGCGGTGCTCGTGTCGCGCGGCTTCGGCCTCGCTCCGCCCATCGTCATCGGGCAGGTCCTCGGGCTCGTCGCCGACGACCGCGACGACCGCTCCCGGGCCCGCCTCGCGCTCGTGCAGTCCGGGGCCCTGGCCACGCTGGGTCTCGCGGCATGGGTCGCCTACGGGTTCGTCCCCGCGCGCGGCGGCATCTGGGCGCAGACCGCGAACGAGCTGCTCAGCACCGTGACCCTCGCCGCCCTCAGCTCGGCGGCGCTGGCGCTCGCTCCCGTGTCGCTCGTGCTCGGCCGGTCGCTCCTCCTGCGCTCGCTGCCGCTGTGGGCCGTGACGGCAGCGTCGTGCTCACGCTCGCGTTCGCCGCGGTCGCGACGACGGCGTCCGGGGTCGGCGGGGGTGTGGATCACGGCGCTCGTCGTCGCCGCGGCCTTCGCCGCGCTGAGCATCGCGGTGTGGCTCTGGATCCGCGTCGTCGAGCCCTCCCTGCAGCGTCCGTAGCGCCCCGCCCGCGCACTGGCCGTCGGCCGGTCCGCACCTGGTGCGGATCCGCAGCCGGGTCCACACTGGGGGCGTCGCCGGCGCCGGCGGCCTCGACGCGGCCCGCGCGGCCCCGACGGCAGGAGTCCTCCATGAGCACATCGAGCGCGAGCCTCTGGTCGGCATTGACACGGCGGAAGCCCGTGGACGCCATCGAGGACGAGCCGGGGACCGAGGGCTCGGAGGGCGGCCTGACCCGCTCCCTCGGGCTCTGGCAGCTCACCGCGAACGGCGTGGGCGGCATCATCGGCACGGGCATCTTCACCCTCGCCGGCACGGTCGCCAACCAGACCGCCACGCCGTCCTCATCTCGTTCCTCATCGCGGGCATCGCCAGCGCGGCCGCGGCGCTCTCCTACGCGGAGTTCGCGGGCATGATCCCCAAGGCCGGCTCCGCCTACACGTACGGCTACGCGGCCCTCGGCGAGATCGTCGGATGGTTCATCGGCTGGGACCTGCTGCTCGAGTACACGGCCATCGTGGGCGTGGTCGCCATCGGGGTGTCGGGGTACGCGGGCTTCCTGCTCGACCAGCTCGGCATCGACCTGCCCGCCTGGATGCTGGGCGCCGCGGGCACCGGCGACGGCCACGTGGTCGACCTCTTCGCCGTGATCCTCTGCCTGGGCACCGCCTTCGTGCTCACGCGCGGCATGAAGAGCGTGGGCCGCTTCGAGCTCTACCTGGTGGGCCTCAAGGTGGCGCTCGTGCTCGTCATCGTCGTCATCGGCTTCACGCAGATCACCGGCGCCAACTACCAGCCCTACTTCCCGTTCGGCGCGGCCGGCGTGTTCACCGGCGCCGCGACGGTGTTCTTCGCGGTGTTCGGCTACGACGCGATGAGCACCGCCGCCGAGGAGTCGAAGGACGCCACGAAGCACATGCCGAAGGCCATCCTCCTGTCGCTCGCCATCGCGATGGTGCTCTACGTGCTCGCGACCATCGTCCTCACCGGCATGCAGCGCTACAGCGACATCAACCCGGAGAGCGGCTTCGGCCACGGCCTTCGAGTCGGTGGGCCTCCCCGCGGTGGCGAACGTCGTCGCGGTCGGAGCGATCGTGAGCGTCGTCACCGTGATGCTCACGTTCATGCTCGGCGCCTCCCGCGGCGTGAGTTCTCGATGAGCCGCGACGGCCTGCTGCCCGCCTGGTTCGCGGTGACGGACCGGAAGCGCAACGTGCCGACCCGCGTGACCTGGATCATCGGCATCGGCTCGGCGCTGTTCGCGGGCTTCCTGCCCATCACGGTCGTGGCCGAGCTCACCAACATCGGCATCCTGCTGGCGTTCGTCGTGGTCTGCGCCGCGGTCATCGTCCTGCGCTACAAGCGCCCGGAGATCCCCCGCGCGTTCCGCCTGCCGCTCATGCCCGTGGTGCCGATCGTCGGGATCGGCTTCTCGCTGTGGCTGGTGTCGTCGCTGCCGTGGGAGACCTGGGTGCGCTTCCTCGTGTGGCTCGATCATCGGCCTCGTGATCTACCTCGCGTACTCGCGCCGGAACTCGGTGCTCGCGGCCGACAGCCCGCGCAACCGCCGCTAGCGGGTCGGGCGCGCGCCGCCCCCAGGACGACGACAGGGGCGCCGCCCACCTCGAGAGGTGGACGGCGCCCCTGTGGCGATCGCGCCTGCGGGCTAGTTGGCCGCGCTGGTGTTGATGCCGCCGTTGACGCCGTTGGGGTAGAACCCGCCCTTGGTCACGGCCTTGTTGTTCAGGTACACGATGTTGAGGACCTGGCCGGTGCTGCGGCTGTACGCGATGCCGTTCGCATCCGTCGGCACGAGGTTCGCGCCGCCCGAGATCGTGATGCCCTGGTCGAGGTCCGAGGACCCGTCGAGGGAGTCGCGCGCGTTCGAGATCGCGTTGGTCGGAGCCGCGAGGCCCTTCGCGAACAGCGACGTGCGGATGATGCCCGCGTGGTACGCCTCGACCGCGAGGATGCCGGCGGCCGCCTCGAGGTACGTCTTGTTCGTGATGAGCGGGGCGGCGCCCTTGTAGGCGGTCACTCCGACGTCCTCGAACACGAAGGACGCGAGCAGGAAGTTCTCGTCGCTCGCGAACGCGTCGAACTTCTCGCCCGGCTTGATGAGGCCGGCGGCCGTCGCCGCGGCGGAGAACGCCGGCGTCGAGGTCGATGGCCGGACGCGCGACCTTCGCCGAGCCCAGCGCGGAGCGCAGGAACTTGACGTGGGCCTTCTCGTCCTGGGCGATCTCGCGGGCGTACTCGCGGATCGCGCGGTCCTTGAACTGGACCTGGCGACCGCCGGTGACGCCGCCGGCCGTGCCGACACCGGAGATGTCGTTCGGGACGAGGCCCGCGCCGGTGGAGGCGCGGAGGTAGAACTCGGCCTCGAGGTACTCGAGGTTGAGCGCGAAGTTGAGGACGGCGAGGTCGGTCGCCTGGCCCGCGTCCGCCTCGGCCTGGGCGTCGGCCGCCTGGGCTCCCGTGGCGGGGATGAGGGCCGCGGCGCCGACGCCGAGCCCGGCGATGCCCGCGGCGCTGAAGAAGCGACGACGGTCCAGCGGCGACTGCGCGCTCCGGTCGATGGCCTGGGTGATGAACTTCTTGTCGAACATGGTTGGAGCTCCCTTGATCGTCGCGACCGTATCCCAGATACCGAACGCGTGCTGGTTCGAACGTCTATGCGGATAGACAGGCATCCGGCATAGAGGCGCGATGCACTGTTTCGCCGGATGTCGTGAAGCGTTCGGAACGGGGACCGTGCCGGATTGCCCCGGATCGCATCGGATCCGCCGACGGGCCGCGGATCAGGTCGGGATGACCTTGAACAGCACCTTGCGCGTGACCATGAACCAGATCGCCGCGAGCACGAGCGTGTGGAAACCGAAGACAGCCCCCTGCCAGGGATTCGACCGGTCGAGGAACGGGAGGCTGCCCACGACGAGCACGAAGAACACGTGGACGATGAACACGTACAGGCCTCGCGGACCCCAGCGGCGTGTTCGAGAACCACCCGAAGGCGCGGTCGACCGGCTTCCCAGACCCGCGTGAGGAACGTGTAGGCGACCACGAGCATGAGCGCGAGGTCGATGAGGCGCCCCGGCTGCAGGAACGTGCGCTGGTACATCGACTCGTACAGCGACGAGTAGAGGCCGTCGGGCACCCCCGGCAGCTGCACGCCGTAGGTGTGGCCGGCCCACAGCACGGCGAGGGACCCCACGTAGGCGACCAGCCCGATCGTCACCAGCACGCGGCCGAGGCGGCCCGTGAGGGCCCGCGTGAGCTGCCGCCGGTAGTAGCCGATGACCATGCCGTTGAGGAAGGCGACCTGCCACGTGAGCAGCGGGAAGACGTCCTCGAACATCGACGGCAGGATCCGGATGTCGTACTGCGCGTTGAGCAGGTACCCGGCCCAGCTGACGATGAGGACGACCCACCACATCCGGCGGCGGAGGAGCCAGACGACGGCGGGCACGAGCAGCGTGAGGACCACGAACAGGCCCATGATGTTGAAGACCCAGGGCCCCATGCGCAGCAGCAGCAGGTCGCGGATGGCGTACCAGGGCGGCGGGTAGTCGAGGAGGCGCGCGCGCCGTTCGGGTAGAGGTCGTAGACCTGGCCCGTCGTGACCTTGCCGTCGGCGCCCGTGCCGCGGTCGGTGAAGGTGGTGATCACATCGGTGTCGAGGAACGGCACGAACGTGAGCGCGAAGACGATGACGACCACCGCGATCGCGACCACGTACTGCTTGAAGGCGCGCCGCAGGATGGACACGAGCGCCTTCAGCTCGCCGAACCTCTTCACGGCCATGGGGTAGACCATGCCGAGCACGAGGCCGGAGAGCAGCACGAACATCTCGGCGCCCGTGATGGCGCCGATCGCGTTGATGGTCACGTACGAGTACGGGCTCGCGACCTCGATGTGGGTGATGACCACGGCGACGATGGTCCAGCCGCGGAAGAGGTCGAGGCGGCGGTCGCGGGGACTGTTCTCGTCCGGGTAGCGCCAGCCGGGCCGCAGGCGCCCGATGAGGCCCGATCCGGCGAACAGCACGAGGAGCACGACCGCGCACAGCACGATCCAGCCCATCTGCTCGTCCTCCGGGGATCCGGGGTCGCGGTACTGGGCGGTCGCGGTGTTCGCCCGCTCCTGGTCGAACGCCTGCGTGACGGGGCCGAGGGTCGCCGTCGCGGGGTCGAGGTGGGCGCGCAGGGCGGAGGCGAGGGCCGGGTCGCCCGTGGCGCGCCAGTCGACGACGGCGCCGTCGGCCTCCGCCTCCTCCCGTTCGAGCTCCCGCCACACGACCATGCCGATGCCGGGGTGCTCCGCGCGGATGTCGGCGGAGAGGACCTGCTCCCACCACGCGGACTTGATCTCCGACTCACTCGCGCCGTCGCCGCGGGCGGGGTCGTACAGCGCGCCCGTCTCGATGACGGCGGGCTTGCCGGTGCCCTCGATCCACTCGGCCGCGAAGTCGCGGCCGGCGCCGCCCTGGTCGGCGTAGCCGTAGGCGCCCTGGGAGCTCCCGGGAGAACTTGCCCTCCTCGGGCACGACGTTCTCGCCGAACTCCTGCTGCGGCACCACCTCGCCGCCCAGGTACTCCTCCACCGGCTGCCCGGTGACGAAGTCCTGCTCGGGATCCGAAGTGCGAGGCCGACAGGCCCACCCAGTCGACGGCGTCGTCGCCCGGGTAGTAGGGCCGGTAGGCGTCGTCGTCGATGTCGACGCGGCCGTTGCCGTCGGTGTCGAGCTCCGCGACCGGGCGCGTGCCGGATGCGTCGGTGAGCCCGTCGGCCGACCCGAACGGGTAGCCGGCCGCGTACGCGGGCGACCAGACGGTGACGGCGCCCGCGTCGGACGCGTGGACGGCGTCGGCGATCTGGCGGAAGGCCGCCACGTACGCGGACGGCTGCTGGCCCCACGGGGTCCACGACCCGTTCATCTCGGGGGCGAACCGCACGAGCGCGCGGGAGTCGTAGCGCTCGCGGAGCGCCTCCAGCCGGGCGGCGAGGGCGTCCGCGTCCTCCGCGGTCAGCTCGGCGAGCGGCTTCGTGGGCTCCAGCGTGAGGAAGAGGAGCGCACCCTGCTGGCCGGCCTGCTGGGCGAACTGGTCGAGGTAGGTGACGTCGTCGGATCCGAGCGGGAAGCGCACCGACTGGCCGAGCACCGCGGGGGTCGCCCCGAGGCGGTCGGCGTAGCTCTGCGCGTCGTCCGCGGTCCAGTCGAGGATGCCGCCGAACCAGGGGGCGTCGGGCGCGCGCGCGAGGTCGACCTCGTCGGCGGGGGCAGCGGGCGCGGTGGCCGCGGGTGCGGCCGGGGCGGCGAGCGCGGCCGTCGCCGGGACGACGGCGATGGCGAGCGCGACGGCAGCCGCGGCCCAGCCGCGCATCCCGGCCCTCGTGCGTCCACCCCCCGGCGCCCGCGTCCCCCGCCGCGCATCAGCCGCGGAGCCGGACGAGTCGCCAGCGGTTGCTGCCGTCGGCGCGCTCGAAGGTGAGGTCGTCGAGGACCGCCTGGGCGAGCGCGAGGCCGCGCCCGCTCTCGCTGAGGTCGTCGGGCATGGAGACCTGCGTGAGGTCCACCTCGGCGGGCTTCCCGTCGTCCTCGAACAGCGCGACGATGCGGTCGTGCCCGCAGATGACGGTGAGCGTGAACGTGACGACGGCCCCGATGCGTCCGCCCACGGCGACGCCGTGCTCGACCACGTTGCCGGCGATCTCCATCACGGCGGTCTCGAACAGCATGCGCTCGGTGTCGTCGACGTCCGACGCGCGGTCCCACACGCTGCCGATGAGGGCGTGCACCGCCTCCAGGCTGTCCTCGACCGCCGGGAGGGTCACGGAGGCGCGCACGGGCGCGACGGCGCCGTGGCGTCCCTCGTCGACCGCGTCAGCGGTCACCGAACACCCCCTCGGGGGCGTCGTGCACCGTCAGGACGCGGTTGAGGTTCGTGAGCTCGAGCACCGCCCGCACCTGCGCGTTGGGGCGGGCGAGGCGCAGGTCGCCGCCCGCCTGCCGGGCGCGCTTGAGGCCCGAGACGAGGGCGCCGAGGCCGGAGGAGTCCATGAAGTCGGTGCTGCCGAGGTCCACGACCACGTAGGGGCGGCCCCCGTCGATGACCTCGGTGACCACGGTGGTGAGCTGGCGGGCGGACACCATGTTGAGGCGTCCGCTCGGGGTGACGACGCTGACGTCCGTCCCCTGCTCGTTCACTGCGATGTCGATCATGCGTCCTCCTTGGCCGGCGTGAAGCCCCGGTAGCGGGCCGCACGGATGATGATGCTGAAGATCGCCAGGTCGAACACGACCCAGGCGAGGTTGGTGAACGTGCCGAGCGGCGTGGCCTGCCCGACGGCGAGCCGCAGCAGGCCGATCGCGGAGGCGACGATGAGCGCGCCGATCACGTAGAGCTGCGGCTTCACGAGGTCCCACCGCGGCTTCCCGCTCTCGGCGCGGACCTTCGGCGTGACCGCGAAGTCGAGGGGCTTCCGGAAGAACACGTTGGCGACCGCGGTGGTGACCGAGGAGATCCAGACCGGGAACAGCGCCAGGGAGTACTGCTGGCCGCGCCAGGTGCGCTTGCCGCGTCCCACCACCGCGAACAGCAGCTGGTTGACCACGAGGAACGGGATGAGCCGCACGAAGAAGTCGGTCGAGAGCGCCTGCACCGGCAGCACGCCGAAGACGAGGTAGATGATGGGCGCCGCGACGTACACGACGGCCGTGAAGCCGGAGAAGTAGCTGCCGACATGGTGGCGAAGTACATGAGGCGCTGCGGGATGGACAGCGCCTTCTGCAGGAGCGGGTTCTCACGGAAGAACACCTGGATGGTGCCCTGCGCCCAGCGGAGGCGCTGGGTGAGCATCGTGGGCAGGTCCTCCGGGGCCAGCCCGTAGGCGAGCGTCTCGTCGTGGTACGCCGACTTCCAGCCGAGGCCGTGCAGGCGCATGCAGGTCGCCATGTCCTCGGTGACGGAGATGGTGGCCAGCGGCATGATCGACTGGGCGTCGTCGTCGCGGTGCACGTCGATGTCGCGCACGAGGGCGCGCACGGCGTCGAGGGCCCCGAGCGGCGACCAGTCGCGCTGGGAGAGGCGCGACAGGGCCGAGTCGTCCACGAGCGACACCGCGTCCCGGTCGGCGGAGTGGCGGCCGGCGAGGGCGGCGATCTCGGCGAGGTCGGCCTTCAGCGCCGCCATGTCGTCCTGCACCATGCGGGCGGCGATGGAGTCGACGCGCTTCTGGAAGCGGTAGGTCACGTCGGCGAGGCGCTGGCCGCGGCGGAGCTCCGCGCGGGCGCGGCGCACGTCGTAGGCGACGTCGTCGAGCGCCTTCCGGAGGTCGACCTGGTCCGGCTCGAGCTCCGCGCGCGCCTTGTCCAGCACGTCGCCCGCGGTCCGGAGGGCCCGGAACACGCTGATCTCGATGTCGGTCACGTAGCGCGAGACGCCGAGGAGCATGAGCGCCTCGCGGCGGAGGATCGCGTTGGAGCCGCAGAAGAACGCCGCGTTCCAGCCGTCCTTGCCCTGCTGGATGGGGCCGTAGAACAGGGGCGCCTGGCTGCCGAGCGGATCCGAGTCCGGCACGTTCACGAAGACCTGCGGCGTCTGCACGATCGCCATGCGGCGGTCGTCGAAGTACCCGAGCGTGCGGTCGAGGATCTCGGGCTCCGGCACCTGGTCGGCGTCGAGGATGAGCATGAACTCGCCCTCGGTCGTCAGCAGGGCGTTGTTGAGGTTGCCGGCCTTCGCGTGCCGCGCGCGGCCGCTCCAGTCCGCCGACCGGGTGATCCAGCCGATGCCCTCCGCCTCGGCGAGGTCGCGGAGCTCGGTGCGGTTCCCGTCGTCGAGCACCCACGTCTTGTGCGGGTAGGTGATGCGCTGGGCGGCGCGCGCGGTCTCCATCACCAGGTCCAGCGGCTCGTTGTACGTCGCGATGAACACGTCGACCGTGAGGCCCGGCTGCGGCGCCGGCGGACGCGGCCGCTGGCGCGCGCGCCACATCGTGAGCCCGAACAGCAGCGAGTCGATGAGGCTGTACGTCTCCGCGAGCACCAGAGGGATGGCGATCCAGAGCGCCTCGGGGTTCACCGAGAACAGGAGCCGCCACACGATGTAGTTGAGGCCGAGGATCGCCGTGACCACCGCGAGCAGCCGGATGACCGCGAAGCGCAACGTCATGCGGCCCGAGCCGGCACCGGTGCCGGTCCCGGTCGTGCGGGCGCCCGTGCGCGTCATGCGCGGCTCACGGCGAGGACGGTGACGTCGTCGAGCGGCGTGCCGGCCGAGGCCAGCGTCCGCACCCGCTCGACGAGCGCGTGCACGCCCCCGGCCTCGCGCACGAGGCCGCCGATGAGGTCGAACGCCGGGTCGCTGCCGCCGAACATGTCGAAGAGGCCGTCGCTGAAGGTGACGAAGGTGTCCCCCGGGGCGAGCACGACGTGGCGCTCCTGCCACCGGTGGTCGGGGTCGATGCCGACGGGCAGGTCGGTCGTGCAGAGGTGCGTGACGGCGCCGTCGGCATGGACGACGATGGTCAGGCCGTGCCCGGCGTCGGCGTAGCGGAGGAGGCCGGACCCCTCGTCGAGGTGGCCGTGCTGCAGCGTGACGAACGCTCCCGTGCGCTCCAGGTCGGCCTCGAGGGTGCGGGCGGCGTCCGTGACGAGCAGCCCGGTGTCCTCGAGCGCACCCGCGCCGAAGCGGTCCGCGGTGCTGGCGATCCCGCGCAGCACCGCCCGCACGGTCGCCGTGAGGATCGCGGCACCCGTGCCCTTGCCCATCACGTCGGCGATGGAGAAGCGCAGGCCCGAGGGGGTCCGGGCGTAGTCGTAGAAGTCGCCGCCCACCACCTGCGCCGGCACGCAGACCGCGGCGATCTCGTAGCCGGGCAGCTGGACCTCGGCGGCCGGCAGCAGCGCGGCCTGCACCGCCTGCGCGCGCTCCATCTCGACGCTCGCGATGAGCTCGCGCTGCGCCCACTCGGCGAGCTCCGCGAGGAGGGCGAGCTGGCCGTCGTCGAGCGACCGCGGACGGAGGTCGTCAGAGGCAGAAGGTGCCGATGACCACGCCCTCGGCGTCGTGCAGCGGCTGGCCCGCGTAGAACCGCACGTGCGGCTCGCCCGCGACGGAGGGCAGGTGGCGGAAGAGGGGATGCTCCCGGGCGTCCTCGACGACGAGCACCCGGTCCTCCCGGATGGTGGTGTCGCAGAACACGGCGCTGATGGGCGCCTCGCTCATCTCGGCGCCCGCGCAGGAGGCGAACCACATGCGGTCGCGGTCGGCGAGCCCGATGGTCGACAGGGGCACGTCGAAGGCGGTGCGCGCGAGCCGCGTGACGCGGTCGAAGCGCTCCTCGGGCACCCCGTCGAGCAGGCCCAGGGCCTCGACGGCCCGCTGCGTGGCCGTCGCCCGCGCGTCCTCGATCAGACTCATCCCCGCCCCCTCGCCGTCATGGACCCCCGTCCACGGCACCCGAGATCTCGGGCGCACTCAGCATACGTGCCCGGATCGATGGGGCGCGTACCAAGTAGCGCTACCGGCTCCTCCCCGGTACCGGTCCCAGTGGTCCCCGCGGCGCGCGGCATGCGATGACGACGACGACGGATGCGGTGCCCCCGCAGGGAGTCGAACCCTGACCTGTAGCGACCCTCAAGTCGCCTGCCTCTGCCGATTGGGCCACGGGGGCTGGGCGCCGGAGCGCTGCCGCCAGCCTACGGTCGACCCGTCGGGGCGGCGTCCACGCCGCGCGCCGGCCGCGCCACGCGGCGCGGCAGCGGGGTGCCCGCACACGGCGACGGCCCGCAGGCTGCTGCCTGCGGGCCGTCGCACCGATCGTGCCGGCGGATGATCGAGTGGATCAGGCCGTGCGGTCCTCGCCCTTCGTCTCCGCGGTGGGCGACGTGCTGTAGCTGCCGGCGAGGGCCGGGGACTTCTCGCCCTCGCTGGGCGCGTCGGCCTTCTCCTCGGCGGCCTTCTTGGCGGGCGCCGCGTCCTCCTTCTTCGGGGCCGGAGTCGCGTCCGCCGCGGGGCGCGGGCGCGACGCGAAGGTCTCGAAGGCGGTGCGCGGGGTCTCGCGGGCCTCGATGGAGACGATGTCGCGGCCCCAGACGAGGTTGTTCAGCCAGCCCGTGACGACGCGCGCCTTGCGCTCGAAGCTCGGGATCGCGAGGCCGTGGTAGCCGCGGTGCATGACCCAGGCGGGGAAGCCGGTGATGCCGACCTTCCCGGACTGGAACGCGCCCTGGTACAGGCCGAGGCCCGCGACGGCGCCGAGGTTCTTGTGGAAGTAGTCGGTGATCCCCTCGCCGCGGATGCTCGCGGTGAGGTTCTTCGCCATGAGCTTGCCCTGGCGGACGGCGTGCTGCGCGTTGGGGACGCAGAACCCGCCGACGCCGCCGCCGGTGAGGTCGGGGGTGGCTGCCACGTCGCCGGCGCCCCAGGCGTCCGGGACGATGCCGTCGTCGCCCTCGACGCGACCGTCGGCGCGGACGCGCAGGCGTCCGCGCTCCTCGATCGGGAGGTCGGTGTTCTTCAGCATGGGGCTGGCCATGACGCCCGCGGTCCAGACGATGACGTCGGACTCGAAGGACTCGCCGGTCGACAGCTCGACGACGCCGCCGACGGCGGACTTCAGCTGCGTGTCGAGGTGCACGAGCGCGCCGCGCTCGGCCAGGTTCTTCAGCACCCAGTGGCTGGTCTCGAGCGAGACCTCGGGCATGATGCGGCCCATCGCCTCGATGAGGTGGAAGTGGGTGTCCTCGAAGTCGATCTCGGGGTACTTCTTCACGAGGTCCGTCGCGATGCTGCGCATCTCGGCGAACACCTCGATGCCGGCGAAGCCGCCGCCGACCACCACGAAGGTGAGGAGGCGGTCACGCTCGGGGCCGGCGGGGAGCGTCGCCGCGCGGTCGAAGTTCGCGAAGATGCGGTCGCGGATCGCGACGGCCTCCTCGATGGTCTTCAGGCCGATGGCCTCGTCGGCCACGCCCGGGATCGGGAACGTGCGCGAGACGCTGCCCGCGGTGACGACGATGATGTCGTAGGAGAACTCGTAGGGCTCGCCCACGGGCGGCGTGATGGTCGCGGTCTTCGACGCGTGGTCGATGCCGGTGACCTTGGCCGTGACGACATTCGTGGTGCGGAGGTGGCGTCGCTGGGACACGACGGCGTGACGCGGCTCGATGGAGCCGGACACGACCTCGGGCAGGAACGGCTGGTACGTCATGTACGGGAGCGGGTCGACCATGGTGACCTCGGCCTCGCCGGATCGGAGGTGCGACTCGAGCTTCCATGCCGTGTAGAAACCGGCGTAGCCGCCGCCGACGATCAGGATTTTGGGCACGATGGATGACTCCCTGCAGGTTGTGGTCGAAATCAGGCTACCCCTAACGGAGCAGCCGTCTGAAATGCCGGTACGCGACGACGCCCATGGCGGCCGCGAGCGCGGCGAAGAGGGACAGCACGAGGGCGGGGATCCCGACCTGCCGGAGGGCGCCGACGGTCGGCACCGCGTCCGCCGCGGGGTCGGCCGTCGGGCCGTCGGCGGGCGCCGCGGGCGCGGCGTCGGGGCGGGCGGACGCCGTGGGATCCGGCGTCGCGACGGGCGCGCGACGGTAGAGGCGCACCCACTCCTCCAGGTCGCCGAGCGGCTTGCCGCTGGCCGGCGCCACCGACGCGCTCACGGCGGCAGCCGCGTCGACGAGGCCGCGGCCGTAGATCTCCGGCCGGCCCTCCTGCCGCGCGGTGGCGAGGACGCGCTCGACCACGTCGTCGGCGTCGAGCTCCGGGTGCGCGGCCCGCACGAGCGCGACGACGCCGGAGACCAGCGGCGCGGCGCCGCTCGTGCCGTCCCACTGGACGTACCCGCCGCCGGGCTCGACCCCCACGAGCTGCTCGCTCGGCGCGGCCACGGCGATGGTGATGCCCTGCGAGGACGCGTCGAAGCTCGCGGCCCCCGACCGATCGACGCCCGCGACCGCGAGCACGCCCGGGATCGTGGCGGGCGCGCCCACCTCGGTGGTGCCGCTCCCCCGATTGCCGGCGGCCGCGACGACCACGACGTCGTGCTCGTAGGCGTAGAGGAACGCGCGGTCCCAGCTCTCCGGCCAGTCGAGGGAGTTCCGGGTGAGGGACATGTTGATGACGCTCGCCCCGTTGTCGACCGCCCAGCGGACGGCGTCGGCGATCTGCGCGTCCTCGTCCCGGGCGCCGGGGGTCGGGCCGCCCAGGGCGACCGAGACGCTGAGGAGCCCGGCGGCCGGGGCGACGCCGATGACGCCCGAGCCCGTTCCCGTGCCGCGGCCCGCGAGGAGCGACGCGACCATGGTGCCGTGCTCGCTCGAGGCGCCGACGGGGCGGGTGCCGTCCGCGGATCCGACGCCCGACACGTCCGTGCCGCCGACGACCGCGCCGCGGAGGTCGGCGACCGAGGAGTCGACGCCGGTGTCGATGACCGCCACCGTGACGCCCTCGCCGCGCGTGGTCTGCCACGCCTGCTCGACGCCGTAGTCGCGCAGCCAGTACTGCCGGTCGCGGACGGGGTCCGCGGCCGCCGGCGTGACGGTGGGCAGCGCGGCGGCGACGGCGAGGATCCCGACGACGACCGCCCGCGCCAGCCCGCGCCGCGGTGCCGACGGCGCCCGCGTGCCGGGTGCCGGGGTCATGCCGCGTCGTGGTCGGCGCACTCGCACACGTCGGGCGACCACGACGCCCGTGCCAGCGCGATATCGCCGATGGGGTTCACGCCGGGGCCCGCGGCCAGCGCGTGGCCTGCCAGCGCGTGCAGGCACTTCACCCGCACGGGCATCCCGCCCGCGGAGACGCCCGCGAGCTCGGGGACCACGAGGATCGAGTCGCGGTCGGCGAGGTAGGACGCGTGGGCGGCGGCGTACGCGTCGCGCATCGCCTCGTCCTCGGCGAGGTCGTCCTGCAGCTCGGCCATGACGTGCTCGGCCTCGAGGTGCGAGATGGCCGCGGTGGCCGCCGGATGGCACAGGTAGTAGAGCGTGGGGAACGGCGTGCCGTCGGACAGGCGCGGGGCGGTGCTCACGACCGTCGGGTTGCCGCACACGCAGCGCGCGGCGATGCCGACCACGTCGCGGGCCGGCCGGCCGAGCTGGGCGGAGACGACGCGCACGTCGCGCTCGGTGGGCGGGTCGAAGGGGGGTCGGGTCACTGGTCGCCTCCCTGGACGGATCCCTGGAGCTGGTCGGGCGGGGTGTCGCTGAGGGCGCTGGTGAGCGCGGAGCCGAGGAGGGCCTGGACCCAGTCCTGCCGGGTCTCCTGCAGGTCGTCGCTGATGGGCGCGCCGTCGGCGGTGGCGGGCCGCTCGTCCGACTCGTCGGGCAGGCCGCGGACGAGGTAGCTCGTCTCGCCGGGCATCACGTAGAAGAGCCGGTCGCGCACCTGCGCCTTGAGGAACGCGGGGTCGTCGTACCGGGCGCGCTGGTCCTGGAGCTCGGCGATGGTGCCCTTCTGGGCGTCCACCGCGCTCTGCAGGCTGCTGAGCTGCTCGCGCTGCTCCAGGTAGATGCGCAGGCCCGGCGCGAGCACCACGACCGTCAGGACGAGGAGCACGAGGACCATCGCCGAGAATCCGGAGAACCGCATGCTGCGGAGCCAGTTGCCGGCGGGCGCGTCGGCGTCCGGCAGCGCCACGGGCACGCGCTCGGTGCGCCGGCCGCGCGGCACGGCGGGCGCGGAGGGTGTCGAGGCCGGGGAAGCGGGCCATCGGTCCTCCTTCGGGTGCGGTGTCGGGCGGTGGGATGCGGGTCGTGCGGCGGTACCCGGTCGTGCGGTGGTGCCGATCGTGCGGTGCTGCGGGTGACGTCGTGCGGCGGGACGGGGGCGGCGGGACGGGGGCGGCGGGACGCCGGGCCGCGTGGGCCCGCCGCCCCGCCGCGTCGTCCGGTGGTGCGCCGGCGGCCCGCCGCCGCGTGGCGGGGCGGGCCGGTCGGATCAGGCCTGGAAGCGCGGGAAGGCGCTGCGGCCGGCGTAGACCGCGGCGGCGCCGAGGTCCTGCTCGATGCGGAGGAGCTGGTTGTACTTCGCGACGCGCTCGCTGCGCGCGGGAGCGCCGGTCTTGATCTGGCCCGCGTCCACCGCGACCGCGAGGTCGGCGATGGTCGTGTCCTCGGTCTCGCCGGAGCGGTGCGAGAGCACGGTGGTGTAGCCGCTGCGCTGGGCGAGGCTGACCGCGTCGAGCGTCTCGGTGAGCGTGCCGATCTGGTTGACCTTCACGAGGATCGAGTTCGCGACGCCGCGCGTGATTCCGTCCGCGAGGCGCTTCGGGTTGGTGACGAACAGGTCGTCGCCGACGATCTGCACCTTCGAGCCGAGCTCGGCGGTGAAGTGGTCGTAGCCGGTCCAGTCGTCCTCGTCCAGCGGGTCCTCGATGGTGATGAGGGGGTAGGACGCGACGAGGTCGGCGAAGTACGACGTCATGTGCGCCGCATCCACCTTCTGGCCCTCGAACGTGTACGCGCCGTCGGAGTAGAACTCGCTGGACGCGACGTCGAGCCCGAGGGCGATCTGCTTGCCGGGGGTGAAGCCGGCGGACTCGATGGCCTCCATGAGGAGGTCGAGCGCGGCGCGGTTGCTGTCGAGGTTCGGGGCGAAGCCGCCCTCGTCGCCGAGGCCGGTGGAGAGGCCCTTGGCCTTCAGGAGCGCCTTGAGCGCGTGGTACGTCTCGACGCCCCAGCGCAGGCCCTCCGAGAAGGTGGACGCGCCGACGGGCAGGATCATGAACTCCTGGATGTCGACGTTGGTGTCCGCGTGCGAGCCGCCGTTGATGACGTTGAGCATGGGGACGGGCAGCGTGTGCGCGTTCGGGCCGCCGAGGTAGCGGTACAGCGGCAGCTCGGCCGAGTCGGCCGCGGCCTTCGCGACGGCGAGGGAGACGCCGAGGAGCGCGTTCGCGCCCAGGCGGGACTTGTTCTCGGTGCCGTCCAGCTCGATCATCGTGGCGTCGATGATGCGCTGGTCCGCGGCGTCGAGGTCCTGGATGGCCGGGCCGATCTCGTCGACGACGGCGGCGACGGCCTTCTGGACGCCCTTGCCCAGGTAGCGGCCCGCGTCGCCGTCGCGCAGCTCGTACGCCTCGAACGCGCCCGTGGAGGCGCCGGACGGGACGGCGGCACGCGTGAACGTGCCGTCCTCGAGGAGCACCTCGACCTCGACGGTCGGGTTGCCCCGGGAGTCGAGGATCTCGCGTGCGTTGACTGCTTCGATGGCTGCCACGGAATGGTCTCCTTGCGTTGCGGTGGGGGGTGTGAAGTCGCGTCCATCCTAGCCGCGGGCCCCTCGCGGGCCGTCGGCGCCGGGATGCGCGCAGGTGTCGCGCAGGTGGCGGATCAGCCGCGCGGGCCGCCGTCGAGCGGGCGCTCCTGCAGGGACGCGGCGTCGGCGGTGCCGGCGTCCACGGCCGCGAAGGTGCGGAACCCCTGCAGGCGCAGCGACTCCAGGAGCGGCGCCACGTTCTTCGGGCGCGGCTCGAGCCGCACGCGGCGACCCGTCGCGACCAGCTCCGCCTTGAGGCGCGCGAGCACGGCGACGGGCGTGCGGCGGTCGTGGACGAGGGCGATCGCGTCGGCGTCCTCCGCGGCGGGCAGGACGGCCAGGTCGACGATCCGCTCGAACCCGATGGAGAAGCCCGCGGCCGGCACGTCCTGGCCGAGGAAGCGGCCGATCATCCCGTCGTAGCGTCCGCCGCCGCCCACGGAGCTCCCGGAGGCCGGGTGCGCGATCTCGAAGATGGTGCCCGTGTAGTAGCCCATGCCGCGCACCAGGGTCGGGTCGAACCGGAGGGTGACGCCCGCGGGGAGGCCGACGAGCGCGTCGGCGAGCGTCTCGAGGTCGGCGACGGCGTCGGGGTCGACGCCCGCGGGGAGGACGCCCGTGATCGCGTCGACGGCGAGGGGCACGCCGCCGTCGGCGAGCGCGGGCTCGATGCGCTCGAGGATCCCCCGAGCACGTCCGCCGCGTCCGCCCCGCCCTCGGCGAGCTCGGCGACGACGCCCGCGGCGCCGATCTTGTCGAGCTTGTCGATGCTGATGAGGGCCTGCGCGTGCCGGTCGGGCGCGAAGCCGCAGAAGGCGAGGATCCCGGCGAGGATGCGGCGGTCGTTCACGCGGATCGTGCAGCCGGTGAGGCCGAGCGCGTCGAGGGTCGCCGCGGTGGCGGAGATCAGCTCGACCTCGGCCAGCTGGCCGGGCTCGCCGATGATGTCGATGTCGCACTGCATGAACTGGCGGTAGCGGCCCTTCTGCGGTCGCTCCGCGCGCCAGACCGGGGCGGCCTGGATGGCGCGGAAGACGCCCGGCAGCTCGGCGCGGTGCGACGCGTAGAACCGGGCGAGCGGCACCGTGAGGTCGAACCGGAGCCCCAGGTCGGAGAGCGCGAGCACGTCGCCGGAGTCCGCCGCCGCGCGCAGGTCGTCGCCCGAGAGCCCCCGCTTCAGCACCGAGTAGGCGAGCTTCTCGTTGTCGCCGCCGAGGCCCGCGTGCAGCCGCCCGGACTCCTCGACCACGGGCGTCTCGATCTCGTCGAAGCCGTGGGCCCGGTACGTGCGGCGGATGACGGCGAGCGCCTGCTCGCGTCGGGCCTTCTCGGCGGGCAGGAAGTCGCGCATGCCGCGGGGCGGCGTGATCTGCTGGGGCATCCCCCG
This sequence comes from Clavibacter sp. AC415, assembly GCF_979252985.1. Taxonomy (NCBI): domain Bacteria; kingdom Bacillati; phylum Actinomycetota; class Actinomycetes; order Micrococcales; family Microbacteriaceae; genus Clavibacter; species Clavibacter sp. AC415. The sequence goes on along the minus strand of NZ_CEEDAR010000011.1, from coordinate 69,146 downwards.
ATTCTGTCAGGCGGCGGGCGGGCCACCGGGCGCCCGGTCGGCCTCCGCCGCCGCGGCGGCCGCGGCCGCGTCGATCCACGGCTCGATGCGCGGCGTGAAGGCGTCGATGAGCGCCTCGAACCCGCGCATGGCGCGGTCGCGGTCGCCCGAGATGACGAAGTCGAACTGCAGGCCGTAGGAGCCCGCCTGCAGGAGGTCGGCCGTGTCGACGGCCACGTCCTCCGGCACGCCGTGCGCCAGCATCCAGTCGAGCCCGAAGCGGCGCCACGCGGTGACGCTCGCGATGGCGTGCGGCCGCACGACGCCGTCGCGGGTGCGGAGGAGCGCCGCCTCGAACTCGAGGCGCTGGAAGTCGCGGTTGACGTCGGTGAGGCGCCAGCTCCAGGCCCGGGTCGTCCACTCGCGCAGCTCCCAGGAGGGGATCTCCCGCGGATCGCCCGCCACCATCTCGGCCTGGCGCTGGTCGATCGCGTCCATCGCCGCCTCGAGCAGCCGCTCCTTGGAGCCGAAGTGGTAGACGAGCACGAACGTGCTCTCGCCGAGCGCGTCCGCCAGCCCGCGGAAGGTCACGGACGCCAGCGGGTGCGTGCGCAGGTGGTCGAGGATGTGCGCCAGGAGCTCCTGGCGGCGACGCGGATCCGGAGCTGCCACGCCCCGACCATAACAACCGTGATGGACATGCGGCGAAGACCCGTACGGTGTGAGCGCCCAGTCTGTCCGCCGTCTCCTTCGGGTGGAGGCGTCGGACGTGGCGGCCCGGGATCGGGTAAATCCCGGGCGACGCCCCCGCGGGCCGGACCTCGCCTCAGGCGCTCCGGCCCGCGCCGGCGGTCCCCGCGGGCCCGTCGTCGCCCTCCGGCCCCGCCTCGGCACCCTGCTCGGCGGCTCCTCCGGTCGCGCGCGCCGGCTCGGCGGCGCGGATCTCCGCGCTCAGCGACCGCAGCGTCGTCCGCAGCGCGCGCTCCGCGTCGAGCCCCCGGCTCCGTGCCGAGACCACGACCGCGAGCAGCAGGCGGCCGAGGTCGTCCTCGTCGTCCACCGGGATCGCCGCGGGCGCGTCGGCCTCCAGCAGCCCGATCCGCTCGGCGCGGCCGAGCAGCTTGTCGGCGAGGGCGAGCGACGGGAGGGACGCCGGGATCCCGTCGAGGACGCTCGTGCGGGCCGACTTCTCGCGGTCCTTCGCCGCGCCCCACACGCGGAGCACCTCCTCCACGGTGTCGGCGCGCTCGTCGCCGAAGACGTGGGGATGGCGGCGCACCATCTTCTCCGTGGCCGTCCGCGCGACGTCGCCGAGGTCGAATCCCTCGCCCTCCGTGCGGGCGATGTCGGCGTGGAACACGACCTGCAGCAGGACGTCGGCCAGCTCCTCGCGCATGCCGCCGACGTCGTCGCCCTCGATGGCCTCGACCAGCTCGTGGCTCTCCTCGAGCAGGTACGGCACGAGCGAGCGGTGCGTCATGCCCCGGTTCCAGACGCAGCCGTCGGGCGCCCGGAGGACGGCCATCGCGGCGGCGAGGTCGCCGACGGCCGCGGCGGCGGATCCGGAGGGCGCGGAGGGGACGCGGGCTCGCTCATCCCGTCATCCTCGCACCGGGCGCCCGGTAGGCTGGCCTGCGGCGTGCCGGGAAGTCTGGTCGGCGGCGGGCGACCGTCTCCCCCTCCCCCGACCCCGGAAGGCGCACATGACCGCCCTCATCCGCTCCGAGCGCATCGCCGCCGGCCTCCTCCTGCTCGCCGCCGTGATCGGCCTCGTCGTGGCGAACACGCCCGCCGGGCCCGGCCTCATCGCGTGGGCCGACGGGCACCTCGCCCTCCCCGCCATCGGCGTCGACCTGTCGCTGCGCCACTGGGTGAGCGACGGCCTGCTCGTCGTCTTCTTCTTCATCGTCGCCGTGGAGCTCAAGCACGAGTTCCTCGCGGGCGGGCTGAACAGCGTCTCCGCCGCGCTCGTGCCGGCCATCGCCGCCGTCGGCGGGGTCGTCGTGCCCGCGGGCGTCTACCTCGCGATCACCGCCGGCAGCGGCTTCGAGCGGGGCTGGCCCGTGCCGACGGCGACCGACATCGCCTTCGCGCTCGGCGTGCTCGCCGTGTTCGGCCGGGGCCTGCCCGCGGCCGTCCGGGTGTTCCTGCTCGCGCTCGCGGTGCTCGACGACCTCATCGCCATCGGGATCATCGCGGTCTTCTTCACGGAGGACCTCGCGGTCGTGCCGCTCCTCGTCGCGGTGGCGGGCGTCGCGCTCTTCGCCGTCGTCGGCCGGCTCGGCGTCGGCCGCACGGGCGCGGCGCGGACGGCCGTGGTGGCGCTGCTCGTCCTCATCGCGCTCGTCACGTGGTGGGCGACGCTCTCCTCCGGGATCCACGCCACCATCGCGGGCGTCGCCCTCGGCTTCGCGCTCCCCCGCCTCTCGGGCCTCCGCGCCGCGCACGCGCTCGAGCCCGCCTCCAACGGCATCGTGCTGCCGCTGTTCGCGTTCTCCGCGGCGCTCGTCGCGATCCCCGCGGTCGGGCTCTCGGAGCTCGCGCCCGCCTTCTGGGGCATCGCGCTCGCGCTGCCCCTCGGGAAGCTCGTGGGCATCACCGCGGGCGGGCTGCTCGGCGCGGCCGTCGCCCGTCGACGCGGATCCGCGGGCGGGCTCGCCCTGCCGGACCTCGTGACGGTGTCGCTGCTCGGCGGCATCGGCTTCACGGTGTCGCTGCTCATGAGCGAGCTCGCGTTCGCCGGCCTCGACGAGGTGCGCGACGAGGGCACCCTCGCGGTGCTCCTCGGCTCGGGCGTCTCGATCGTGGCGGCCGCCGTCGTCCTGTCGATCCGCAGCGGTCGCGCCCGCCGGGCCGGGGGCGACGCGGACGCGGTGACGACGCGACGCGCGACGACTTCCCGGCGCACGTCGACGGCGGGCCGGCCCGCGCCTAGGCTCCGGCGCCCGCCGTCGATCAGGCCTTCGGCGCCGGCGCCCGCCGCCGGGTCAGGCTTTCGGCGCCGGCGCCCGCCGTCGATCAGGCCTTCGGCGCCGGCGCCTTCGCCGCGGGCGCGGGCTCCACCGTGAACACCGCGTCGAGGAGCTGGCGCACCCAGTCCACGAGCTCGGAGTCCGGCAGCGGCTCGCCGTCGCGCTTGGGCAGCGGCACGGTCACGGCGTTGGTCTGCGCGAACAGGCGGCTCCCCGGGTACATGCGCTGCAGGCGCACCTGCTTGCTGTCGGCGAGGTCGGCCGGCGCGATGCGGAGGTTCGGGCCCATGGCCACGACCTCGCTGAGCCCCGCACGCTGCGCGACGCGGCGCAGGCGCGACACCCGCACGAGGTTGTCGACCTCCACGGGCGGCTCGCCGTACCGGTCCGACAGCTCCTCGATGACCCGGTCGATCTGATCGTCCGATGCCGCGGGCGACGCGGCCGTCGAGAGCTTCTGGTACGCCTCCAGGCGCAGCCGCTCGCTGTCGACGTACTCCTCCGGGATGTGCGCGTCGACCGGCAGCTCGAGCCGCAGCTCGGTCTGGCCCTCGGCCACGTCACCCCGGAAGGTCGAGACGGCCTCGCCGATCATGCGGAGGTAGAGGTCGAAGCCGACGCCCTGGATGTGGCCCGACTGCTCGCCGCCCAGCAGGTTGCCCGCACCGCGGATCTCGAGGTCCTTCAGCGCCACCTGCATGCCGGAGCCCAGCTCGTTGTTGGCCGCGATGGTGGAGAGCCGGTCGTGCGCCGTCTCGGACAGCGGCTTGTCGGCGTCGTAGAGGAAGTACGCGTACGCGCGCTCCCGACCGCGGCCGACGCGACCGCGCAGCTGGTGCAGCTGGCTCAGGCCGTACTTGTCGGCCCGGTCGATGATGAGCGTGTTCGCGTTGGCGATGTCGAGGCCGGTCTCGATGATGGTGGTCGAGACGAGCACGTCGAACTTCCGCTCCCAGAAGTCCACGATGACCTGCTCCAGCATGGCCTCGCTCATCTTGCCGTGCGCCACGGCGACGCGCGCCTCGGGCACGAGCTCCGCGAGCTCCGAGGCGACGCGGTTGATGCTCGAGACGCGGTTGTGCACGAAGAACACCTGGCCCTCGCGGAGGAGCTCCCGGCGGATCGCCGCCGCGATCTGCTTCTCGCTGTTCGGGCCGACGAACGTGAGGATCGGGTGCCGGTCCTCCGGCGGGGTCGCGAGCGTCGACATCTCGCGGATGCCCGTGACCGCCATCTCGAGCGTGCGCGGGATGGGCGTGGCCGACATGGCGAGGATGTCGACGTTGGCCTTCAGCTTCTTCAGCGCGTCCTTGTGCTCGACGCCGAACCGCTGCTCCTCGTCGATGATGACGAGGCCGACGTCCTTGAACGCGATGCTGCCCGTGAGCAGGCGGTGCGTGCCGATGACGACGTCGACCGAGCCGTCCTCGAGGCCCTTGATGGTCTCGCGGGACTCCTTGTCGGTCTGGAACCGGCTCAGCTGGCGCAGGTGGACCGGGAACCCGGCGAAGCGCTCGGAGAACGTCTCGAAGTGCTGCTTCACGAGCAGGGTCGTGGGCACGAGCATGACGACCTGCTTGCCGTCCTGCACCGCCTTGAACGCGGCGCGCACGGCGATCTCGGTCTTGCCGAAGCCGACGTCGCCCGAGACCAGGCGGTCCATGGGGATGGGGCTCTCCATGTCGCGCTTGACCTCGTCGATGACGGTGAGCTGGTCGGGCGTCTCCATGAACGGGAACGCCTCCTCGAGCTCGCGCTGCCACGGGGTGTCCGGCGGGAACGAGTGCCCGCGGGACGCCATGCGCGCCGAGTACAGCTTCACGAGCTCGACCGCGATGTCGCGGACCGCCCGGCGCGCCTTGCCCTTGGCCGCGGCCCAGTCGCTGCCGCCCATCTTGCTGAGGGCGGGCTCCTCGCCGCCGACGTACCGGCTGAGGAGGTCGAGCTGGTCGGTGGGGACGAAGAGCTTGTCACCCGGGTAGCCGCGCTTCGAGGGCGCGTACTCGATGACGAGGTACTCGCGCCGGGTCTTCACCGCGTTCCGGCCGCCCGAGGACACCTCGCGCTGCGTGAGCTCGACGAAGCGCCCGATGCCGTGCGTGGTGTGCACGACGTGGTCGCCCGGCTTCAGCTGCAGCGGGTCCACCACGTTCTTGCGGCGCGTGGCGAGCTTCTTGACCTGCCGGCTGTCGTACCCGGCGGCACGCCCGTAGAACTCGCTCTCCGTGAGGAGCGCCAGCTGGATCTCGGGCATCTCGAAGCCCGCGTCGATCGCGGCGCGGAGGAGGTAGGCGATGCCCGCCTCCGGGGCGGCGGGGAACTCCTCCACCACGCGCGCGGGCACGCCGGCCTCGCGGAGCACGGTGTCGGCGCGCTCGACGAGCCCCGAGCCCTGCGCGACGACGCCCACGCTCCAGCCCGCCGCGAGGCGCTCGCGCACGTGCTCGACGGCGCCGTCGGCGTTGCCCGCGAAGCTCGGGACCGGATCCGCCTGGATGCGGACGGTCATGACCTCGTCGATGCCCAGGTCCTCCGGGAGCACGTCGGTGGCCTGGAAGCCCGACAGGGTCCACCAGCGGCGCGGGCCGCGGGCGTCGCGCAGCCGCCCGAGGGAGAGGAAGTCGCCGGAGGCGAGGTCGATGGGGGCCTGGGCACCGGCGGTAGCGGCGTTCCACGCGGCGTCGAGGAACTCGCGGTTGGTGTCGGCGAGGCTCTGCGCGCGCGTGGAGACGCGCTCGGGCGAGACGACGGCGATGGCCGCGTCGACCGGGAGGTAGTGGGTGACCGGCACCAGCCGGTCGACGAGCGCGGGCGCCAGGGACTCCATGCCCTCGACCGGGATGCCCTCCGCGATCTTCGCGAGCATCTGCTGCAGGTTCGGGAACTCGTGCTGCATCTCCCGGGCGCGCTGGCGCACGGGGGCGCTCAGCAGCAGCTCGCGGCTCGGCGGCAGCTCCACCGACTCGACCGTCTCCTCGAGGGAGCGCTGGTCGGCGACCGCGAAGGGCCGCATCTGGTCGACCTCGTCGCCGAAGAACTCCACGCGCACGGGGTGGTCGGCGACGGGCGGGAACACGTCGAGGATGCCGCCGCGCACCGCGAACTCGCCACGGCGCGTGACCATGTCGACGCGCGAGTACGCGAGGTCGACGAGCCGCACCGCGAGCTCCGACAGGTCGTGGCCCCGGCTGCCCGTGACGAGCTGCACGGGCGCGAGCTCGGTGAGGTTGTCGGCGACGGGCTGCAGCGCGGCGCGCACCGAGGCGACGACGACGAGCGGCCGCACCTGGTCGGCCGGCACCTCGCGGGCGCCCTGGCCGAGCGCGCGGTGCCACTGCTCCATGCGACGGAGCGCGTGGATCCGCTTGCCGACGATCTCGGCGCTCGGGCTCAGCCGCTCGTGCGGCAGCGTCTCCCACGCCGGGAACTCGAGGATCTCGGCGTCGGGCAGCACGGCGGCGAGGCTGCGGCGCATGCCCTCGGACTCGCGGCCGGTGGCGGTGACGACGAGCAGGCACCCCGGGATGCCGCGCTGGATGCGCTGGCGGAGGAGCCCCGCGAGCAGCGGCCCCTGGAGCCCCTCGGTGAGGGAGAAGTCGGCGTCACGGGAGGCCGATGCGAGGGCGTCGTCGAACGTGGAGGCGCGCGAGAGCGCCGGGATCAAGCCCTGGAGGATCACCAGATGATCGTACGCGCCGCCACCGACGTGCTCGCCGTCGTCCGCCGAGGGCGGACGGCCGGGAGCCGCGCGCCGGTCAGGAGGCGGCGGTGTGGAAGCGCAGCTGCGCGGCGATGAGGCCGTCGGCGGCGATCATCTCGATGGCGTCCGCGGCGTCCTCGAGCACGTTCGGCAGCACCTGCCGCTCGGTGGAGGAGAAGGGCTTCAGCACGAAGTCGGCCGCGTCCTGGCGGCCGGGAGGCCGGCCGATGCCGATGCGCACGCGCGTGAAGTCGCCCGTGCCTGCCGAGGAGATGATGTCGCGGATGCCGTTGTGGCCGCCGTGCCCGCCGCCCTGCTTGAGCTTCATGGCGTCGAACGGGATGTCGAGCTCGTCGTGCGCGACCACGAGCTGCGACGCGTCGAGCGAGAAGTACTTGAGGAGGTTCGCGACGGGCCCTCCGGAGAGGTTCATGAACGAGCCGGGCTTCGCGAGGATGAGCTTCGGCCCGCCCGGGACGGGACGGCCCTCCGCGACCTGCGCGTTGGCGCGGTGCGAGCGGAAGGTGGCGCGCATCCGGTCGGCCAGCACGTCGAGGGCCATCTGGCCGACGTTGTGGCGCGTGCCCGCGTACTGCGGGCCCGGGTTGCCGAGCCCGACCACGAGCAGCGTCCGGTCGTCCACGTGCCATCTCCTCGTCGTCGGCCGCATCCGGGGCGGATGCGCGGAGCCCGCCGGCCGCGGCCGGTGTCCCGGACGGCGGCCGACGGGCTCCGTGGTGCTGGTGGTGCGGTGCCGCGCGAAGCGGCGGCGCAACCCGCGGGCCGCGGTGGTGCTACTTGTCGGAGTCGCCCGACTGGTCGCCGGTGGCGCCGTCGTCGGTGACGTCGACCTCGGCGTCGCCCTCGGCCACGACGTCCTCGTCGACCGCGTCGGTCGTGAGGTCGAGCTGGGGCACGGAGACCGCGAGCACGAGGGTCTCGGGGTCGGTGACCAGCGTGGCGCCGGCGGGGAGGTCGACCTGGCCGGCCGAGACCTGCGTGCCGTCCTCGAAGCCCTCGATGGAGACGACGAAGCTCTCCGGGATGTGCGTGGCCTCGACCTCGACGAGGATCGACGTGTTCTCGATCGTGTGGATCGTGCCGGGGTAGGACTCGCCCTCGACGTGGATCGGGACCTCGACCTCGACGCGCTCGCCCTGGCGGACGACGATGAGGTCGACGTGCTCGATGATCTGGCGGACGGGGTCCTTCTGGACGTCCTTCACCAGAGCGAGCTGCGGCTTGCCGGCGATGTCGAGCGTGATGATCTGGTTCGCCTTGCGGATGATGAGCATGAGCTCGTGGCCCGGCAGCGTGACGTGCTGCGGGTCGGTGCCGTGGCCGTAGATGACCGCGGGGATCTTGCCGATCGCGCGGATCTTGCGGGCCGCGCCCTTGCCGAACTGCGTGCGCAGCTCCGCGGTGAGGTTGTTGTCAACCATGGTGTCGCTCCTAGTGGAGCCCGTGAGGGCTCGCGTCGTGGTGTGTCGTCTGCTCGAACGCTTGCGCGTGAGGAATGAGGTGCGAGCCCCGTCCACCGCGTCGATAACGGACCGCCGCCGCGCTCGCGCACGGCCCCTGCGATCCCTCGCCGAAGTTCAACCCCCGATGCTACCGGACGGACGGGCCCCCGGTCGACGCGTCCGCGGCGGACCCCTCCTGCGCCGTCGGCCCCGCCGCCCCGGGAGCGGGCGGCGTCGACTGCCCGACGCGGAGGCGCAGGCCGTCGTGCACGCCGTCGACGACGTCCTCGAACGCGACCGGCGTGCCGAGCGTGGCCGAGACGTACACGCTCACCACGGTCGCCAGCGACACGAAGGCGTCGTCGACGGTCACCCCGGCCGGGCGTCCCGTCCGGAGGGCGTCGGCGATGTCGTCGTACTGCCGGTAGTGGCCCTCGAGGTAGGTGTTGTCGAGCCGCGGGGACCGGGGCAGGTCCGCGTCGTGCAGCTCGAGCTCGGCGTCGTTCCGCACGTCCGCCTGGGCCGGCACCCCGGACTCGGGCGCCGCGTGGAAGTAGGTGAGCGAGCCCGCCTCGATGACCGCGGATCCGCGCGTCCCCTGCACCTGCACGCGCGTGTCGAGGCCCGGGTAGCCGGCCGTGCTCGCCTGGAGGGTCGCGAGCGCGCCCGAGGCGAAGCGGATCACGGCGACCGCGACGTCCTCCACCTCGATGCCCTCGTGGGCGAGCAGCGCGGTCTGCGCGTACACCTCGACCGGGCGGCCGAGGTAGGAGACGAGGAGGTCGAGCGTGTGCACCCCCTGGTTCATGAGGGCGCCGCCGCCGTCGAGGTCCCACGTGCCGCGCCAGTGCCCGGAGTCGTAGAAGCCCTGGCTGCGCCACCACGGCGCGCTGGCGACCGCGGAGGTGAGCCGGCCGAGCCGACCCGAGCGCACGGCACGGTCGACGACGACGCTCGAGGGATTGAAGCGGTGCTGGCTGATGACGGTCGAGAGGATCCCGCGTCCGGCGGCCGCGCGCGCGAGCTCCGCGATGCGACGGCCGCGCGCCAGGTCGACGTCGAGGGGCTTCTCGATGACGACGTGCAGGCCCGCGGCGAGCGCCTCCTCGGCGAGGCCGATGTGCAGGCCGCTCGGGGTGCAGATGACGACGAGCTCGGCGGCGTCCGCGCGGACGAGGTCGGCGAGCCGGGCGAAGACGCGGGGGCGGTCGGCGCGCAGCTCGTCGACGACCACCTCCGCGAGCTCCTCCGCGGTGGCGGCGCTCGTGTCGACGAGGGCGGCGACGCGGAACCCGGGGTGCTCGGCGAGGACGCGCGCGTGGTGCGTGCCGATGACGCCGCAGCCGACGATCGCGACCCGGATGGGCTGGTGGATGGCCGCGGCGGGCGCGCCCTCGTCGGACGGCTCGGTCTCGGCGACGACCGCGGCGGCGCCCGACGGGTCCGGCAGAGCGTCGTCGGCGCGCGCGGCGCGGACGAGCGCGGGGACATCCGCCTCGGGGACCGCGACGGCGGGCTCCGTCGGCGATGCCGGGGCGTCGTCGACGCGACCGGGCGACGCGGTCCGACCGCCGGGCAGGAGCTCGCGGACCGCCGCGTCGGCGAGGGCCACCGCGTCGTCGGCGATGTCGAGCGTGACGCCGCGCTCGTCGTCGCCGAGCGGCTCCAGCGTGCACAGCTGCGAGGCGAGGAGGCTGCCCGGCATGAAGTGGCCCTCCCGGTGCCCGAGGCGCTCGGCCAGGAGGTCGTGGTCCCCCGCGAGGTGCACGAAGGCGACGTCGGGGGCGGCGGCGCGGAGGATGTCGCGGTAGGAGCGCTTCAGGGCGCTGCAGGCCACGACCGGTCCGCCCTCGGGCCGGTCGGCGAGCACGCGCCCGATGCCCTCGAGCCAGGGACGCCGGTCGTCGTCGTCGAGCGCGTGGCCCTCGGCCATCTTCCGGCGGGCCGACTCGCTGTGGAGGTCGTCTCCGTCGATGAAGGGGACGCCGGCGTCCTGGGCGAGGAGGTCGCCCACCGTCGACTTCCCGGATCCGGAGACCCCCATCACGATCACGGGCGGGAACGGGCGGACGGCGTCGATGCGGATCACTCCCTGCGGTTCGGTGAGGAACTCGTGCGGCGCGACCCTCGCGGTGCGCCCGTCCATCCTACGAGACGCTCCCCGTGACCTCGCTGACGCCCGGGGACCCGGGCGTACCCTGAGCACGACTGTCGACAAGGAGGCATCAGATGTCAGATGACCAGAAGGCCACGGCGAACATCGGGGTGGTGGGGCTCGCGGTGATGGGGTCGAACCTCGCCCGCAACCTCGCCAGCCGCGAGGGCAACACGGTCGCGGTGTACAACCGCACCACCGAGAAGACCACGCACCTCATCGAGGAGCACCCCGAGGCCGGCTTCGTCGCCGCCACCACCGTCGAGGAGTTCGCCGCGTCGCTGCAGCGTCCCCGCACGGCGATCATCATGGTCAAGGCCGGACGCGGCACGGACGCCGTCATCGAGCAGCTGACCGCGGCGTTCGAGGAGGGCGACATCATCGTGGACGGCGGCAACGCGCTGTTCACGGACACGATCCGCCGCGAGAAGGAGGTCCGCGCGAAGGGCCTCCACTTCGTCGGCGCCGGCATCTCCGGCGGCGAGGAGGGCGCGCTCAAGGGCCCGAGCATCATGCCCGGAGGGACCGCCGAGGCGTACGAGACGCTCGGCCCCATCCTCGAGTCCATCGCCGCGGTCGCGGAGGGCGAGCCCTGCGTGACCCACGTCGGCACCGACGGCGCGGGCCACTTCGTGAAGATGATCCACAACGGCATCGAGTACGCCGACATGCAGCTCATCGCCGAGTCGTTCGACCTGCTGCGCCGCGTCGGCGGCCACGAGCCCGACGCGATCGCGGACGTCTTCGAGGAGTGGAACGGGGGCGACCTCGAGTCGTACCTCATCGAGATCACCGCGGAGGTCCTCCGCCAGAAGGACGCGTCGACCGGGAAGCCGCTCGTCGACGTGATCGTCGACCAGGCCGGCTCCAAGGGCACCGGCGTCTGGACCGTGCAGAACGCGGTCGGCCTCGGCGTGCCCGTGGGCGGCATCGCGGAGGCCGTGTTCGCGCGCGCCGTCTCCTCGAAGCCCGAGCAGCGCAAGGCCGTGCAGGCCACCATCACGAGCCGTCCGGAGATCCAGCCCGGCGGGGACACCTTCGAGGACGACGTGCGCGCCGCGCTCTACGCGAGCAAGGTCGTCGCGTACGCGCAGGGCTTCGACGCGATCATCGCGGGCGCGCAGGAGTACGGCTGGGACATCGACAAGGGCAAGGTCGCGGAGATCTGGCGCGGCGGCTGCATCATCCGCGCCCAGTTCCTCAACCGCATCGTCGAGGCGTACGAGAAGGACTCGGGCCTCGCGACGCTGCTCGAGGACCCGTACTTCGCGAAGGCCGTCGCCGACGGCGAGCAGGCCTGGCGCCGCGTCGTGTCGGTCGCCGCGCTCTCCGGCATCCCCGTGCCCGGGTTCGCGTCGGCGCTCAGCTACTACGACTCGCTCGCCTCCGAGCGGCTGCCCGCCGCCCTGGTGCAGGGCCAGCGCGACTTCTTCGGCGCGCACACGTACCACCGCACCGACAAGGAGGGCACGTTCCACACGCTGTGGTCCGGCGACCGCTCCGAGATCGAGGCGGAGGACACGCACTAGCCGTCCGCGCCCCGACGACGCCCCGCCGCCCCTCGTGGGCGGCGGGGCGTCTGTCACACTGGGGCGGATGGACGACGACGAGCACCCCGAGCTCGCGGGCTACGAGCCGCACCGCCCCCGGAGCCTGCGCAGCAAGCGCACGCTCCTCGTGATGCGGGTCGTCGTGGTGGTCGGGATCGTGAGCCTGCTGCTCCCCGGCGTCGTCACCATGGTGCGCGTCGGCGCGAACACGGCCGACATGGCGTGCGCCGACTTCGTGCGGTTCGAGCGCCCCGACTCCCCCTCCTACGAGGTGCGCTTCCAGCTCTTCGGCCCCGGCGTCGTGGGCTACGAGTGCTACACGCGGTACGCGTTCGGCGGCGACGAGCACATCGTCTCGCTGGGCCTCATCCCCTCGGGGCGCGTCGCGCGCGAGGTCGTCGAGCGGAACTCCCGGGACTGACCCGCGGGAGCCGCCCCCCGCACGGGGAGGCGGCCGGCGTCCTGCCGGCCTAGGCGGCGCCGTCGAACATGCTCGTGACGGAGCCGTCGTCGAAGACCTCATGGATGGCGCGGGCCAGCAGCGGCGCGATGGGCAGCACCGTGAGCTTGTCCCAGCGCTTCTCCTCCGGGATCGGCAGCGTGTCGGTGACGACGACCGAGTCGATGTGGGGGCTGTCGAGGATCTGCGTGGCCGGGTCCGAGAACACGGCGTGCGTCGCGGCGACGACGACGCCCGTGGCGCCGTTCTTCTTCAGCGCCTCGGCGGCCGAGACGATGGTGCGCCCGGTGTCGATGAGGTCGTCGACCAGCAGGCAGACGCGACCCGAGACATCGCCGACGATCTCGTGCACGGTGACCTGGTTGTGCACCTTCGGGTCGCGGCGCTTGTGGATGATGGCGAGGGGGGCGCCGAGCTTGTCGCTCCAGATGTCGGCGACGCGCACGCGGCCCATGTCGGGCGAGACGACCGTGAGGGTCTTCGAGTCGAGCACGCTGCGCATGTGCTCGAGGAGCACGGGCATGGCGAAGAGGTGGTCGACGGGGCCGTCGAAGAAGCCCTGGATCTGGGCGGCGTGCAGGTCGACGGACATGATGCGGTCGGCGCCCGCGGCCTTGAAGAGGTCGGCGACGAGGCGGGCGGAGATCGGCTCGCGGCCGCGGCCCTTCTTGTCCTGGCGCGCGTAGGGGTAGAACGGCGCGACGACCGTGATGCGCTTCGCGGAGGCGCGCTTCAGGGCGTCGACCATGATGAGCTGCTCCATGAGCCACTCGTTGATGGGCGCCGTGTGCGCCTGGATGACGAACGCGTCGCTGCCGCGGACGCTCTCGTCGTACCGGATGTAGAGCTCGCCGTTGGCGAAGGTCCGCGCGTCGGTGTGCACGAGGGTGGTCTCGAGCTCCTCCGCGATCTGCTCGGCGAGCTGGGGGTGCGCTCGCCCCGTGACGAGCACGAGCCGCTTCTCTCCGGCGGTCTTGATTGCGGACACGGGACTCCGTCTCGTCAGTGCTGCTCGGTGTGCTGGGCGTCGGACGAGTCGTCCCTCGCGCCGTCGGCGGCCTCGACGGCGGCCCGGGCCTCGGGGGTGCCCGGTCGCTTGGCCTCGGTCCAGCCGACCATGTTGCGTTGCGGCGCCACCGAGATGCCGAGTGCGCCGGGCGGGACGTCCTTGCGGATGACGGCACCGGCACCCGTGTAGGAGCCGGTACCGATCCTAACGGGTGCGACGAAGACGTTCCGCGAGCCCACGTGCACGTGGTCGCCCACCTCCGTGCGGTGCTTCGAGACGCCGTCGTAGTTCGCGAAGATCGCGCCGGCGCCGATGTTGGTGTGCTCGCCGATGGTCGCGTCGCCCACGTAGCTGAGGTGCGGGACCTTGCTGGACGCGCCGATCTCCGCGTTCTTCGTCTCGACGTAGGCGCCGATCTTGCCGTCGTCGCCGAGGCGCGTGCCCGGGCGGAGGAACGAGAACGGGCCGACCTTCGCACGGGCGCCGATGACGGAGAGCTCCGCGTCCGTGCGCCGCACCTCGGCGTCCTCGCCGACCTCCGTGTCGCGGAGGGTGGTGTCGGGGCCGACCGTGGCGCCGGCCGCCACCGTGCTCGCGCCGAGGATCTGCGTGCCGGGGAGGACGGTCACGTCGGCGGCGAGCGTGGCCTTCACGTCGATCCAGGTGGTGCGCGGGTCCTGGATGGTGGCGCCCGCGAGCTGCCAGCGCCGGATGATGCGCGCGTTCAGCTCCGTCGCGGCCGCCGTGAGCTGCACCCGGTCGTTGATGCCGGCGACGAGCCAGCTGTCGCGCACGGGCAGGGCCTCGATGGCGCCGCCCGCGCGGCGGATGACGTCGGCCGCGTCGGTGAGGTACTTCTCCCGCTGCGCGTTCTCGGTGCCGATGGCGCCCAGGGTCTGCCGCAGCGCCTCCGCATCGAAGACGTAGACGCCCGCGTTGACCTCGTCGATGCGGAGCTGGTCGCCCGTGGCGTCCTTCTGCTCGACGATGGCCTGGAACGCGCCGTCCTCGCCGCGGATGATCCGCCCGTTGCCGGTGGGGTCGGCGAGGCGGGCGGTGAGCAGGGTCAGGTCGTTGCGGGCCTGGCGGTGCGCGGACACGAGCGAGCGGAGGGTCGCCGCGTCGAGCATCGGGACGTCGCCGGACAGCACGACGACCTGGCCGGTGAACCCGTCGGGCAGGGCCGTGATGCCCACCTCCACCGCGCGGCCGGTGCCCGGGATCTCGTCCTGGTCGACCACGAGGGCGTCGGGGGAGAGCGCACGGACGACCTCGACGACCTGGTCGCGCTCGTGGCGGACGACGGTGACGACGTGGCGGGCGCCCAGCTCCTCCGCGGTCGCGAGCACATGGCCGACGAGCGGCAGCCCGGCGAGCGCGTGCAGCACCTTGGGGAGGCGCGAGCGCATGCGCGTGCCCTGGCCGGCCGCGAGGATCACGACCGCGATCGAGGGGCTGCGCGGCTCGCCGTCGACATCGAGCTCGCCCGTGACGATGGGGATCTCGCGGGTCCTCGGCGTGCTGTCTGAGTCGGTCATGACGATCTCCCTGCGTCTCGCGTTCCGTCGTCCGGCGCGGCCGGCGGGCGTCGCTCCGCCCCCAGGATTCGAACCTGGACCTCACAGCTCCAAAGGCTGAAGTGCTGCCGTTACACCAAGGCGGACCGCTCCACGGCCCGGCCGTGCGCAGGTCGAGTCTGCCAGACCGCGGTGCGCCGCTCGGCCGGGCGGATGTCCGCGGACCGGCATGATGGGGGCATGCCCAGCCGCGACGAGGTCGACCGCATCGTCGACGCGTGGCGGGGCGAGCGGCCCGACCTCGACTTCTCACCCCTCGAGGTGCTGTCGCGCGTCGGACGCCTGTCGCGGCTGCTCGAGCGCGCCCGCCGGTCCGCCTTCCAGGAGTCGGAGCTCGAGTCGTGGGAGTTCGACGTGCTCTCGGCGCTCCGGCGCGCGGGCGATCCCTACCAGCTGAGCCCCAAGGCCCTCCTGCAGCAGACGCTCGTCTCCTCGGGCACCATGACGAACCGCATCGACCGGCTCGTCGCCCGCGGGCTCGTGGAGCGCCGGACGGACCCGCACGACGGGCGCGGGATCCTCGTGGTCATGTCGGACGCCGGGCGCACGCGCGTCGACACGGCCATCACGCGGCTGGTCGCCGAGGAGGCCGACCTGCTGGAGACGATGCCCGCCGCCGACCGCGACACGCTGGCGGGGCTCCTCCGCCAGCTGATCCTCGACCTGGACGACGACCTGACCTGATCCGAGCGACCGCAGCTTCCGCGGCGACGCTCAGGCGTGCGCGACGCAGCGGCGGGCGGCCGGACGGATCTCGAGCCGGCCGGCCGGGATCCGCTCGTCGCACGCCTCGCAGCGGCCGTAGGTGCCGGCGTCGAGTCGTGCGACGGCCGCGTCGATGTCGTCCAGGCGGGCGCGCGCCTCGTGGATCATCGCGTCCGACTGCGAGCGCTCGAAGGCGAGGGTCGCGCCCTCCGGGTCGTGCTCGTCGTCGGAGTTGGCGTCCCGCCGTGCCTCGACGATGGCCGCCACGTCGCGGTCGAGCCCGCGGATGAGCGCGAGCGTGTCGGCCCGGAGGGCGGCCAGGGACGCGCGCGGGCCGACGGGCGCGTCAGCGACGGACGCGGCACCGGACTGGGCGGCGTGGACCGCCGCGACGTGGACGGGCACGGCGTCGCCGGATGCGGGGTCGGCGGGCACGGGTCGGACTACGCGGCGACGAGGGCGTGCGCGTCGGCGAGCAGCTCGGCCGAGCGGAGGCGCTCGGGCGTCCGCTGCGAGGCGTGCCCGACGATGACCTCGTCGACGCCCGCCCGCTCGGCGAACCGGTTCGCGTAGTCGGAGACCTCGGCGCCCGTGCCGATGCCCGTGTAGGTCATCATGCTGGCGACGTGCGCCCCGACGGGCGCCTCGAGGAGCCGGTCGAGCTCCTCGTCGGTGAAGGTCTGGGTGGCGGGGATCTGCCCGCTCTGGCGGAGCAGCATCACGAGCCGCGCGCGGCGGACCTGCTGGAACTGTCGCTCCGCGTCGGCGCGGTCGTCGGCGGCGATGGCGTTGATGCCGGCGATGGCGTACGGCTCCTGGAGCTGCTCCGACGGGCGGAAGTCGCGGCGGTAGATCCGCACGGCCTCGAGCAGGGCGTCGGGCGCGAAGTGCGAGGCGAACGCGTACGGCAGGCCGAGGGCGGCCGCGAGCTGGGCGCCGAAGAGCGAGGACCCGAGGATGTAGAGGGGCACGCGGGTGCCCGCGCCCGGGGTCGCGGCGACGCCGGGGACCTGGCTCTCCCCGGCGAGGAAGCCCTGCAGCTCCACGACGTCCTCGGGGAAGCGGTCGGACGACGCGGGGTCGCGCCGGAGCGCCCGGAAGGTGGCCTGGTCGCTGCCGGGTGCGCGGCCGAGGCCGAGGTCGATGCGGCCCGGGTGCAGCGTCTCGAGCGTGCCGAACTGCTCGGCGATGGTGAGCGGCGAGTGGTTGGGGAGCATCACGCCGCCGGAGCCGAGGCGGATCGTCGACGTCTGGCTGGCGACATGCGCGATCAGGACGCTCGTGGCGCTGGACGCGATGGACGCCATGTTGTGGTGCTCCGCGTACCAGACCCGGCGGTAGCCGCTGCGCTCGGCCTGCTGGGCGAGCGCCACGGAGGCGGCGAAGCTGTCGCGGGCGGTCTCCCCGGGGGCGATGGGGGCGAGGTCGAGGATGGAGAGCGGGACGGTCATGCCGGGTCCAACAGCGGGAGGGCCCCGGGTGTTCCGAGCCGAGGGCCGCGCGGCGTCCCGGGCGCGGCGCCGCCCTCAGGCCGTGGGGGCGGAGCTGCCGACCGGGGAGGCGGGGGCGGGCCCCACAGGGGCCGCCGAGTCCGCCGACAGGGGGTCGACCGCGTCCGCGGAAGCACCCGCGTCCGCGTCCTCGTCCGCGTCCGCGTCCGCGGGAGCATCCGCGCCCGCGCGACGACGCCGGAGCCCGGCCCCGGCGGCGACCGCCCCCGCGAGCGCCAGGCAGATCGCCGTGGCGACGAGGACCCGCGCCCCCTCCGCGAGCTGCTCCGGCACGAGCGGCAGCAGGATCTGCACGGCGAGCACCAGCATCACGACGGCGATCACGGTGTCGAGCACGCGCCAGGCCGACGGGCGGGCGAGCAGGGGCGCGAACACGCGCGCCGCGGTGGCGAGGAGCGTGAACCAGACGCAGCTGGCGATCATCGCGCCGACGCCGAACGCCCAGCGGCCGTCGCCGTGGCCCGCGGCGACCGATCCGACGAGGAGGACCGTGTCGAGGTAGACGTGCGGGTTCAGCCACGTGAGCGCGAGGCACGCGGCGACCACGGCGCCGAGGGCCTGCGGCGCGGACGCGGCGACGGCGAGGCCCGCGGGCGCGACGGCGCGGCGCAGGGACAGGGCCGCGTAGCCGGCGAGGAAGCAGGCGCCGAGGACGCGGATCACGACGATCGCCACCGGAGCGGCCTCGATGACGGCGCCGACCCCCGCCACGCCCAGCCCGATGAGGATCACGTCGGAGACCGCGCAGATGAGGACGACCGCGAGGACGTGCTCCCGACGCGTGCCCTGGCGCAGGACGAAGGCGTTCTGCGCGCCGATGGCGGCGATGAGGGAGAAGCCGAGGCCGAAGCCGGAGAGGGCGTGCGCGAGCGGGTGCATGCCCCCACGGTAGGCATCGCCTGCCCATCAGACCAGCTCACGTTGCTGGAGCACCATTAGCATCGCTGATGATGGACATCCGCACCGAGCACCTGCGCACCCTGGCCGCCGTCATCGACACGGGCACGCTCGACGCGGCCGCCCGTGCGCTGCGGCTGACGCCGTCCGCGGTGAGCCAGCGCATCACGGCCCTCGAGCGGAGCACGGGCCGCGTGCTCCTGCGCCGCACCCGGCCCGCGACCACCACCGAGGCGGGCGACGCCGTCCTCCGGCACGCGCGGCAGGTGCTGCTGCTCGAGCGAGACCTCGACGGGCTCCTCGGACTCGGCGACGGCGAGACCCCGCGCGCCGGCACCGCGGCGGTGCCCGTGGTGGTGAACGGGGACTCGCTCGCGTCCTGGCTGCTGCCCGCCTTCGCCGCCCTCGCGGCCGAGACCGGGCAGGCCGTCGAGGTCCTCCGGGAGGACGAGCACCACTCGCTCGACCTGCTGCGCGACGGCACCGCCATGGCCGCCGTCACGAGCGTCCGCGACCCCGTGCAGGGCTGCACGTCGGAGCGCCTCGGCCGGATGCGGTACCGGGCGGTGGCGACGCCCGCCTACCGCGACGCCCACCTGCCCGACGGGCCGACGCCCGGCGCGCTGGCGACCGCGCCCCTCGTCATGTACGACCGCAAGGACGCCATGCAGGACCGCTGGCTCCGCGGCCGGCGCGCGCCCGTCGGCCAGCCGCGGCACTACGTGCCCTCGTCGGCCGAGTTCGTCACGGCGGTCACGCTCGGCATGGGCTGGGGCATGCTGCCCGACCTCCAGGCCGAGGACCTCGTGCGCCGGGGCGTGCTCGTGCGGCTCGACGAGGCGTCCCACGTGGACGTGGCGCTGCACTGGCAGCGCTGGAGCGTGGACTCCCCCGTGCTCGCCGACCTCACCCGGCACGTGCGCGCCGCGGCCGCCTCGCTCCGCTAGGGGACGGGACGGCCGCGGCGCGGAAGTGCGACGCGGATCAGCGGCGCAGCGCCGCGCGCGCCAGCCGGTTGCCGACGAACTGCACCACCTGCACGAGCACGATGATGATGAGCACCGCCGACCAGGTGACGACCGGCTCGAACTGCCGGTAGCCGTACACGATCGCGAAGTCGCCGAGCCCGCCGCCGCCGACCGCGCCCGCGACGGCCGTCATGTCGACGATCCCGACGAAGACGAACGTGTAGCCGAGGACCAGCGGGCCGAGGGCCTCCGGGATCAGCAGGGTGAAGACGATCCGCACCGGGCTCGCGCCCACCGAGCGGGCCGCCTCGATCACGCCGGGCTGCACCGTGAGCAGGTTCTGCTCGACGATCCGGCTGATCGCGAAGGAGGCAGCGAGCGACAGGGTGAAGATGATCGCCGGCTGCCCGATGCCGCTGCCCGTCGCGAGCCGGGCGAGGGGCTGCGCGGCGACGAGGAAGATGATGAACGGGATCGGCCGGAAGGTGTTGACCACCACGTTCAGCACCGCGAACACGGGCCGGTTCGCGAAGAGGCTGCCGGCGCGCGTCAGGTACAGGCCGAGGCCCATGACGAGGCCGCCGAGCCCGCCGAACAGGAGCGTGAGCAGCACCATCGTGAGCGTCTCGACCGTGGCGCGGCCGAGGAGGGGCAGGAGCGGGGTCAGCGCGTCCATCTCAGACCTCCGTCACGGTGACGCCGGCGCGGTCGGCCGCGAGCACCTCGTCGATGCGCTCCGGGTCGCCGGTGAGCGCGAGGGTCAGGTTGCCGAAGGTGCGGCCCTGGATGTCGGTGATGCCGCCGTGGACGACCTCGAAGGCGATGCCGGCGCCCGCGAGCGCCCGGAACACCTCCGTCTGCGTCGCCCCGCCGTCCGCGAAGGACAGCGTGACCAGGCGGCCGGGGTGCCGGGCGCGGAGCCGGGCGACCTCGTCGGCCTCGGGCACGCCCGCGACGACGGTGGACACGAAGCGGCGCGCGGCGTCGCTCGACGAGCGCGAGAACACGTCGAACACCTCGCCCTGCTCGATGACGCGGCCGGAGTCCATCACCGCCACGCGGTCGGCGATGGACTTGATGACCTCCATCTCGTGCGTGATGACGACAATGGTGACGCCGAGCTCCTCGTTGACCCGCCGCAGGAGCGCCAGGACCTCGCTCGTGGTCTCCGGGTCGAGCGCGCTCGTGGCCTCGTCGGCCAGCAGGATCGCCGGGCTGGTCGCGAGCGCCCGGGCGATGCCGACGCGCTGCTTCTGGCCGCCGGACAGCTCGTCGGGCCGGGCGTGCGCCTTGTCGGCGAGGCCGACGAAGTGCAGGAGCTCGCTGATGCGGCGCTGCTGCTGGTCCTTCGGCATGCCCGCCACGGACAGCGGGTACGCGACGTTGCCCCACACGGTCTTCGAGGTGAAGAGGTTGAACTGCTGGAAGACCATGCCGATGCCGAGCCGGAGCCTCCGGAGCTCCCGCTCGGGGAGGTCCTGGATCTCGCGCCCGTCGACGGAGACGGAGCCCGACGTCGGGAGCTCGAGCGCGTTCACGAGCCGCACGAGCGTGCTCTTGCCGGCACCCGAGTAGCCGATGATGCCGAACACCTCGCCGCGGCGGATGTCGAGGTCGACGTCCGCGAGCGCGTCGAGGGCCGGCTCGCCCTTCGCGCGCGGCGGGTACCGCTTGCCGACGCCCCGCAGGGAGACGTGCGGCACGACGGGCTCCCCGTCCCGGGCGGGACGGGGATCGGCGTCGGGGCCGGAGCCCGCGGGACGGGCGTCCGTCACTCCGCCGCCTTGCTCGCCGCGACGTCCTCCTCGGTGGTGGCGAGGATGCTCCGCAGCTCGTCCGCCGGGGTCTTCAGCGGGACAGCGGTGCCGCCCGAGTTCTCGACGAGGGCGTCGATGACGGCGGGCGTGTCCTCGAAGATGCGGGCGAGCCGCAGGTACGTCTCGTTCGACGCGTCGTCCGCGCGGGCGGCGAAGACGTTGACGTAGGCGAGCGAGGCGGGGTCGCTCGGGTCGTCCTGCGCGATGGCGTCGTCGGAGGTGAGGCCGGCGTCGGGGACGAAGTCGTTGTTGATGATGACGGCGTCCGCGTCGGGCAGCGACGTGGCGGTGAGCGCCGCGTCGACCGTGGTGACCGTGACCTTGGAGGCGTTCTGGTCGATGTCGTCGAGCGTGGAGATGCTGGATCCGCCGCCCTCGAGGGTGACGAGGCCGGCGCTCTGGAGCACCAGGAGGCTGCGGGCGAGGTTCGACTCGTCGTTGGGGACGACGACCGTGCCGCCCTCGGGGATCTCGTCGACCGACGCGTGCTTCGAGGAGTACAGCGCGAGGGGGTAGATGGCCGTGGCGCCGACGGGCGTGAGGTCGTCGCCCGCGCCCTCGTTGTACTGCGCGAGGTAGACGAGGTGCTGGAACTGGTTGAGGTCGATCTCGCCCTCGGACAGCGCCGGGTTCAGCTGCGTGTACTCGGAGAAGTTGACGACCTCCACGTCGATGCCCTCCTCCTTCGCCGCGTCGACGAACGGCTGCCACTGCGGGTCGCTCGCGCCGACCACGCCGATCCGGACGGCCTTGCCGCGGCCGTCGAACGCGCCGGTCGCGAAGAGGACGGCCGCGACGACGGCGAGGACGACGACGACCGCGCCGATGATGAGGCCGAGGCGGTTCCGCCGCTTCGGGGCGTCGATCAGGGGTGCGGGGGTGGTCATGGGGATCCTCTCGGTCGTGCGGGAACCGGTGCTGTCCGGGTGGTGCGGGGGTGCGGGTGCCTGGTGCGGGGTGCATGTTGCGGGGGCTGGTCGGGCGGACGCGGCGGGCGCGGACGGCCGTCCGGGTGGGGAGCGCGGGCGGTGCGTCGGCACGCGCGGCGGCACCATGATGCGGGTCTCCGCGGCGATGCCGAGCGGCGCGCGCGGGCGGCTCCGTGCCGCGGATGCGGTGCGGGACGCCGGCGCCGACCGGTCGCCGCGGCCCTGCAGCACCTCGACGGTAGGCGCGGGGGCGGTCGCGTGTCGAACCGGGGCGTAACACGGGGACACCGCGAGGACATCGCGGGAACGCCGCCGGGACGCCGCCGGGACGCGACGGGGCCATGGCGGGCTGCCTCCGGATGCCGCGGCGGGGTCCGCGGGCCGTCCCCCGCTCCCGTGCCTCCGCGGGATGTGGCAGGGTCGGCGGAGGAGGAGGTGCTCCATGCACCAGGACGGCGAGGACGCGGTCGAGGAGCTCGGCGCGCTGCCGGACGCGGAGCTCCGCCGCCGCGTCTACGCGCAGGGTGCCGACGAGTCGGACGAGCGCTGGATCCGCGCCGCCGCCGAGCTCGACCGCCGCGAGCGCACCGCCCGGGGCGACGGCCCGGACGACGATCGCGAGGGCGGGATCCGGGACGCCGAGCACCAGGCGGAAGACGACCACGACCCGGGCACGGACGCGGACCCGGCGCCCCGGCGCCCCCGCCTCCCCGTCGCGCTGCTCGGAGCCTGCGCCGCCCTCGCGGTGGGCCTCCTCGCCGGCGTCGCCGTGGGCACCGGCCTCGGCACCGCCGCCCCGGAGGAGGGTGCGGGCGCCGCCGCGGACCGCTCGGACAGTGCCGCCTCCGATCTCCCGCGGACGGGCGGATCCGGCGCCGCCTCCACGGGCACGACCGGCACCTCGCCGAACGCGTCGGCCTCGCCCGCGCTGCTCGGCCCGGAGTCGCTGTCGGACACCCGTAGCCGCCCGATCGGCGCGATCCTCGACTCCGAGCAGACCGACACCGACCTGCCGCCGCGCCAGGTGCGCGCGGACGTGGATAACGCCTCCGTGCGCGGCGTGCAGACGAGCGTCGGGCTCTACGCCGCCCGCACCGTGACGGGCGACCTCTGCCTGCTGGTCTTCCCGGACGGCGGATCCGCGGTGCTCACCTGCGGCACGCCCGACCAGGTCTCCAGCACGGGCCTCCGCATCGCGTGGACGACCGTGTTCCCGTCGCGCAACCGCGACGGCTCCGTCGGCACGATCACGGGCGACGTCACCGCGACCTGGTCGACGGACGGCCTCATCACCCTGACGACGCCCGGCCGCCTCCTCGCCTACTGACGGACGGACGGTGCGCCGCGGCGCCGTGACGGCCGCGGGCGGGCTCACGGCCCACGGGCACCCGACGGGACGATGTCCCCGCAGGTCCCGGGGAGCCCCGACGCCTGCCGAGGACGGGCGGATCAGCCCTCGAGCAGCTCGCTGAGCTCCATCCAGCGGCTCTCGAGCGCCTCCACGTCGGCCTCGATGGCGCGGACGCCCTCGTTCAGCTTCCCCAGGCCGTCGTAGTCGTTCGGATCGTGCTCCGCCATCGCGTCGAGCGCCTGGCGGCGGCGGGTGTCGGCCTTCTCGAGCTTCCGCGTGATGCTCGCCAGCTCCTTCTGCGCGTTCCGGAGCTCCGCGCCCTGCAGCGAGGAGCCGCCGGATCCGCCGAGCGTCGCGGTGGCCTGGCCGCCGACCTCGTCGGGTCGCGCGACGGTCGCCTTCTCCGCGTTGCCGGGCTGCGACCGGAGCTTCAGGTACTGCTCCACGCCGCCCGGGAGGTGGCGGAGGTTCCCGTTCATGACCGCGTACTGCTGGTCGGTGACGCGCTCGATGAGGTACCGGTCGTGGCTGACGACGAGGAGCGTGCCGGGGAAGGAGTCGAGCAGGTCCTCCATCGCGGCGAGCATGTCGGTGTCGAGGTCGTTGGTTGGCTCGTCGAGGATGAGCACGTTCGGCTCGTCGAGCACGATGAGGAGGAGCTGCAGGCGCCGCTTCTGGCCGCCCGACAGGTCCTTCACCGGGGTGGACAGCTGCGCGCTCGGTGAAGCCGAGGCGCTCCAGGAGCTGACCCGGGGTCATCTCCTTGCCGCCCGCGACGTACGTGGTGCGCTGACGGCCGATGACGGTGGACACGCGGTCCTCCAGCACGTCCTTCAGCTCGTCGAGCTGCTGCGTGAGCACGGCCACCTTGATGGTCTTGCCGCGCTTGACCCGGCCGCTCGTGGGCTGCAGCGACCCGGCGACGAGCGACAGCAGCGTCGACTTCCCGGCGCCGTTGACGCCGAGGATGCCGGTGCGCTCCCCCGGCGCGATGCGCCACTCGACGTCCTTCAGGATCTGCTTGTCGCCGTAGCTGACGGACACGTCGAGCAGGTCGACCACGTCCTTGCCGAGCCGCTGCATGGCCATGGAGGCGAGCGAGACGGTGTCGCGCGCGGGCGGCTCGTCGGCGATGAGGGCGTTGGCCGCCTCGATGCGGAACTTGGGCTTCGCCGTACGCGCGGGCGCGCCGCGGCGCAGCCACGCGAGCTCCTTCTTCATGAGGTTCTGGCGCTTCGCCTCGGAGACCGCGGCGCTGCGGTCGCGCTCGACGCGCTGCAGGATGTACGCCGCGTACCCGCCCTCGAACGGCTCGATGAGCCGGTCGTGCACCTCCCAGGTGGCGTTCGCGACCTCGTCGAGGAACCACCGGTCGTGGGTCACGACGATGAGGCCGCCGGAGCTCGGCGCCCAGCGGCGGCGGAGGTGGCCGGCGAGCCAGGCGATGCCCTCCACGTCGAGGTGATTGGTGGGCTCGTCGAGGAACAGGATGTCGTGGTCGCCGATGAGGAGCTTCGCCAGCGCGACCCGGCGGCGCTGGCCGCCGGAGAGCTGGGCGACGTCCGCGTCCCACGGCACGTCCGAGGCGAGCCCGTCGATCACGTCGCGGACGAGCGGGTTGCCCGCCCACTCGTGCTCGTCGATGCCGCCGACGATGGCCTCGCCGACGGTCTGGCCGTCGGGCAGGGTGTCGCTCTGGTCGAGCACGCCGATGGTGACGCCCCGGCGGCGCGTGACGCGGCCGCGGTCGGGCTCGAGCCGCCCGGCGAGGAGGGAGAGGAGGGTCGACTTGCCGTCGCCGTTGCGTCCGACGATGCCGATGCGGTCGCCCTCGTTCACCCCGATGGTCACGTCGTCGAAGATCACGCGCGTCGGGAACTCGAGGTGGAGCGCTTCGGCTCCCAGCAGATGGGCCACCGGACGAGCCTAGGTGGTCTCCACCCGGGGAATTCCCGCGAGCGGTCCGTCGTTGCCCCTCCTCGTGACCCGATCGGGGTCGCGCGCTCGACGGGGAGCGGCCCGCCCCGTCCGGCCGCGGGGATCCGCCCACCGCGAGGAGCGCACATGACCACCGGCAGCACCGACACCGCATCCACGCCCACCGCCGCCGGATCCACCGCGCTCGCGTCGCCCCGCCGCGACTCCCCCGTGGGCCTCGTGGTCTACGCGCTCACGCTGCTCGTGCTGGTCGCCAGCGGCGCCGCGCCCTCGCCGCTCTACCCCGTGTACCAGGAGGAGTGGGCGCTGCCGCCCGTGGTGCTCACGGTCGTGTTCGCCGTCTACGTCGCCGGCCTCCTCGCGACCCTGCTGACCGCCGGGCGGCTGTCCGACCACATCGGCCGCCGGCCCGTGATCCTCGGGGCGCTGGCCGTCTCCATCGCCGCGATGCTCGTGTTCGCCTTCGCCGAGGACGGGCTCGCGCTCGTGGTCGCACGCATCCTGCAGGGCCTCGCGATCGGCCTGGCGACCGGGGCCCTCGGCGCCGGCATGATCGACCATCAGCCCGTCCGCCGGTCCGGCCTCGCCGCCTTCCTCAACGGCGTGGTGCCGCCCGCCGCGCTGACCGTCGGCGCCCTGGGCAGCGGCTTCCTCGTCGCGTACGGGCCCGCCCCCGAGGAGACGGTGTTCCTCGTGCTCGCCGGGCTCATGCTCGCCGCGGGCGTCGCCGTGGCCGTGGTGCCCGAGCGGCAGCCGCGGCGCGCGGGCGCGCTCCGCTCGCTCGTCCCGTCGGTGGCCGTGCCGCGCGCCGCGCGCTCCGTCTTCACCGCCGTCGTCGGCGGCATGATCGCCAGCTGGGCGCTCGGCGGCATGTTCCTCGCGTTCATCGGCTCCGTGCTCGGCACGACCTTCGGCCTGCACAGCGCCGCGCTCACGGGCGCCGCGATCGCCCTGTTCACCGGCACGGGCGCGATCACCGGCATCGTGATTCGCACGCGCGACGCCCGCCGCAGCCTCATCGTGGGCGTCGTGGCGCTGGTGCTCGGCCCGGTCGGCCTCGTCGCGGCCATCTGGACGGCGTCGCTCCCCCTCTTCGCCGCGGCCGCGGTCGTCGGCGGCGTCGGCTTCGGCGCGGGCTTCCAGGCGGGCCTCCGGCTGGTGCTCGCGGAGGCGCCCGTCGACCAGCGCGCCAGCCTCCTCTCCTCCGTCTACGTCGCCAGCTACCTGGCGTTCGGGATCCCGAGCATCGTCGCCGGGGTCTTCGTGGAGGCCGACGGCCTGCCCGCCGTGCTCACCGTCTACGGCGCGTTCGTCGCGGCGAGCGCCCTGGTCGCGCTCGTGCTGCAGCTGGCGGGCGGCCGCGCCCGCCGGGCCGAGCGGATCGCCGCCGGGGACGCCGCGTCGGCCGCCTGACGCGCACGGGCCCGAGCGTCCGGGGGCGCCGCCCTTCCGCCGGCGCACGGTGCCTGACATGCTCGTCGCGACGATCGACGACGGGGGCACCATGACGGATCCGGACGACGACGCGGGCGACGACGAGGTCGGCCCCGACGCCGAGTGGGGACGCCTCGTCGGGGAGGTCGGGCAGGCGACCATCGGCGATCCCCGCATCGCGCGGCTCGTCTTCGTGCCCGCGGCCGTGCCGCACCCGTTCGAGGACGCCGTCGAGGTGTTCGAGCGGGCCGCGACGCAGCTGCTCGCCGGCTCCGCGGAGCGCCCCGTGGCGTTCCTCGGCTACCACGCGATGAACCGCCTCACGCGCTCCCGGGAGGCGGTGGGCTTCCTCGTGACCGATCGCGCCGTGCACGTGCGGGACGCGCCGTCCGGGGTGATCCTCCGTGCGCCCGTGCGGCGGATCCCGCTGGTCCGCGGCCCGGAGGGCCCCGCCGCGTCGGCGGCGGCGACCGTCGCGGCGGCCGCCGGGGGATTCGCCTGGCAGCACGTCGACCACCTGCTCCCTCCGGACGCGCGGCCCGTCCTCCTCGGGGCGCTGGAGCGGGCCGTCGCCCTCACCCTCGAGCACGACGCGCGGACCTCGCGGTCGCTGCCCGCGGCCGTGCCCCGCGCCCGTGGCCTCATCGGCCGCATCGCGGAGCTCGAGCTCGGCGACGTGGTGCGGCTGCCGGACGATCCGCGGCACCGCAAGCACATGGCCCGGCTGACGAAGGCGCTGGCCCTCCCTGCGGAGGAGCAGGTCCTCTTCACGGTGACCGACCAGACCCTCGGCGGGCCGTACGGGGTCGTCGTCACCGGCACCGCGATCCGCTCGAAGGACCTCATGGAGGAGCCGGTGGCGACGCCGATCGCCGGCCTCGATCCGACCGCGATCCGCGTGGAGGGCGCCCATCTGCACGCCGGCGACGCGCACACGCTCCCGGCGCACCTGGAGGACGCCCAGCGCACCGCGCTCGAGACGCTCCTCCGCGAGCACGTCGGTGGCGCGCTCGACGGGTGAGGCGGATCCGCCCGGACCGGGGGGCGCGGTCGGCGGAGCGCGGGTAGCGGAGCGCGGGCAGCGGTCAGGCCGCTCCCGTCTCCTCCGGCCGGGGCCCTACGGCGCCGCTCGTCGCGCACGCCTTCCACCGACGCAGGCGCCGGAGCCCGCGCACGCGGACGGCCGAGCCCGCCGCGACACCCACCACGAGCGACCCCGCGGCGAGCGCGACCGCGGTCCCGGGCGTCGTGTCGCCCACGACGGCGGAGGCGACCACCATCGTGGCGAGCGACAGGACGAGCGACAGCTCCGCGGCCCCGCTCGCGTCCATCGGGCGGGGCCGGGGCGGGTGACCGGTGCGCGCGGCCGCCCGCCGTGCCCGGTGGAGCCGCAGCCCGCGACGGAGCGTCCGCACGCCCGCGACCACGACCCCGGCCAGCGCGAGGACGAGGCCGACCGCGAACACGACGAGGAGCAGCCGCGGCGCCCCCGCGGCGAGCGGGGACCCGACCATCACCACCCAGCCCGCCGACATCAGGACCGTCTGCGGCCTCACGGGGAGGACGGGCCGCCCGTGCCGCCCGCGGCGGGCCGACGCGACCCGCGCCTCCCGGATGACGAACCGCACGACCGACCTCCCGGATCCCGTGCGGACGCTAGCGCGGACGCCGGTCCCCTGCGCCCGATCGTCCCCAGGCGCCTCCGCCGACCGGGACGGCGGGGTCGCGCCGCCGCGGGCTGGGGACGCGCGGGAGGGCGGTGCCGGGCCGCCGGATAGCGTCGTCACCTCCGCCCCGACCCCGAGGAGAGCGCGATGACCGTCCCCGTCGATCCTGCGCGCCGCCCGCTCCGGACCGCCTGGGCCCTCGTCGTCGCGTACCTCGTGGTCACCGTCGGCCTGGGCGGGCTCCTCGAGGGCCTCGCGGGCGAGCGCGACGCGACGAGCCGCCTGGTGCTCGGCCACGTCATCCCGGTGACTCTCGCGGTGGGCGGTCTCCTCCTGCACGTGTGGTGGGTGGGCGACCAGGCCGTCATCTGGCGGGAGCGCTCGACGCTCGCGATGTCACCGCGCCGGCCGTGGCTCCTCGCCTTCCCGGTGCTCCTCGTCCTTCTCCCGGTCCTCGGGGCGACGTCCGTGGCGTGGGGCGCGATCCCCGCGACGACGGTCCTGGTCGTCGTGGTGAGCACGGGCCTCGTGGGCGTCGGCGAGGAGCTGCTGATCCGTGGCGTGCTGCTCGTCGCCGTCCGGGCGCGCCACGGCGAGCTCGCGGCGCTGGGCATCACGAGCGGCGCGTTCGCCCTCGGTCACGTCCCCGGCAGCCTCGTCGGCGGCATGCCCGCCCCCGAGCTCGCGCTGCAGGTCGCCTACCTCGCCGTCGTGGGCGCCGCCTGCTGCTGGATGCGCCGGGTCACGGGCCGCCTGTGGCCCGTCATGGTCGTCCACGCGGCCGTCGACGCGACGGTCCTCCTCGGCGCGGCCTCCGGATCCGCGCCCTCGGCGCTCCCGATCCCCGAGCAGACGGCGGAGGTCCTGCTGGCGGTCGTGCAGTCGCTGCTGGTCGTCGCCGTGGCGGCCGGCTGCGTGAGCGCGCGACGCGAGGACCGGCGCACCGCAGCCGCGCGGGCCGCGGAGGCCGCGCCCGGCGGCTGAGCCACGGCGGCACCGGGTCACCCGAGCGAGGCGACCCACTCGCTCGAGCCGTCGTCGAACGCCTGCTGCTTCCAGATGGGGACCCGCTGCTTGACCTCGTCGACGAGCACGCCGCAGGCGGCGAACGCGTCGGCGCGGTGCGCGGAGGACACGGCGCAGGTGAGCGCGACGTCGCCGATGCCGAGCCGGCCGATCCGGTGCTCCACCGCGATGCGCACGTCCGGGTAGCGGGCGGAGACGTCGAGGGCGACCTGCCGGATCGCCTGGCGCGCGGCGGGATGCGCGGAGTAGTCGAGCCAGAGCACGCCCCGCCCGTCGTCGTGGTCGCGCACGACGCCCTCGAAGGTCACCACGGCGCCCGCGTCGTCGGCGCGCACGGCGTCGGCGCAGTCCTCGACGCGGATCGCCCCGCCCGCGATGCGCGCGAACAGCACCCGGTCGGCGGTCACGCGCGCTCCCCCCGGTCGGCGGCCGGATCCGTCGCGGGGTGGACGGATCCGCGGATCTGCTCGAGGACGTGGTCGAGGACGCCGTCGAGGACGGCCAGCCCGTCGCGCACGCCGCCGGGCGAGCCCGGCAGGTTCATGACGAACGAGCCGCCGGCGACGCCCGCGTGCCCGCGCGTGAGCACGGCGGTGGGCGTGTGGGCCACGCCGACGCGGCGGACCTCCTCCACGATGCCCGGGATCTCGAGGTCCAGCAGCGGGGCGGTCGCCTCGGGCGTGCGGTCGGTGGGCGTGACGCCCGTGCCGCCCGTGGTGAGGACCACGCGCGCGCCCTCCGCGACGGCCTCGGCGAGCGCCGCGCCCACGCCCGGCCCGTCGGCGCGGACGAGCGGGCCGCCGACCGCGAAGCCGCGCTCGGCCAGCCACGCCGCGATGACGGGCCCCGTGCCGGTCCTCGTACACGCCCGCGGCGGCACGAGTGGAGGCGACGATGACGACGGCCCGGCCGCGCGGATCCGCGCCGCTCATGCGCGCACCCAGTCGCCGGACTTGCCGCCCTGCTTCTCCAGGACCTGCACGTCGGTGATCACGGCCCGGGCGTCGACGGCCTTCACCATGTCGTAGAGGGTGAGCGCGGCGACCGAGGCCGCGGTCAGGGCCTCCATCTCGACGCCCGTGACGCCCGTGGTGCTCACCGACGCGACGACCGTGAGCCGGTCGTCCGCACCCGCGATGTCGATCTCGATGCGCCCGATCGGCAGCGGGTGGCAGAGCGGGATGAGGGACGAGGTCCGCTTCGCCGCCATGATCCCGGCGATGCGCGCCGTCCCGACGGCCTCGCCCTTGGGCAGGTCGCCGGAGATCACGGCCCGGACGACCTCGGGCCGCGTGACGAGCACGGCCTGCGCGACGGCGCGGCGCTTCGTGGTCGCCTTGCCGGTCACGTCGACCATGTGCGCGGATCCGTCCGGCCGCAGGTGGGTGAGGTCGGGCGCGACGTCCGCGCCGGCTCCGGGGTCAGTCATCGATGCTCCAGACGGTGACGGCGTCGCCGGCCTCGAGCCGGTCGAGACCTGCGGGGATGTGGACGAGGTGGGTGGCGGTCGCGTACGCGTGCAGCAGGTGGGATCCGGGGCCGCCGACCGGGACCACCCGGCCGTCGGCGTCGATCCGGCCGCGCCGCACCTGGTGCTTGCCGGCGGGCGAGTCGAGGGCCTCGGCGAGCGGCAGCTCCTGCGACGCGCGGTCGGGGCGCGGGTGCCCGGCGAGGGCGCGCAGCACGGGGCGGAGGAAGAGCTCGAACGAGACGAGCGCGCTCACGGGGTTGCCGGGGAAGGCCACCACCGGGACGCGGGCGCCGCCGAGGTCCGCCGTCCCGAGGCCCTGCGGCCCGCCCGGCTGCACGGCGACGGATCGGAACTCCACGCCGCCGCCCTCGAGGACGTCGCGCACCACCTCGTAGGCGCCCGCGCTCACGCCGCCCGTGGTGACGAGGAGGTCGACGCCGTCGGCGGCCGCGCGGAGCGCGTCGCGCACGCGGTCGGGCTCGTCGGACGCGACCCGCAGCGCGCGGACCTCCGCGCCGGCGGCCTGCAGCGCCGCCGCCAGCGCGACGGAGTTGGCGTCGTGCACCTGGCCGGGCGCGAGCTCCTCGCCGGGACCGCGCAGCTCGAGGCCGGTGGAGAGGAGCAGGACGACGGGTCGGCGGCGGACCACGACGCGGGCGACGCCCGCCGATGCGAGGACGCCCCAGTGCGCGGGGAGGAGGCGCGTCCCCCGGGCGACCAGCGGGCGGCCCGCGGCGAGGTCGCTGCCGCGCTCGCGGACGTACGCGCCCGCGTCGACGGGAGCGGTGAAGGAGACCGTCGCGTCGACCGCGGCCTCGTCGACGAAGCGGTCCGGCGTCGCGGCCTCGACGGGCACGACCGCGTCGGCGCCGGGCGGCACGGGGGCGCCCGTCATGCAGGGCGCGGCCGTGCCGGGGGCGAGCGGCGGGGCGGCGCGGCCGGCGGGGATCCGCGCGGCGATGCGGAGGGCGACCGGCCGCGCGGGCGAAGCGGCCCGGATGTCCGCCGCGCGCACGGCGTAGCCGTCCATCTGGGAGTTCCGGAACGGCGGGAGGTCGAGGGGGTTGGTGACGTCGTGGGCGAGCACGCGGTCGGCGTAGCGGTGCGGATCGGCCGTGAGCGCGCCCGCGTCGACGGGCAGCTCCTCGCCGGGCAGGTCCGCGAGCGGGGCGAGGAGGGCGCGCACGGCCGCGCGGTGCTCCTCGACGCGACGTCGCGCGGGGCCGGCGGGGCGGTCGGTGCTCATGCCCCCATCATCCCCGAGACGCGGTGGCCATCCGCCGATCCCGCGCCCCCGACCGTCAGGCGGCCGCCCTAGGGTCGGACCATGACCATCGCCGCCCGCGGGCAGACCCTCGTCGACCTCCACACCGCACCCGAGCTCCTCCGGGTGGTGAACGTGTGGGACGCGATCTCGGCCGCCGCGGTCGCCGCGCTCCCCGAGACCCGGGCCCTCGCCACCGCGAGCCACTCCATCGCCGCGACCTTCGGCTACGAGGACGGCGAGCGGATCCCGCTCGACCTGCACCTCGACATGATCGGCCGCATCGTCGCCGCCGTGGAGCAGCCCGTCTCCGCCGACCTCGAGTCGGGCTACGGCGACGCCGGCGAGACCGTGCGCCGCGCCATCGGCGTCGGCGTCGTCGGCGCGAACCTGGAGGACGGCATGCGGCCGCTCGCCGACTCCGTGCGCGCCGTCGAGGCGGCTATCGCCGCGGCTGAGGCGGAGGGCGTGCCCTTCGCCCTCAACGCCCGCACCGACGCGTACGTGCGGGCCGGGGACCGCGACCGGTCCGACGTCCTCGCCGACGCCGTCGAGCGCTCGCGCGCCTACCTCGCCGCGGGCGCCACGAGCGTCTTCGTGCCCGGCCCGCTCACGGAGGACGAGGTGCGCACCCTGGTCGACGCCGTCGGACCGCAGCGCCTCACCGTCATCGGGATCCCCGGCTCCCTCTCCCCCGCCCGCTTCGAGGAGCTCGGCGTCGCGCGCATCTCCTACGGCCCGTGGACGCAGCGCGTCGCGCTGACGGCGCTCCAGGACGCGGCGAAGGACCTCTACGCGGGCGGCACGCTGCCCGAGGGGACGCGTCCGCTCAACTGAAGCCCCCGTCGCACCTCGGCGGGACGGAGCGGGCCCGACCGGGCACGCCGCCGCCCGCCCGCCCGAACCCCGGAACCGCCCTCGAAGGAGCACCCGTGACCGACACCCCCGCCCCGGCACCCGCCGACGCGACCACCACCCGTCCCCGCGCCGAGATCGGCGTCATCGGCGGATCCGGCCTGTACGCCCTGCTCGACCCCGCCACCAGCGAGTCGCACCGCGTCGCGACGCCGTTCGGACCGACGTCCAGCGAGGTGACCGTCGGCGAGCTCGCCGGCCGCCGGGTGGCGTTCCTCACGCGGCACGGCGCCGACCACTCGGTCGCGCCGCACCTCATCGACTACCGGGCGAACGTCTGGGCGCTGGCGTCGCTCGGCGTGACGGCCATCGTCTCGTCGTCCGCCGTGGGCGGCGTCTTCGCCGGACTACCCGCCGGGATCGCTCGTGCTCACCGACCAGCTCCTGGACCGCACCTGGGGCCGCCCGGACACCTTCTTCGACGCCGGCGTCGTGCAGCACCTGTCCGCCGCCGACCCGTTCGACCCGGCCCTGCACGGCCCCGCGGCCGCGGCGCTGGTCGAGCTCGAGGGCGGGGACCGCGCCGATCCCGCGGGGCCGCTGCGCACCTCGGGCACCGTCGTCGTCATCCAGGGGCCGCGGTTCTCCACGCGCGCCGAGTCGCTGTGGTTCCGCCAGGCGGGTGCCCACATCGTGAACATGACGCAGTACCCGGAGGTCGTCCTGGCCTCCGAGCTCAACGTCGGCACCGTCAACCTGTCGTTCGTCACCGACGCCGACGCGGGCCTCGCGCCGCTGCCCGGTGAGCAGGGCGACGCGGTCACCGCCGAGCTGGTGTTCGCGCGCCTCCGGGAGGCGCAGCCGCGCATCGTGCGGGCGATCGAGGCGGTCGTCCGCGCGATCCCGGCCGGCTACCGCGGCCGCCCCCTCATCGACGCGGACGCGGTCGCCTCGGTGCTCGCGCGTCCCGTCACGGGTGCGACGGGCGACGCGGCGGCGGCTGCGACGGAGGCGCGCTCGTGAGCGACGGGATCCTCCTCGTCACGGGCGGCGCGGGCTTCATCGGCGGCACGATCGTCACCGCGGCCCTCGAGGAGGGTCGCCGGGTGCGCGTCCTCGACTCGCTCCGCGCCGACGTGCACGGCGGCGAGCCGGACCTGGATCCGCGCGTCGAGCTGGTGCGCGGCGACGTCACCGACCCGGACGCGGTCGCGCGCGCCCTCGACGGCGTCGACGTCGTGTGCCACCAGGCCGCCAAGGTCGGGCTCGGCGTCGACTTCCTCGACGCGCCCGACTACGTGTCCACCAACGACGGCGGCACCGCCGTGCTCCTGGCCGCGATGACCCGCGCGGGCATCGACCGGCTCGTGCTCGCGAGCTCCATGGTCGTCTACGGCGAGGGCGCCTACGCGGGCGCGGCCGGGCCGGTGCGGCCGCCGGCCCGCCGCGTCGCCGACCTCGACGCCGGGCTCTTCGACCCGCTGGATCCCGCGACGGGCGAGCCGCTCGTCCCCGCGCTCATCGGCGAGGACGTGCCCCTCGACCCGCGGAACGTCTACGCCACCACGAAGCTCGCGCAGGAGAACCTCGCGAGCTCGTGGACCCGCGCCACGGGCGGCCGTGCCGCCGCGCTCCGCTACCACAACGTCTACGGGCCGGGCATGCCGCAGAACACGCCCTACGCGGGCGTCGCCTCCCTGTTCCGCTCGGCCCTCGCCCGCGGCGAGGCGCCGCGCGTCTTCGAGGACGGCCGTCAGCGTCGCGACTTCGTGCACGTCCGCGACGTCGCCGGCGCGAACCTCTCGGCGCTCGCCTGGACAGGGGATCACGAGGCCGGCTCCTTCCGCGCCTTCAACGTCGGCAGCGGCACGGTGCACACCATCGGCGAGATGGCCGAGGCGCTCGCGCGGGAGGCCGGCGGATCGGCGCCCGTCACCACCGGCGAGTACCGGCTCGGCGACGTGCGGCACATCACGGCGTCGTCGGAGCGGCTGCGCACGGAGCTCGGCTGGGAGCCCCGGATGACGTTCGAGGAGGGCATGCGGGAGTTCGCCACGGCGCCGCTCCGCAGCGCGGTGGTCTGACGCCCCGCGGGACCGGGACCACGTCCGGGACCTCGTCCGGATCCGATGCGGCCGGTGGTCCCGCGGTGCCGCGTCGGCCGGCATCCCGGCACCTCCGGGGGACGAGGCGCCCGGGGCCCGCGGGCGACACTGGGTGCATGAACCCCGCGTCCTCCCGTCGTGCCGTCGTCCGCTCCGGGACCGTCCTCACGGCCGCGGCCCTGTCCCTCGCCCTCGCGGGCTGCTCGGACATCGCCGACGACATCGCCGACATCTACGCCATCACCTACGAGGTCAGCACCACGGAGGCCGCGGACGGCGGGCTGACGGACGTGGCGTACGCGGAGGCGTCGCGGCGGGGCCGGCCGTCCGTCGTCCAGGACGTCGGCCGCGCGTCGCTGGCGGCGGGCCGCGACGCCGGGGAGGGGCTGTGGTCGGCGGAGGCCTACGTCACCGCGGAGGACTGGGCGTTCGTGCAGGCCACGCCCGTGGACGGCGAGGCGCTGACCTGCCGGATCCTCATCGACGGGAAGCGGGAGATCGCGACCGCCACCGCGTCCCCCGGCCAGCCGGTGACGTGCCAGGTGCCGACGCCGCCCTTCGGCTGAGCGCACGGGCACGATCCCCCACCCGCGGACGCGGCCAGGGCCGGACGACGACGCCCGGCCCCGGCTCCCGCGGTGCCGCGGTGCCGCGATGCCGCGGATCAGTACTTCGCGGACTGCCCGCCGTCGATCGGCAGGACGGCGGCGTTCACGTAGGCCGCGTCGTCGGAGAGCAGGAACGCGACCACGGACGCGATCTCCTCGGCCTCGCCGTAGCGCTTCGTCGGGTTGCCCTGGATGAACTGCTCGGCCGCGCCCCGCGGGTCCTCGGCGCTGAGCTGCTTCATCGACGCCTCGACCATGGGGGTCCAGATGGCGCCGGGGGCGATCGCGTTCACGCGGATGCCGAACTCGCCGTACTCGACGGCCGAGTTGCGGGTGAGCCCGACGACGCCGTGCTTCGCGGCCGCGTAGCCGGACTGGTTGCCGACGCCGCGGATCCCGCCGACGCTGGCGGTGTTGACGACCATGCCGGAGCCCTGCGCGCGCATGACGGCGAGCACCTTCTCCAGCCCTAGGAACACGCCGCGCAGGTTGATGGCGACGACCTTGTCGAACTCGGCGGCGGTGAAGTCCTCGGTGAGGTTCTGGCGGCCCTCGATGCCCGCGTTGTTGAAGAAGCCGTCGATGCGGCCGAAGCGCTCGACGGTCCCCTGCACGTAGGCGTCGACGTCGGACTCGTCCGACACGTCGGCGATGACGGTGAGGACCTCGGCGTCGGGCGACGACGAGCGGACCGCCTCGACGGTGGCCTGAAGGCCCTTCTCGGAGATGTCGACGAGGGCGAGCCGGGCGCCCTCGGCGGCGAGGCGGACGGCGGCGGCACGGCCGAGGCCGGAGCCTCCGCCGGTGATGAGGACGACCTTGTCGGTGAAGCGGGTGGTGGTCATGGGGTCTCCTGACGACGTGGGGCGACGGCTCGCGCCTCGTGGTGGAGCCACCATCCATGCGATCGCATGGAAATACCTACCGTAGGTCGGGATTCTGGACGCGGGCTCCGTGCCCGGCCCGCAGTCCGGGCGCCCGCCGCTCCGACCGCCACCTCACGCCGACGAAGACGATCCCGGCGAGCACGATGTGCACGAGCACCAGCGCGATCGCGTCGGGCTCCACGAACGCGACGTCCCAGCCCGACGACGCCCAGCTCTGACCGCCCAGCAGGATGCGGGTCACCGTGAGCTGCGTCCAGTGGAACGCCATCGCGACGAGGAGCGCGCCCTCCATCGGGATCCGCCGCGCGGCGACGAGCGCGAGGCCGAACAGCGCGAGCTGGAGCACGTACGCGATCGCGTCGTTCCCGGCGGGCACCGGCGTGAAGGCGCCGGCGTCGGACCCCGCGATCGTGAGCACGATCCAGCGGCCCGACTCGATCACGACGCCGATCGCGGGGAAGAGGGCGGTGGTGAGGAGCGTGGCGGCGACGAGCCCGGTGCCGTCGCGGAGGTTCGTCCACACGTACCCGCGGAGGGCGAGCTCCTCGGGGATCGCCTCGTAGAGCGCGAGGACGAGCCCGTTGAGGAGGAGGAAGCCGGCGAACGCGGCGAGGTCGATGCCGTCGACGCGGATCCAGCCGAGGAGGCCGGCCGGGACCCAGACGGCTGCGCCCGTCACCGTTCCCACCCCGACGCCGAGCGCGATCGGGCGCCCGACCCGCCGCGAGAGGCCGAGGCCCGCGAGGCTCCGGCGGTCGAGCCGCCGCCGCAGGAGGACGACGGCGGGCACGACGAGCGCCGACATGAGCACGGCCTGCAGCGCGACCTTCGGGAGCAGGCCGGCCCCGGTCGCCTGCTCGGCCGCGTCCGCGATCCCGATGGCGAGGCCGAGCCCCGCGCCGAGCACGACCCAGGCGAGGAGCGCGACCGCGACGGCGCGGATCCACGGCTGCGGGCGGCGCACCTGCGCGTCGAGGCGCGGATCCGTCGCGACGGCGGCCGGGTCGTGGCGGTCGGCCGATGCGGTGCGGGTGGACCCGGAGGGGCGGGCGGATGCGGGCACGGGTCTCGTCTCGTCGGCGGATCGTGGGCGGCGTCCTCACCCATGCTGGCCGCGAGGCCGCCGGCGCTGCGACCGCGACGGCGGCCCGGCCCGCTTCTGGGGCGCGGGATCAGGCCGGGGACGCCCCCGCGGGCGCGTCGGCCGAGGCCTCCGGCTCCGGCTCCGGCTCCGGCTCCGGCTCCGGCTCCGTGAAGTCGAAGACGAGCACCCCCGTGCGGATCCGGCGCGAGCAGCGGCCCGACGAGCTCCTTGAAGGCCGCGTGCTGCGCGTCGATGCGGGCAGGATCCCGGATCAGCGGCCCCCCGAGGTACAGGTTGCGGTCGCCCTCCGAGGCGAAGGTCGGCACGAACCCCAGCTCGAAGCCGCGGCCGACGCCCTCGGGGCTCGACTGGCGGCCCGCGTGCAGGGAGCGGATGTACGGGCCCGAGCCGTCGGGGTGCGGCGAGTCGGCGAGCGCCCGGAACCGGCGCTCCACCTCGTCGCGGTCGGCGGGGGCCGCGTCGTCGCGGAGGCGGAACAGCACGATGTGGTGCACGAGGCCCGGCACGTGGTCGCGGGCGGTGAGCTGGGCGTCGGTGAGGGCGGGGGCGGCCGCGGGGCGGGCCTCGTGAGCGGTCGTCATGGTCGCGAGTCTGGCCTGTGCGACGCCCCGCCGCCCGCGCCCGGCTTGACTTCGAAAACCTTCACGCTGGTAAGGTTAGGCAACCCTTACGGATCGTCCCGGACGATCCGCCTGCCGTGCGAGGGCGGCACGGCCGCCTCGCCGACAGCACGGCGATGCGGCGCCGCCCCTCCCGTGACGCTCGCACCCGCCCGTCGGGTCGATCCGTCGCGCCCACGGCGCCGGGCACCCCCACCGAAAGGCACGCATGTCCCGCACCGCACGCCTGGCCGCGACCTCCGCCGCCGCGCTCCTCGCCCTCGGCCTCGCCGGCTGCTCCACCCCGCCCGCGTCCGACGCCGGCGCCGAGCCGTCCGCCGACTCCGGCTTCACGCCGATCACCATCGAGCACGCGCTCGGCACCACGACCATCGAGGCGCAGCCCGAGCGCGTCGCCACGGTGAACTGGGCCAACCACGAGGTGCCGCTGGCCCTCGGCGTGGTGCCCGTCGGCATGGCCGCCGCGAACTTCGGCGACGACGACGGCGACGGCGTGCTCCCCTGGGTCGAGGAGAAGCTGACCGAGCTCGGCGCCGAGACGCCCGTGCTGTTCGACGAGACCGACGGCATCGACTTCGAGGCCGTCGCGGACACGCAGCCCGACGTGATCCTCGCCGCCTACTCCGGCCTCACGCAGGAGGACTACGACACGCTCAGCGAGATCGCGCCCGTCGTCGCGTACCCGGAGACCGCCTGGGGCACCCCGTGGCGCGAGATGATCGAGGTGAACAGCCAGGCGATGGGCATGGCCGCGGAGGGCGAGCGCCTCGTCGCCGACCTGGAGGCCGAGATCGACGAGACCGTCTCCGGCTTCGAGGCCCTCACCGGCACCTCCGCGATGTTCCTCACCCACGTGGACGCCGCCGACCTCAGCGAGGTCAG
Organism: Clavibacter sp. AC415; assembly: GCF_979252985.1. NCBI lineage: Bacteria > Bacillati > Actinomycetota > Actinomycetes > Micrococcales > Microbacteriaceae > Clavibacter > Clavibacter sp. AC415. Next base: position 30,241 of record NZ_CEEDAR010000011.1, on the reverse strand, counting down.
CTTCTACACGACGCACGACACCCGCGCGATGTTCTTCGAGGACATCGGCCTCGAGACGCCGGCGAGCATCGCGGACGCGTCGTCCTCGACCGAGAAGTACTCGCTCACCACGAGCGCGGAGCAGGCGGACGCCTTCCGCGACGTCGACGTGATCGTCACCTACGGCGACGAGGAGCTCGTCGCCACGCTCGAGGGCGACCCGCTGCTGTCGCAGATCCCCGCGGTCGCGAACGACGCGATCGTGCTGCTGCCGGGCACCACCCCGCTGGGGACCGCCGCGAACCCGACCCCGCTGTCGATCTCGTACGTCCTCGACGACTACCTCACCCTCATCGCCGACGCCGCCGCCCGGGCGGCGTGACCTCCGGCACCACCGCGGCCGACCCGGCCGTCCGCGCCCCGGGCGTCGTCCTCCGACGACGCCCGGGGCGCCGCGCGCGCGCTCGCGCTGATCGGGACGGCCCTCGTGCTGGCCGCGCTGATGCTCGCGTCGGTGGTGATCGGATCCCGCGACATCGGCTGGTCCGACATCGTCGCCGCGCTCTCCGGCTCCGTGGAGGGCTTCGGGCCGGCCTCGGTCGCCACCCGCATCCCGCGCACCGTGCTGGCGGTGGCGGTGGGCGCCGCCCTGGGGCTCTCCGGCGCGGTCATGCAGGGCGTGACGCGGAACCCGCTGGCGGACCCCGGGATCCTCGGCGTCAACACGGGGGCGGCCCTCGCGGTCGTCACCGGCATCGCGTTCTTCGGCCTGAGCACCCCGACGGGCTTCATCTGGGTCGCGATCGGCGGCGCCGCCGTCACCGCGGTCTTCGTCTACACGGTCGGCTCCCTCGGACGGGACGGCGCGACGCCGCTGAAGCTCGCCCTCGCGGGCGCCGCCACCTCCGCCGCGCTCGCGTCGTTCGTGACCGCCGTCGTGCTGCCGCGCAACGACATCGCAGGCGGCGTGCGGTCCTGGCAGATCGGCGGGGTGGGCGGCGCGACGTTCGCGAGCATGCAGCAGGTCGTGCCCTTCCTCGTCGTCGGCGTCCTCGCCTGCCTCCTCTCCGCGCGGAGCCTCAACTCGCTCGCGCTGGGCGACGAGCTGGCCGCGGGTCTCGGGGAGCGCGTCGCGCTGGCGCGGGGCCTCGCCGCCGCGGGCGCCGTGGTGCTCTGCGGCGCGGCGACGGCGATCGCGGGCCCGATCGGGTTCGTCGGCCTCGTCGTCCCGCACGCCAGCCGCCTGCTGGTCGGCGTCGACCACCGCTGGCTGATCCCCTTCTCCGCGCTGCTCGGCGCCGCCCTCCTCACCGCCGCCGACGCGCTCGGGCGCATCGTCGCGCGGCCCGCGGAGCTCGACGTCGGCATCGTCACGGCGCTGATCGGCGCGCCGTTCTTCATCCACATCGTCCGCCGGCAGAGGGTGCGGGCGCTGTGACCGCCGCCGTCGAGGACCGCTCCCGCGTGATCCGCACGGCCGACGCCGTCGCGCTCGGCCGCCGCCGCAGGTCGCTCCGCCGCCGGGTCGTGGTGGCGGTGCTCGCCGTGCTGATCGCCGCCGTCGCGCTCCTCTCCCTGATGGTGGGGAACACCTTCCACCCGCTCGACGACGTGGTCCACGTCGCCCTCGGCCAGGACGTCCCGGGCGCGACCTTCACCGTCGGCCGGCTGCGGCTGCCCCGGACCGCCCTCGCCGTGCTCGTCGGCCTGTGCTTCGGGCTCTCCGGCGTCGCGTTCCAGACCATGCTGCGGAACCCGCTCGCGAGCCCCGACATCATCGGGATCAGCTCCGGCGCGAGCGCCGCGGCGGCGTTCGCCATCGTGACGCTGTCGCTCGGCCGGACGGCGACCTCGGTGCTCGCGATCGTCGCGGGCCTCGCGGTCGCGCTCCTCGTCTACGCGCTCGCGTACCGCGGCGGCGTCGCCGGCACGCGGCTCATCCTCATCGGGATCGGCGTGGCGGCGATGCTCGACAGCGCCACCACGTACGTGCTCTCCACCGCCGCCGACGGCGACCTGCAGGCGGCCATGCGCTGGCTCACCGGCAGCCTCAACGGCGTCGGCTGGGGCGACGCGCTCCCGGTGCTCCTCGCGCTCGCGGTGCTGGGGCCCGTGCTGCTCAGCCGGTCCCGGGCCCTCGACGCGACGCGCCTCGGCGACGACACGGCCGCCGCGCTCGGCGTCGGCGTCGACCGCACGCGGCTCGTCGTGATCGTCGCCGCCGTGGGGCTCATCGCCTTCGCGACCGCGGCGACCGGCCCCATCGCGTTCGTCGCGTTCCTGTCCGGCCCCATCGCCGCGCGCATCGTCGGGCCGGGCGGGTCCCTGCTCGTGCCCTCGGCCCTCGTCGGGGCGCTCCTCGTCGTCGTGGGCGACGTGCTCGGGCAGCACGCCCTCGGGATCCGCCTGCCCGTCGGGGTCGTCACGGGCATCCTCGGAGCGCCCTACCTCGTGTACCTCATCGTCCGCAGCAACCGCCGAGGAGCCGCCCTGTGACCACCACCCACTCGCTGTCCGTCGAGGGGCTCGCCCTCGGCTACGGCGACCGCACCGTGATCCGGTCCCTCGACCTCGTCGTGCCGCCCGGCCGCGTCACCGCCATCGTGGGCGCCAACGCCTGCGGGAAGTCGACCCTCCTGCGGTCGATGTCGCGGCTCCTCGCCCCGCGGGAGGGGCGCGTGGTCCTCGACGGGCGCGACGTGCACCGCATCCCCGCGAAGGAGCTCGCCCGCACGCTCGGCCTCCTCCCGCAGTCGCCCGTGGCTCCCGAGGGGATCACGGTGCTCCGACCTCGTCGGGCGCGGCCGCCACCCGCACCAGGGCCTCCTGTCCCGGTGGAGCCGGGAGGACGACCTGGCCGTCGCGGAGGCGCTGGAGGCGACCGACACGGCGGCGCTCGCCGACCGCGCGGTCGACGAGCTGTCGGGCGGGCAGCGGCAGCGCGTCTGGATCGCCATGGCCCTCGCCCAGCGCACCGACCTGCTGCTGCTCGACGAGCCGACCACGTTCCTCGACGTCAGCCACCAGGTCGAGGTCCTCGACCTGCTCACCGACCTCAACCGCGCGCGCGGCACGACGGTCGTGATGGTGCTGCACGACCTGAACCTCGCCGCCCGGTACGCCGACCAGCTCATCGCGCTCGCGGACGGCCGGCTGCACGCGGCCGGACCGCCCGCCGAGGTGCTCACCGAGGAGTGCGTGCGGGCCGTGTTCGGGCTGGAGAGCCGCGTGATCGTCGACCCCACCTCGGGTCGGCCGCTGATGCTCCCCTCGGCCGCCACCACGTCCGCGCTCCCGGAGGGCCCCGGGACGGGGGCGCCGTCGCCCTCCCGCTCGGGCACGCCGCGACGTAGCCTGGGCGGACGACGGACCGCGACGAGGAGGCCGCATGCACGACGAGCCCGCCTCCACCGCCGCGGCCCTCCGCCGTCGCCTGCGGGACGACCCGGCGGCCGGGCGCGCGCTCGAGGAGCTGCGGCGCGCGGCGTACGGGCGCGCCGGATCGGACGCGCCGCTCGTCGAGGTCCCGGCCGCCCTCCGCGCGCGAACCGGCTCCCCGCAGCGGGAGCTGCCGGCGCCCCTCGTGGCGCTGCTGGCCGAGGAGGCGCGCCTGGTGGACGAGGGCGCGGCCCTGCTGGCGGCCGAGCGGGTGCACGGGGAGGCGGCGGGCGGGGATCCGACGGCCGGGGATCCGACGGCCGGGGATCAGCCGGCGGACGATCCGATGACCGCTCCCCGGCGCCGCCGCGTGGCCCGCGGGCCGCTCGCGGCCCTGATCGCCGGGGCCGTCGTCCTCGCCGCCCTCGGCACCGCCTCGGCGACGGGTCTTCTCGACGGGGTCGCCGCGGGTGCCCCCGGCACCACTGCCGCCACCGCCGGGGATCCGGCCCCGGACGCCGCGACGACGCCCCGCGGCCAGGCGATGGGCACGCCCGACGGCCGCCGCGGCGCCGCGGTCCCCGACTTCTCCGCGGACCCGCCCGTGCCCGTGCCCGCCACCGACGAGGAGCTCGCCGCCGAGCGGACCCGCGCAGCCGACGCGCTGTGGGCGACGCTCGTCGCCCAGGAGCCGGACGCCGTGCGCCCCGACGTCGGCTTCGAGCGCACGATCGCGCCGGGCCTCTTCGCGGAGGTGCAGGTCGGATGCCTCCGGGAGGCGGGCATCGACGCGTCCGTCATCGGCTCGGACAGCTTCACGTACCCCGACGGGGACGCGGCCGCCCTGTACGCCTGCGCGGTGCGCTTCCCGATGGCGGAGGCCGCGGACGGGCCCCGGGACGACGCGGGGCTCGCGTACCTCCACGACTACTACGTCGCGTACCTGCTGCCGTGCTACGCCGCCGAGGGGAAGCCGTACGAGGGCGAGGTGCCCGCGCGCGACGAGTTCATCGCGGCGACCCGCGCGGGCGACCCGTGGACGCCGTTCCCGCGGCCATGGACACCGCCCTGGCCGCCACGTGCCCCGCGACCCCGGCGGCGTACCGGTGACCCGGTGACCGGATCCGCCGCTCCCGCCGCCGACGCCCTCCGCCGGCGCCTGCGGGACGACCCCGCGGCCGCGCGGGGCGTGGACACGCTCCGCCGCGCGGCGTACGGACGCGACGCGGCCGACGCCCCGGTCGTGCGGCTGCCCGTCGCCGTGCGGGTGACCCTGTCCATCGCGGCGGATGCGCTGCCCGCCCCGCTGGTCGCGCTCATGACGGAGGAGGCCCGGCTCGTGGAGGAGGGCCGCGCGCTCCTCGCGCGCGACGCGACGCGGGCCGACGACGAGGACGACGACGAGGACGAGGACGACGACGCCGACGAGGACGAGGACGGCAGCCCATCCGGATCCGACGGCGCGCCGGCCTCGACCGCGGATCCCGACCGCGAGGACCACCACGCGACGGGCCGCACCCCGTGGCACCGCCGCCTGCTCCGACCCGGCCCCCTCGCCGCAGCGCTCGCGGGGGCGCTCCTCGTGGCCGGCCTCGGCGCCGCCTCCGCGTCCGGACTCCTCGTGGACGACGACGGCCGGCGCGCTCCGGAGCCGACCTCCGCCCCCGCACCGCCGAGCACGCCGGATCCGCGGGTCGGCCTGCCCGTCCCGGAGTTCACCGCCGAGCCGCCCGCGCCGTTGCGCGAGGAGCTCACGGCGTCGGCGTCGGCGGCGGCCCTGCGCACCGAGGCGGACGCACTCTGGGAGCAGGTGCGCACCCAGCGGCCCGACGCGGTGCGGCCCGACCTGCCGGTGGAGCGCGTGCTCGAGGGCGAGGCCTGGGTCCGCCAGCAGGCCGCGTGCCTGACCGAGTCGGGGGTGCGGGTCCAGGTCATCGGCACGGGCGAGGACACCCGGCTCGGCGTCCACTCGGCGGACGCCGCCGTCGAGTACGCGTGCGCGGTGCGCTTCCCGACCGCTCCCCGGGGACCGCTGACGACGGCGGCCCTGCAGTGGGTCCACGCCTACTACGTCGGCTTCCTCCTCCCCTGCTACGCGTCCGAGGGCTCCCCGTACCAGGGCGAGGTGCCCGACCGCGCCGCGTTCGTCGCGCACGCGCGCGCCGGAGGCTGGTGGCAGCCGACGGTGCCGACGGACGACGGCGTGCTCGAGTCGCGCTGCCCGTCCGCTCCCCCGGGTCTGCGCTGATCGCCCGTCGCGCCTGCTGAGGACGCTTCTCAGCCCGGTTAGGGTGGTCGGGATGCGCGCGCCCCTCCGACCCCGGCCCCGCGCCACCGGTCCGCGATGACGGACCGCCTCGGCGGCACCGCGCCCGACGACGACGGCGCCTCGCCCTTCGACCGGCCCGTGCGGCCCCGGCGCGAGCGGGCCCGCGACCGGCGCCCCGCCCGGTCCGTCCCCGCCGCCGACTCGGGCACGGACACGGACACCCGCAGCGGCAGCGGCACCGGCACCGGCACCGGCACCGGCACCGGCACTCTCACCTTCACCGGCACCGCGACGCTCGACCTCGACGATCCGCACGATCACGCCGCCCGCCGCGCCGCCCCCACGGGCCTCCGCGCGGGCCTCGCGACGGGCCTCGGCCTCGTCCTCCTGCTCCTCGCCCTCCGCGCCGCCTCCCCCGCGCTCGGCGACGGCGTGCTGCCCGACCGGATCCAGGACCTCGTCACGCTGTCCGTGAGCGTCATCGTCGAGTCGCTGCCGTTCGTGATCCTCGGCATCGTGCTGTCGATCGTCGTGCAGGTGTGGGTGCCGCCGGGCGTGATCGAGCGACGCCTGCCGCGGAACCCCTTCCTCCGCCGCGCGTGCATCTCGTTCCTCGGCATGGCGCTGCCCGTCTGCGAGTGCGGCAACGTGCCGCTCGCCCGCGGGCTCGTGGTGCGCGGCTTCACGGTGCCGGAGTCGATCACGTTCCTGCTCGCGGCGCCGATCCTCAACCCGATCACGATCATCACGACCCACGCGGCGTTCGGCTTCGACGGCTGGATCCTCGTGGCCCGCCTCGTGGGCGGCTTCCTCATCGCGAACGTCGTCGGCTGGCTGTTCAGCCTGCACCCGCAGCCCGACCGCCTCCTCACCGACGAGTTCCGCGCCGAGTGCGCCCTGCCGGACCCGCACGCGCAGGGCGGCGCGCGCGTCCGGCGGTCGATCGGCCTGTTCGGGCGCGAGGCGACGACGATCATGCCGGCGCTCGTCATCGGCTCGCTGCTGGCGGGCCTCATCCAGGTCGCCGTTCCGCGCGAGGTGCTCGTGACGCTGGGCGGCAGCCCGATCCTCTCCGTCGTCGCGCTGATGGTGCTCGCCTTCGTCGTCTCCGTCTGCTCCAACGTCGACGCGTTCTTCGTGCTGTCGTTCGGGTCCGTGTTCCTCCCCGGCGGCATCGTCGCCTTCCTGGTGTTCGGACCGGTCATCGACGTCAAGATGCTCGCGCTCATGCGCACCACCTACTCGACCCGCACGCTCGTGATGATCACCTCGGTCGTCGCGCTGATCAGCCTCGCGCTGGGATGGGGTGTCAATGCGATCGCCTGACGACCGGATGCCCGCCGACCCGACCGCCGACGGCCGGATCGCCGACGTCCCGACCACCGCCGTCCCGACCGCCGCATCGGGAGGCCGCGGGACCCGCCGCGCGCGCCGGCGTCGGGCCGCCGGGGGCCGGGCCTCCTCCACGGTCGGCCTCGTGCTCCTCGCGGCCTGCATCGTCTCGACGCTGTGGCTCACGGTCACCGGGCAGCTCGGCCTCTACATCCACCCGCGCTACTTCGTCTTCACGGCGATCATGGCGGTCATCGGGCTCGTCGCGACCGTCGCCGGGTTCGCCCTGCGGCCCGCCGAGGCCGCGGAGGAGCACGACCACGACCACGACCACGGACCCGCCGCCCTCGGCGACGCGGCCGCCCCGTCCTCGGCCGGATCCGAGTCCGCGTCCGCGTCCGCGCGCCGCCGCCGCGCGTCCCTCCGGTCCCGCGCCTCCCGCGTCGCCGTCGCGGGCGTCGTCACGGTCACGGTCGTCGCCGTCCTCGTCCTCCCGCCCCGCACGCTCACGACGAGCACGGTCACGCAGCGCGCCCTCAACTCGAGCACGGTCGCCTCGGACGCGGCGCCCGACGAGGAGCTCCTCGGCACGAGCGACTTCTCGACCCTGGGCGTGAAGGACTGGTCGCAGCTGCTCGCGCAGACCACCGACCCGACCTTCTTCACGTCGAAGTCCGTGGACATCACGGGCTTCGTGAGCGCCGACCCCGACGACCCGGACGACGTCTTCTACGTGACCCGCTTCGTCGTCACCTGCTGCGCGGTCGACGCGCAGCCCGTCGGCGTGCCCGTCTACCAGCCCGGCTGGGCGTCGACGCTCGAGACCGACGAGTGGGTGGAGGTCACCGGCCCGTTCGCCTCGAACCCGAGCGCGCGCAGCCGGCAGCCGCTCGCCGTCATGCCCGCGACCGTCGAGCAGGTCGAGCAGCCCGCCGACCCCTACGTCTACTGAGCCTCCCGTGACCGACGCCGCCGCCTCCCCGCGTGCCTTCCGCCGGGCGTTCACCGCCGTGGTCGTCGTGCTCGTCCTCGTCTGCGGCGGGCTGCTCGCGGCCGCCGGCAGCCAGGGGCCGCGGCTCGTGCGCACCGACGTCGATCCGCTCGCCGTCGTGCAGCAGTCCCGGCAGCGGCTCGTGCTCGCGGCGAACCGGCCGCTCCAGGCCGTCGACGCGTCGCGCGTGCGGATGGAGCCCGGCGCCGAGTTCACGGTCGACACGCAGGCCGACCGGATCGTCATCGACTTCGCGCGCCCGCTCGCGTACGACGCCGACTACACGGTCGCCGTCGACGGCGTGCAGGGCATCGGCGGCGGCCCGGCGGCCGACCTCCGCACCTCGTTCCGCACGGGCGACCCCGGCATGCTCGTGCTCGTCCGCGGCGGCGAGCAGCAGGCCGACCGCATCGTGCGGCAGAGCGTGGCGGGCACCGGATCCGGCGCGAGCGACGTCGTGTTCGAGGCGACGAGGATCCAGGAGTACGCGGTCGTCGGGCAGTCCCTCGTCGTCGCGACGCTCGAGGACGACGGCACGAACGGCCTCGTCATCGCCGCGCTCGACGGCTCCGGCCAGGTCCCGCTGCCGCTGCCCGACCGCGGGACGCTGCAGGACCTCCACGCCGAGGACACGGGCACCACCGTCGGGTTCCGCTTCACGAGCGCCGACGGCGTCCGCTTCGACGACACGCTCATGGTCGACGACGTCGCGGCCGGCGCCGCCCCCGCGCCCGTGCTCGGGCTCGACGGGCAGGCGGTCTCCGCGCAGGCCTGGGGGTTCGTCCCCGGGCGCCCCCAGCTGGTCGCGCACGGGCAGGACGGCGACCTCTACCTCATCACCGTCGACGGCTCCGCGCCGATCGTGCCGCTCGGGCGGCACGGCGCGCTCAGGGCCGTTCTCCGCGGACGGCACGCGCCTGGCGGTCACGGATCCGGGCACGACGACCGAGATCGACCTCCGCACCGCCCGGCAGACGACGCTCCCGACCGAGACGGGCGGCCAGGACCTGCAGTACGACGGCGCCATCTCCTTCGTGCCCGGCGACGACGGCGCGGTGCTGCGCGTGCGCACGGCGCTGGATCCCGCCACGGGCGCGGCCACGCAGCGCCTGGTGGTCGTCCGCGACGGCTCGGCGAGCGACGTCTACGTGCCCGCCGACCCGGCGACCCGGATCACGGGGCTCACGGTCACGCCCAACGGCCGCTTCGCGCTGCTCGAGACGGTGCCGGACCCGGCCCGCGGGGCGAGCGACGAGTACCCGCGGAACCCCCGCGACACCGAGCGTCACGACGCTGCTCGTCGAGCTGTCCACGGGCACGGTGACCCGCAGCGTCGCCGGCTTCGAGGTCACGATCGGCTGAGCGGGGTCCCCCCGTCCCGACCCGTCCGGGGTCCCGCGGCCTGCGCGAGGAGCGACGCCGCGGCGACGAGGACGAGCACCAGGACCATCGCGCCGCGGAGCCCGAACTGCTCGCCCAGGAACCCGAGCACGGGAGGGCCCACGAGGAAGGCGACGTAGCCGACCGTCGCGACCGCGGCGACGGACGACGTGGGGTCGTCGCCGTCGGCGGCCGCGGAGAGCGTCACGGGGAATCCGAGGGCGGCGCCCAGCCCCCACAGCACGACCGCACATCCGGCCGCGACGGGGCTGTCGACGAACACGACCACGGCGATGCCGGCCGCGGAGACGAGCGCGCTCACGCGGAGCACGGCCGCGTTGCCGTACCGGGCGAGGAGCGGCGCGCCGACGAACCGGCCGACGGTCATGGCGGCCGCGAACGCCGTGAAGACGACCGTGCCGACGGTCGGCGACGCGCCGTGGCCGTCGACCATCAGGAGCGGCAGCCAGTCCATCGCGGAGCCCTCCGCCAGGGCGAGGGCCAGCACGATGGCGCCCAGCATCAGCACGCGCCGCTCGCGCATGGCCTGCAGCAGCGACCTCCGCGGGGATCCCGAGGCGTCCGCCGACGAGTTCCGGTCCACCCGTCCCGTGCCGGGCGAAACCGACCGGACGACCGTGACGAGCAGGACGCCGCCGAGCGCCGCGACGGCGAGGAGCTGCCCGATCACGGGGAAGTCGACCGCGGTGAGGCCGATCCCCACCACCGAGCCCAGCACCGTGCCCAGGCTGAAGCACCCGTGCATCGCGGGGAGCACCGAGCGTCCGAGCGCCGTCTCGATGGCCGCGCCCTCGAGGTTCAGCGCGATCTCCGAGAAGCCGATCCCGAGCCCGGTCAGCGCGAGCCCGACGAACACGCCCGGCGTGGACGAGAGGCTCGCGGAGATCCCGACGAGCGCGATGCCCGCCGTGAAGGACGCCCCGCCGAGGGCGACCGTGAGGCGCACGCCGTGCCGGCGCACGAAGGCGGCCGACGTCAGCACCCCGGTCATGGACCCGACGGAGAGGCCGAGCAGCACGAGGCCCATCTCGGCCGTGGACGCGGCCAGGAGGTCCCGCACGGCGGGCGTGCGGACCACCCACGACGACATCCCGATGCCGAACACCAGCATGAACGCGTACACCGCCCGTCGGCGCCCGAGGAGCGCCGCGGCGTCCCGGGGGGCCTTGGTCGTCGCGTCCCGCGCCGTCACGTCCGTCGTCGTCCCGTCCTGCATGCCCGCCCCGATCCGTCCCTGCCGACCTCGAGTCAAGCAGGTCGGCGCGGCGTCCTCACGCCGGGAGGCGGTGCGGCGCACGGCGACGACAGTCACGTCGTCGGGCAGGGCGCCCGCCGGCGCGAGGCCGGTGATGCCCGCGACCGCGCCGGCGGCGCTGGGCCCCGCCGCCATCGCGGCGTCCGCCGCGCGGTCGAGCGCCGCCCACCGTGCCGTCGAAGAGGTCGAGCACGCCGTCGCTGCAGACGAGCAGCAGGTCGCCGGGCCCGAGGTGGACGGTGCTCGTCACCCACTCCTGCTCGCCCAGCGCGCCGAGGGGCAGATTGCGCGACGGGATCTGCTCGCGCGAGCCGTCGGCGCGGCAGACGAGCCCGAGCCCGTGCCCGGCGTCGACGATCGCGACGTCGCCGCTCGCCGCGTCCAGCCGCAGGTGCAGCAGGGTGACGAAGGCGCCGTTCGCGTCGAGGTCCGGCTCGACGGCCCGGTCGACGACGGCGAGCGTGCGGCCGGGGTCCAAGGTCGGGAGGGCGGTGCGGAGCGACGCGCGCACGGTCGCCGCGATGACCGCGGCGCCGACGCCCTTCCCCATCACGTCGGCGAGGGTCACGACGATGCCGTCCGGGGTGCGGTGCCAGTCGAAGAAGTCGCCGCTGACCTCCCCGCTCGGCACGCACTCGCCGGCCACCTCGTAGCCCGGCACGTCCGGCACGGACTGCGGCAGGAGCCGCCGCTGGACGCCGCCGCCCTCGATCAGCTCCTGCCGTGTCCGGTCGGCGGAGGCGGCGAGCATCCTCGCCACCTGCTCGCCGCTGAGCGACGCCATGCTGAACGACACCACGACGAGGAGCACCAGCGTGATGAGCGTCGTCGACGGGGTGCCGAACCACGTCGTGAAGGCGGGGCTGCGCGGCCCGGTCGCGACGAGGACGGCGCATCGCACGGCGTAGTACGCGGCCAGTGCCCCGGAGGAGAGCAGGAGCGGCCAGCGCGTGCGGGAGAGGCCCGCCTCGAGGAGGGCGAGCTCGCGCGTCGACAGGCCGATCAGCGTGCTCATCAGCCCCAGGTACAGCGGGCCGCCGGACCAGTCGTTCGTCGCGGGCGAGTCGGCGGACGACACGACGACCATGACGAACGCGGGCGCGACCACGAGCCACCACGGCGTCGGGCGCGTGCGCAGGGACCGGCTCCCCATCCACACGGCGGCGGCACCGGCGACGTTGAGGCCGTTGCCCATCGGGTTCGCCCACACCTGGTCGGCGGTGCCGTCGCGGAGGTAGAGGAGCGATCCGGCCATGAACAGCGCCAGGGCGCTGCACCACCAGAAGCTGAAGGCCGAGCGGGTGCTGCGGAACGTGACGAGCGCGAAGAGCAGGAACAGCGTGAGGGTCGCGACGCCGAAGGCGACGCGCAGCGTGAGCGAGTCGAGCACGGTGCGGTCGCCTCCTGTCCCTCGGGATCTCGGGGAGGTCCGTCGGGGATGCGGCGGGTGCGTCGACCGTGGTCGTCCGCGCTCCGCCGGCGGCGATGCCGACGGCCCCCCGGGCGTCGGCAGTGCGTCTGGTGCCCAGGCTACCGATCCGCGGGGCGTCCGACAGGTCGACGCGGCGCCGGACGGGCCCGGACGCGCCGACGGCCTCGGCTCCCGGAGGGAGACGAGGCCGTCGATGCGTTCCGCTGTGATCGCAGGTGGTGCTGTCCCGGTGTGTGCCGGGTGGGGTGCTACTTGGTGTTGACGGTGATCTTCGCGATGCCGACGACGAGCTCGTCGGTGACGGCGTCGGTGCCGAAGGTGCTGTTCAGCAGGGCGGCGGCGTCGGGGCTGACCTTGACGGTGGTGCCCTCGAGGACGGCGTTGTCGCCCTCCATCTGGAGCGGGTTCAGGGTCGTGCCGTCGAGGTTGAAGATGTAGACGTCGTTCATGACCTCGCCGTCGCCGACCTGGACCGAGCCGGTGAGGCGGCTGGTGCCGGGGTCGATGACGAAGTCGGTGAGCTTCACGACGGTGTCGCCGGCGGTGAGGCTGATGCCGGAGCCGTCGTGGTCGATCTCGCCCTGGACGTAGGGGCGGTAGTCCATCTCGGGGTCGTAGTAGTCCACGTTGCCGCCGGTGATGGGGAACGCGAGGACGCCGGTGGCGCCGTCGAGGGTGGCGGTGCCGATGACGCCGGGGGTCAGGCCCAGGGTCGTGAGGGCGCCGGTGAAGCCGGAGTCGAGGGTGACCTGGGTGTCGACGCCGGTCAGGGTCGGGATCGACGCGAGCGGCGTGGGGTCGGCCTCGGTCGTCGCGGACGCGGACGGCGCGGCGGAGCTGGAGGACGAGGGGGTCTCGGCGGGGGTCGAGCAGGCCGCGAGGCCGACGACGAGGAAGCCCGCGGTGGCGAGGCCGAAGACCGACTTGGTGAGGTTGCGCATGACATTTCCTTCGCTGTGTGAACGGGATCCGTGCCCGGTACCCCCGGGCGACACAGGGACTTCGGCGCCGGAGGAGAACGGGTTGGGGCCGGTGCTCCTTTCCCAGGGGAAGGCCAGGTTCGAGGCCCGGAAGCCCGTGGATCCGGGGATGCGCCACGATGCGCGGAAAGGGACCCCTTGACATCCGATAGTCGCCGATATATCGTCGCTACATCGCGACAGCACGTCGCGATCCCCGACATCATCTCCCCGGAAGGAGCGCCCATGCGCACCCACGACCACGACCACGACCACGACCACCTGCCGTCCCGCACCCGGGACGGCGTCCCCGCCGACCGCCACGAGCCCCGCCTGCAGCACCACCGCGGCGGACGCCCGCGCATCATGCCGGGGCACCCGCTCGCCCGCGGCTTCCAGCCCGGCGAGGGCGGCTGGCTTCCCGGGCTTCCCCGGGTTCCCCGGCTTCCCCGGCATGGGCGGCTTCGGCGGCCCCGGCTTCGGCCCGGGCCGCGGACGCGGCGGACGGGGACGCGCCCGCCGCGGCGACGTCCGCCTCGCGATCCTCTCCCTGCTCGCCGAGGCGCCGTCCAACGGCTACGGGCTCATCACCGGCATCGCCGCGAAGAGCGAGGGCGCCTGGCGCCCGAGCCCCGGATCCGTGTACCCGACTCTCCAGCAGCTCGTCGACGAGGACCTCATCAGCGCCGACGAGTCCGGCGCCAAGAGCGTCTACTCCCTCACCGACGCGGGCCGCGCCCACGTCGAGGAGAACCGGGCGTCGATCGACGCCGCCTGGGCCGCCACCACCGACCGGTCCGAGGGCGAGGACGCGTTCCAGACGAGCCTCATGAAGCTCATGGGCGTCGTGAAGCCCCTCATGCACGACGCGACCGATGCCCAGCGCCAGGCCGCGGCGGCGAAGCTCGACGAGACGCGGCGCGCGCTGTACGCGATCCTCGCCGACTGATCCCGGTCGCCGGCCCGTACCGGCGCCCGGACACGACGACGGCCCCCGCTCCTGCGGGGGCCGTCGTCGTGCGTGCGGGGCCGGCGGATCCGCCCGCTGAGCGGGACCGCCGGGTGGACGGGACCGCCGGGCGGGTCAGCGGATCGCGGCGCCCGTGTCCAGGTCGTCGCCGGCCTCGAGGTCGGGGCCGTCCGACTGCGTGATGTCGATGCCCAGCCCGCCGTCCTCGGCGTCGTCGGCGTCGTCGGTGGCTGCGTCGTCGTCGTCGTCGAGCGGCACGACGCGCTCCGCGTCGACGGCCTCCTCGGCATCGCGGTCGTCGGTGCCGACGAGCTCCTCCACGTCGACGCCGGTGTCGTCCAGGTCGCGGTCGGCGGGGTCGCGCGGGTTCTCGATGTCGCTCACGGTGCTCTCCTCTGCTGGTCGGTGCGGCGCGGTGGCGCCGTCCCTCGACGCTACGCGCTCGGCGTCCGCGTGTCCCGGGAGGGCGGCGGAACCGTGATCAGGCGACGGTGACGGAGATGCCGTGCCAGCCGGTCGCGCCGTCGGGCGCGGGCGGCGCCTCGTCCGAGGTCTGGGTCGCGCCCGTGGTGTCGGTCGCGCGCACCTCGAGCCGGTGGGATCCGCTCGTCGCGTCCCACGCGTACGACCACTGCCGCCAGGTGTCGGTGCCCACGCCGTCGCCCAGGGCCGCCTCGACCCAGTCGCCCTCGTCGACGCGCACCTCGACGCGCGCGATGCCGGTGTGCTGCGCCCACGCCATCCCGGCGACGGCGACCCGGCCCGCGTCGACGCGGACGCCCGCGCGCGGGGTGTCGATGCGCGAGCCGGTCTTGATCGGGCCGCGCTCGGTCCAACCGCGGGTGGACCAGTAAGCGACGTCCTCGGCGAACGTCGTCACCTTGAGCTCGGTGACCCACTTCGTGGCGGACACGTCAGCCGTAGAGCCCGGGCACCACCATCCGCACGGGGAAGCCGTGCTGCTGCGGCAGCGGCTCGCCGTTCATGCCCACCGCGAGGATCGACGCCCGGTCGGGGTCGGTGAGCGCCTCCAGCGGCGTGCTCGCCGTCCAGCCGTCCTGGCTGGTGGACAGCACCATGTCGGCGCCGGCGCGGGGCCGGGCGCGCTCGAGCAGCAGCCGGATGGGGTAGCCGAGCCACAGGGCGTTGCCGATCAGGTCGCCGCCGACCTCGTTGGACACGCACGTGAGCGTCGTCACGTGCTCCTCGAGGGGCAGCGCCAGGAGCTCGGCGAAGGTGATCTCCACCTCCTCCTCGACCATGCCGGTGATGCGGAGGCGCCACGACGCCGCGTCGACGGACGGCACCTGGAGGGCCGTGTCGATGCGGTAGAAGTCCGAGGCGGGGGTGATGAACGGCGCGAGGCCGTCGATCCCGAGCTCGGCGGAGGCGGGGATCGCGGCGGCGGGCGTCGCCGCGCGCGGCAGCACGAGGGTGCGGCGGAAGTCGTCCACGCGCGCGGCCGCGGCGTTGAGGCCGCGGGCGACGGATCCGGCGACGACGGAGGCGACGCCCGCCACCACGGTCATCACGAGGAACGTGCGGCGCTCGACGCGCGCGCCGCCGGTGAGGGGCGCGCGGGCGGCCGGGCGGGCGATCGCGCGCACGGGCTCCGCCGCCTGCACGGCCACGGACGTGGAGCGGTCGGCGGCGTCGCGCCAGTCGCGGAGCCGGTCCGCGCCGCGGTGCAGGATGAAGACGCCCGCGAGCATGCCGAGGACGGTGGGGATCGCCGCGGCGCCCGTGGCACCGGCGCGCGAGGTGGCCGCCAGCACCGCGACGCCGGCGAAGAGCGCCAGCACGACGATGCCGAGGGGTGGACGGCGCACCTGCAGGATCCCGGCGAGCGCGGCCGCGGCGAGCACCACGACGCCGAGCACGACGATGAGCGCGACCTTGTCGCCCGTGCCGAACAGCGCGATGACGGCGTCCTTGACGACCGCGGGAACCAGGTCGATGACGAGCGCGCCGACCGCCAGCACCGGGCTCGCCGCGGGCGCGACGAACGCGGCCGCGATCTCCGCGACGGCGAGGACGGACAGCGCCGCGACGACCCCCAGGAACGCCGACCAGGCGGCCAGGGCCGCACGGGTCACGCCGGGACCGGCTTGCTGTACGGGAGGATCACGTCGAAGCGGCAGCCGCCGTCGACGTTCTGCACGGTCACGTCGCCGTCGTGCGCGCGCACGATGCCGCGGACGATGGCGAGGCCGAGGCCCGCGCCGCCGCCGCCGGACGCGTAGCCGCCGTCGTGGGTGGACTCGGCCTGCGCGGCGGGATCGGGCTCCGCGGTCTCGGCGGCGGGCGCCGGGAAGTCGGGCCCGAGGGCCGCCCTCTGCGCGGCGCTGCCGGCATACGCGCGGGGCGTGCGGGATCCGGTCGAGCGCCAGCCCGCGTCGAACACGCGCGGCAGGTCGGCCTCGGGGATGCCGCCCGCGGTGTCCTCGACCGACAGGACCGCGAGGTTGCCGGAGTCGCGGTGCGCCGAGATGACGATGCGGCCGCCGGGGAGCGACTGCTGGATGGCGTTCATCACGAGGTTGCCGACGACGCGCGAGAGCTCCCGCGGGTCGCCCTGCACCACGAGGTCGTCGTGCGCGGTGACGCCGCGGAGGTCGACCTGGCGCGCCTGCGCGACCGGTCCGAGCTCGGCGACGGTGTCGCTCACGACGTCGTAGAGGGAGACGCGCTCGACGGCGAGCTCGAGGCTGCCCGAGTTGATGCGGGACAGCTCGAAGAGGTCGTCGACCATGCCGTTGAGGCGGTTCGCCTGCACGCGGATCTGCCGGAAGTAGCGGTGCTCGTCGTCGACCATGCCGTCCTCCAGGGACTCGGCCATGGCGCGGATGCCGGCGAGCGGCGTGCGGAGGTCGTGCGACATCCAGGCGATGAGCTCGCGGCGGCTGCGCTCCTGGGCCTCCATCCGGTCGCGGGCGTCCGCGAGGCGGCGGTTCGCGGCGCTGAGCTCGCGGGCGAGCTGCGCGAACTCCGTGCTGGTGGGGCGGTTCGGCTCGACGGCGGCCTCCTCGCCCATGGACGCGGCGTAGCGGCCGAGCTCCCGGCTGCCGCGCACGAGGGTCATGCCGAGCATGGCGGCCATGACGAGCGAGACGAGCGCGGAGACGGCGGCGACGGAGAGGAACGCGGCGAGGCCGGCGTCGTCCACGAGCATGCCCGCGGTGACGGCGACCATGCCGCCCACGACCGAGAGCACGGCGGCGAGCGCGACGACGCAGATCTGCAGCACGAGCGAACGGCGGCGGAGGAGCCGCAGGAGGACGCTCGCGCCGAGGCCGACGACGGCGGCGCAGACGAGCGCCGTCAGCACCACGATGAGGAAGGAGTCCGCGTTCACGCGTCGCCCCCGGCGGGATCGGCGACGGGCGCGGCAGGCGCAGCCGCGGCAGGCGCGGCGGGCGTCGCGGCGTCCGGGTCGAACCGATAGCCCACGCCCCACACGGTGCCGAGGAGGACGGGATGCGCGGGATCCGCCTCGATCTTCTCCCGCAGCCGCCGCACGTGCACGGTGACGGTGGAGAGGTCGCCGATCTCCCAGCCCCACACCTGGCGGAGCAGGTCGTCGCGGCCGAACACGCGCCGCGGGTTCCGCAGGAGGAAGGCGAGCAGGTCGAACTCGCGCGAGGTGAGCGAGAGCATGGCACCGGCCTGGTGGATCTCCCGCGCACCGAGGTCGAGCACGAACGGGCCGGCGACGAACGCGGGCTCCGGGATGTCCTCGAGGACGGTGCGGCGGAGGACGGCGCGCACGCGGAGCACCAGCTCGCGCGGGGAGAAGGGCTTCGCCAGGTAGTCGTCGGCTCCGGCGTCGAGGCCGTTGACGCGGTCCTCGCCCTGGCCGAGCGCGGTGAGCATCACGACGGGGACGGGCGACTCGGGGTGCTCCGCGCGGATCCGGCGGCACACCTCGAGCCCGTCGAGGCCCGGCAGCATGCGGTCGAGCACGACGAGGTCGGGCATCCGCTCGGTGGCGACGCGCACGGCCTCGAGCCCGTCGGCGACCGTCTCCACGTGGAAGCCGGAGGCCTTGAGGTAGCGGCACACCACCTCGTTGACGGTGGGGTCGTCCTCGACGACGAGGATGCGGCGGCCGCGCAGGGGGTCCGGCCGCGACGGATCGGGCCGAGAGGGGTCGGGGCGGCCGCCATCGGCGCGCGCGGTATCGGATGCGGGGCTCACCCGGCCAGACTATGCGCCGGTCCCTGGGCGCAGCCGGGCCGTGTCCGGCTTGCGAGCGAGCCGTCACCCCTCGCGGCGGTGCCGCCTCACGGCCGACGGCGCCCTCCCCCAGCCGGGGACTCCTAGGCTCACGGCATGACGCAAGCGCTCGTGGACGTGGTCCTCCCCTGCCTGGACGAGGAGGAGGCCCTGCCCTGGGTGCTGTCGCGCCTGCCGGAGGGGTACCGCGCCATCGTCGTCGACAACGGCTCGACCGACCGCTCCGCCGAGGTCGCGCGGGAGCACGGCGCGCTCGTGGTGGCCGAGTCCCGCCGCGGGTTCGGCGCCGCCGCGCATGCGGGCCTCGAGGCGGCGACCGCTCCGCTCGTCGCGTTCTGCGACGCCGACGCGTCGATGGACCCGGCCCTCCTCCCCCGCGTCGTCGATCCCGTGCGGCACGGCGAGCGCGACCTCGTGCTCGGTCGCCGCGTGCCCTCGGCGCGCGGCGCGTGGCCGCTGCACGCGCGCATCGCGAACCTGGAGCTGGCGCGCCGGCTCCGGCGGATCACGGGGGTCCCGCTCCACGACCTCGGCCCGATGCGCTGCGGCCGGCGCACCGAGCTGCTCGGCCTCGGCATCCTCGACCGGCGCAGCGGCTATCCGCTGGAGATGCTCCTGCGGGCGTCCGCCGCCGGGTGGAGCATCCTGGAGGTGGACATGCCGTACGCACCGCGCGTGGGGCGGTCCAAGGTCACCGGCACCGTGCGCGGGACCGTCACGGCCGTCCGCGACATGTCGCGCGTGCTGGCCGAGGCGCGCGCCGCGGCCGCGGGAGCAGGCCGCGCACCGGGAGGATCCGCATGACCGCCGTCGTCGTCATCGCCAAGGAGTGCATCCCGGGCCGCGTGAAGACGCGCCTGCACCCGCCGTTCACGCTCGAGGAGGCGGCCGAGCTCGCCTCCGCGGCCCTCGCCGACACGCTCGCCGCCGTGGACGACGCCGCCCCCGCGCGGCGCGTGCTCCTCTTCGACGGCACGACGCCGCCCGAGGAGGCGGCCGGCTACGACGTGATCCCGCAGGTCGCGGGCGACCTCGACGAGCGCCTCGCGGCCATGTTCGACGTGCTCGACGGCCCGGTCCTCCTCGTCGGGATGGACACGCCCCAACTGACCGCGGCGCTGCTGCGCCCCGTGCTCGACTCCTGGGCCGACGGCGCGCGAGGCCCCGACGCGTGGTTCGGCCCGGCGAACGACGGCGGCTTCTGGGCGCTCGGGCTCCGGGACCCGGACGGCGCGCTGGTGCGCGGCGTCCCCATGTCCCGGGACGACACCGGCGCCGTGCAGCTGTCGCGCCTGATCGACGCCGGGCTCGACGTCGCGATGCTCCCCGAGCTCACCGACGTGGACACGGTCGACGACGCGCGGGAGGCCGCCGCGGCCGCGCCCGCCCATCGCTTCGCCGCCACGCTCCGAATCCTCATGACCGACGCGGCGACCCGCGCCGGCACCACCGCACCCGCATCACCCCTGGGGGACCCCGAATGAGCCTGGCCGTCGACCATCCCGAGGACCGCGCCGACGCGCGCGCCCGGACCTTCGGATCCGGAGGCGGCGAGCCGTACGCCCGCGCCCTGCGGGACTCCGGGGAGGTCCTGTTCCTCTCCCTCGCGGCCGACGACGACAGCGCCGAGGTCATCGACATCAGCCGCTGGAGCGCGGACGCCGACGACGTCGACATGAGCCTCCTCGGCGACGCTGCGGGCCCCGTCCTCGACATCGGCTGCGGCCCGGGCCGCATGGTCCGCGCGGCCATGGACGCGGGGCTCGGCGCGCTCGGCATCGACGTCTCCCCCACCGTGGTCGAGATGGCGGCGGGCCAGGGCCTCCCGGTCCTGCACCGCTCCGTCTTCGAGCGCCTGCCGCGCGAGGGCGGCTGGGGCACGCTCCTGCTCCTCGACGGCAACATCGGCATCGGCGGCGACGCGGCCGCGCTCCTCGCCCGCTGCGGCGAGCTGCTCGACGACTCGGGCGCGCTCGTGGTGGAGACCCACCCGGATCCCGCCCGCGACCGCACCTTCGAGTGCACGGTCGAGGACGGCCAGGGGAACGCGAGCGACCCGTTCCCGTGGGCCCAGGTCGGCCGCGACGCGGTCGCCCGCATGGCCGCGGACGCGGGCCTCGGCCTCGCTCAGTGCTGGGAGGTCGAGGGCCGGTCCTTCTGCCGCCTCGTGCGCGCGTAGAGCGCCGCGACCACGGCCGTCGCCACCCCGGTGGCGACCCACATGAGCGCGAGGCGGGGCGCGTAGTCGGCGATGAGGATCGTCGGGTTGTCGTTGCCGATCGCCCGCGCGCGGATCTCCGGCACGACCACGAGGGTCATCACGGCCATGACGACCACGCCGGCCTGCACGATGACGAGCGCGCCCGCGGGCAGCCGACGGCCGGCCTTCCGCAGCAGGAGGCCGGCGGCGAAGACGACGGGCGACAGGATCGCGTCGTGCACGAGGATCGCGAGCAGCAGGAACACGGCGACGCCGACGACCTGGTCGGTGCGCTGCGTGTCGAGGAGCGTGAGCACGCCGGCCGCGAGGCCGACCACGCCGATCGCGACGAGCACCGCGCGGGCCGCGAGCATGCCGCGCGGGCTCCGGGCAGTGGTCCCATCGCGGTCAGCGGGCGCGCCGCGGTCCGCGGGCGTCCGGGGGCTGCCGGTCATCACATCACCTCCAGGGTGGAGAGCCACTTGGTCTGCAGCACGCCGGGGCGACCGGGTGCGATCATGCGCGCCGGGTAGCCGTGCTGGATGTCGAGGGGCGCGCCGTCGAGCTCGAGCGCCACGAGGGTGAGCGGGTCGCGGACGTACTCCGGCCCCATCTCGGTGCGCCGGAACCCGCCGCGCTGCTCGAGGCTCGTGACCCGCAGGCGCGCCCCCGGGTCGGCCCCGACGGCGTCCATGAGGTCGCGGAGGCGGACGCCCCCGCCAGGACGGCCGACTGGCTCCAGCCCTCGACGCAGGCGATGGGCAGCGTGGCGGTCACGAGCCCCATGCCGCGGAGGTCGTCCATGGTGAACGCGCGCGACATGGACCCGGCGGAGACGGTGAGCGTCCAGGCGGGATCCATCGCGGACTCCGTGACGCCGGCGGCCTCGGCCGTCCGGTTGACGGGCAGGCCCTGGGGCCCGGTGCCCATGACGCGCGGGCCGAAGGCGTTGAACGGGGCGAGGACGCGGAAGGACTGGCCCGCGGTGAGCCCGACGACCGCGGCCACGGACGCGCCGACCGCCACGAGGAAGCCGCGTCGCGCGACCGGGGCCGGCGTGACGGGGGTGTCGTCGATCCAGGCGAGCACGCGGCCCGTGACGCCGCGCGCCGGGCGGGCGGCACCTCCGCCGTCGCCGTCACGGCCGACCGCGGGAGCGTCCTCCGGCGCGACGATGGGCGACTCGTCCGCCTGCCCGCGCCGCCAGTGCCGGGCGATGGCGGGGAGCTTCACCCCGATGTGGATCGCGAGCGACCCCACGACCACGAACGCCAGCGCCCAGTGCGTCTGCCGGAAGTAGAACGGGAACGGCACCCACTGGAACGTGTTGAGGAGGCCGATCGTCACCTCGAGCAGCGAGGCGCCGACGAAGACGGCGATGGAGGCGCGCTCGAGGAACGACACCACCCCGGTGACCGGCGGGTACGTCAGCAGCTCGGGGAAGACGATCCAGAGCTTGGCGAGCAGCAGCGGCACGCAGGCGATGCCCGCGGTGATGTGGATGCCCTGCGTCACGCGGTAGAGCGACACCGGCGCCGTGGGGAAGCGCATCCACGGGAGCGGCTCCTGCAGGTAGTGGCTGTAGAGGCCCGTCGCGAAGCAGACGAGGAACGCGAGGCCGAGCAGCCGGCCGATGACGACGGCCATCCGCGTCGTCCGCGCGGGCGACGCGAGCCGCCGCCGCGCCTCGTGCATCAGCGTCCGCATGGGGACCTCCGGGTGTCGCGGGGACGTCGTCCCGGGGCGGACCGGCGGACGCTCGGGCCGCGGCCGACACAATGGGGTGTGCGCACCGCCCTCACCGCCTTCGTCCTGCTCGTCATGGCCGCGCTCACCGGATGGTCGGTGGTCGCGTTCGATCTGTTCGGGGAGGCCGACGACGAGGCGTTCTTCCGCCGCGAGGGTGCCGCGCCGTTCTTCTGGCTCGTCGTCGTGCTCTGGGTGGTGTTCGGAGCCGCCGTCCTCCTGGTGCGGAGACTGCCGGCCCGATCCGCCGCTGCGCTCATCATCCTCGGATCCGTGGCCGTCGGCGGCGCCGCGATGGCCGGGCCCCCGAACACCAGCACCGACTCCGCGCGCTACGCCTGGGACGGCA
Source organism: Clavibacter sp. AC415 (assembly GCF_979252985.1). Taxonomy (NCBI): domain Bacteria; kingdom Bacillati; phylum Actinomycetota; class Actinomycetes; order Micrococcales; family Microbacteriaceae; genus Clavibacter; species Clavibacter sp. AC415. Next base: position 7,744 of record NZ_CEEDAR010000011.1, on the reverse strand, counting down.
TCGTCCAGGGCACGGGCGAGTCGCCCTACCGGTACACGCCCGCCGCCCCGGAGCTCCGCGACCTCCGGCCCGCGTGGCTCTTCCCGGACACGGTGGCGCGCGCCGACGGGTCCGCCACCTGCGAGGGCACGCGGATCCAGGGCCTCCGCGAGGCCGGCACCGGCGAGCCGATGTGCACCGCCCTCAACCGCCCGCAGGTCCCCACCATCTACCCGCCCATGGCGGAGCTGTTCTTCGCGGGCGTGCGCGCGGTCGTGCCCGTGGGCGTCGAGTACGGGGCGTTCCAGGCGGCCGGGCTCCTGATGATGACGGCCGTGACCCTGCTCCTCCTCCGCGCCCTGCGGCGGCGCGGCCTGCCGGTGTGGTGGGCGGCGCTCTGGGCGTGGTGCCCTCTCGTGGCGAGCGAGGTGGTCACGAACTCGCACGTGGACGCGCTCGGAGCCCTGCTCGCCCTGGCCGCGTCGCTGCTCGTCGCGGGCGGGATGCGGTGGCGCGGCGGCATCGCGCTCGGCGCCGCCATCGCCACGAAGCTCATCCCGGTGATCGCGGCGCCCGCGCTGCTGCGCCGGCAGCCGTGGAAGGTCATCACCGCGGCGGTCGTGACCTTCGCGCTCCTGTACGTGCCGTACGTGCTGAGCACGGGGATCGCGGTGCTCGGGTACCTGCCGGGCTACCTGCAGGAGGAGGGCTATGAGGCCGGCGGGCGCTTCCCGCTGGTCGAGCTCGTCGTGCCGGGGCGGTTCGGCCTCGTCGCCGTCGCGCTCATCCTGGCCGTGACGGCGGCCCTCGTCTGGTGGCGGACGGACCCGGCGGACCCGTGGCTGGGGCAGGTCGTGATGATCGGCGTCACCCTGCTCGCGGTGAGCCCGCGGTACTCCTGGTACGCGCTGCTGCTGATCCCGTTCATCGCCATGACGGGCCGCGGCGAGTGGTTCGCGGTGGTGGGCGCGCTCGCGCTCCGGCTGTTCGCGCCGGACCTGTGGGCGTGGCAGATCGCGCTCGCGCACCGCGCTCGTGGTCGTCGTGGTCGCGTCGCTCGTGCGCCTCGGACCCGACGGCCGTCGCCGTCTCGTGCCCGCGCCGCTCCGGCGACGACCGGGCGGCGACCGGGTGGCCGTCGAGCGGCCGGGCGCCGGGCCGGGCGCCGGCTGACTCAGTCCCCGCGCGGGATGCGGACGACCAGCCGCTCGCCCGCGACCGGCCGGAGCTCCGCGCGAACGCCGCCGCGTCGAGCTCCGCGGTGACCTCCGCGCCGGGGTCGAGGACGAGGCCGTCGCCCCGGGCGGCGGCGTCCTCGGGATCGTGCGCGTCGAGGCGGAGGGTGACCCGGATCCGCCCGGCCGCGCCCTCGATCCGGCGGACCGTGCCGGAGGCCGTGAGGCGGCGCGGATCGGCGCCGGCGGGGGCTCCGGAGCCCGCGTCCTCGCGCGCCAGCCGCACGTCGGCGGGCGCCGCGACGAGCACGGCGGGACGCCCCGCGCCGTCCCGCCCCTCGAGGCGGACCATGCCCACGAGCCGCGCCACGTAGGCGGTCGCGGGGCGCGCGGCGACCTCGGCGGGGACGCCCTCCTGCACGAGGCGGCCGCCCTCGAGCACATGGATCCGGTCGGCGAGGGCGAGCGCGTCGACGGGATCGTGCGTCACGAGCACGGCGGCGCCGCCGAAGCGCCGCAGCTCGTCGGCGAGGAGGTCGCGCACGTCGAGCCGCGTGCCCGCGTCGAGCGCCGCCATCGGCTCGTCGAGGAGGAGCAGCGGCGGCTCGAGCACGAGGGCGCGGGCGAGCGCGACCCGCTGGGACTGGCCGCCGGAGAGGGCCGCGGGCCGGCGGTCGGCGAGGTGCCCGATCCCGAGGCGGTCGAGGAGGGCGCGCGCCCGGTCCTCCGCCTCGGCCCGGGCGACGCCGTGCGCGCGCGGGCCGAAGGCGACGTTCGCGAGCGCCGGGAGGTGCGGGAAGAGCAGGTGGTCGGCGAACACGACGCCGATGCCGCGGCGCTCGACGGGGGTCCGAACGGCCGGCTCCCCGCCGTCCCCGTCCCCCGCGCGCTCGAGCAGGCGGCCGTCGAGGGCGACCCGTCCGGCGTCGAGGGGCACGAGCCCGGCGAGCGCCCGGAGGAGCGTCGACTTGCCGGCGCCGTTCGGCCCGACGACCGCGGCCGTGGATCCGGCGGGGACGCGCAGCTCGACGTCGAGGCGGAAGGCGGGGCGCGCGACGACCACCCGCGCGTCGAGACCCGCAGCGGCCAGTCCCGCCGCGGCGGGACTCGGCGCGTCGGGACCCGGCACGTCCGCGGCCGCTCCCCCGGTCACGCGTGCACCCCCGACGTCCACCGGTCGCGGAGGCTCACGAGCACGACGACCGACACCGCGAGCAGCACGAGGCTGAGGACGACGGCGGCGTCCGGATCCGTCTGCAGCGCCAGGTACGCCGACAGCGGGATGGTCTGCGTGACGCCCGGGAAGCTGCCCGCGAAGGTGAGCGTGGCCCCGAACTCGCCGAGCGCCCGCGCGAAGCAGAGCACGGCCCCGGCCCCGATGCCGGGTGCGACGAGCGGCAGGGTGATGCGGCGGAGCACGGTCCAGCGGCTCGCGCCGAGGGTCGCGGCGGCGTCCTCGTAGCGGCGGTCGGCGCCGCGCAGCGCCCCCTCCACGGCGAGCACGAGGAACGGCATGGCCACGAACGTCTCCGCGATCACCACGGCGGGCGTCGTGAACGGGATGGTGATCCCGGTGAGGGCCTCGAGCGGTCCGCCCACCGAGGCCGCGGCGACCCAGCAGGAGCAGGAGCGCCACCCCCGCCGATCACGGGCGGCAGCACGAGCGGCACGGTCACGAGCGCGCGCAGCACCCGCTGCACCACGGGCGGGCGGCCCGCCGAGCGCGACAGCACGAACGCGAGCGGCACACCGAGCAGGAGGCTCAGCGCGGTCGCGGCGAGCGCGCTGCCGAGCGACAGGCCGAGGGCACGGGCGACCCCGGGATCCGCGAGCCGCTCCCCGAGGGTCGCCCACGGCGCGCGCACCACGAGGGCCGCGAGCGGGAGCACGAGGAACGCGAGGGCGGCTCCCGCGGGGATCCAGAGGAGGGCCGGCACGCGGTCGGCCCGGGCGTCACGGGGCACGGAACCCCGCGTCCTCGAACACGGCGCGGGCCGCGTCGCCGGCCACGAAGCCGGCGAACGCGGCGGCGGCCTCGGGCGCCGCGGATCCGGCGAGCGGCGCCACGACGCAGTCGGTCGTCACGTCCTGCCCGTCGGGCAGCGGCACGCCCTGCACCCGGTCGCCCGCGGCCCGCACGTCGGTCGCGTACACGACCGCCGCGTCCACCTCGCCGAGCTCCACGCGCGTGAGGGCGGCGCGCACGTCCTGCTCGAGCGAGTCGGGACGCGGCGTGACGCCCGCCTGCCGGAACGCCGTCGCGGCTGCGGCACCGCAGGGCACCTCGGGCGCGCAGAGCGCGAACGTGCGGTCGGGATCGGCGAAGTCGGCGAGGCCCGTGACGCGCCCGGGGTCGCCGGGCGGCACCGCGATCTCGAGGGAGTTCCGGGCGAAGACGCGCGGGTCCGCGGCCGTCTCCCCCGCGTCCACCACCGTCTGCATGGTGGCGTCGGACGCGGAGGCGAAGACGTCCGCGGGCGCGCCCTGCACGATCTGCTGGGCGAGCGTCGAGCTGCCGCCGTACGAGACGGTCACGGTGACGCCGGGGTGCGCCGCCTCGAACGCGCGCGCGACGTCGTCCATGCTGCCCGTGAGCGACGCCGCGGCCTGCACCACGAGCGCGCCGGAGAGCGCGTCGGGGGCGGCCGACGCGGATCCGGAGGCGGGCGCGGGGACCGGCCCGCCGGCAGCGCAGCCCGCGGTCGTGCCCGCGACGGCGAGGGCGGCGACGAGCGCGAGGACGCGGCGACGCCGGATCCGGACCGTCGGCCTCACGCCCGGCCGCCCGTCAGGTCCTCGGGCGCGAGCCGCTCGACGCCCACGTTCGTGGCCTTCACGGTCGCCGCGGCGGGCGCGCCGACCTCCAGCCCCAGCTCGTCGGCGGCCTCGCGGCTGATGAGCGACACCACGCGGAAGGGCCCGGCCTGGATCTCCACCTGCGCCATCACGCCGTCGCGCACCACGCGCGTGACGATGCCGGGCAGCCGGTTCCGCGCGGAGGCCAGGGGGCGGCGTGCGCCCGGCGCCGCGAGCGTCCCGTCCGCTGCGAGCTCGGTCGCGAGGTGCGCGAGCTGCACGCCGTCCACCTGGATCAGCCGCCCCTCGCCCCGCACCAGGTCGAGCCGGCCGGCGTCGGCCCAGCGGCGGAGGGTGTCGTCGCTCACGCCGAGGAGCGCCGCGGCCTCGCTCACGCGGTACCGGACGGGCTCCCGAACGAGGGAGGCGTCGATCGGCTCCTCGGCATCCGCGGCACGTCGTCGTCCCTGGTTACTGTCCTGCGTCATGGATCGATCCTAGGCACCGCAGACGCGGCGCGGCGCCCGCGTACCGGACGACGCCGCGTCGGACCTGCAGCGAGGCCCGCGTAGCCTGGGCGCATGAGCACCTCGCTGGGGATGCCGGCCATGCCGCGTCCCGCCGCCGCTCCGGGACCCGCCCGGCCCGACGACCCCGCGCTCCTCGACCAGCACGGGCGCCGCGCGACGGACCTCCGGATCTCGCTCACCGACCGCTGCAACCTGCGGTGCACGTACTGCATCCCGGCCGAGGGCCTCCCCTTCACGCCCGACCGGCAGGCGCTCCAGCTGGCCGAGATCGAGCGGCTCGTGCGCATCGGCGTGCGCGACCTCGGCGTCCGCCAGGTGCGGTTCACGGGCGGCGAGCCGCTGCTGCGCCGCGACCTCCTCGAGATCATCGCCGCGTGCGCCGCGCTCCCCGACCGGCCCGAGATCTCGCTGACCACCAACGCGATCGGGCTGGCCTCCCGCGCGCAGGCGCTGAAGGACGCGGGCCTCGACCGCATCAACGTCTCCCTCGACTCCGTGCACGCCGAGACGTTCCGGCTCATCACGCGCCGACCGTTCCTCGACCGCGTGCTCGAGGGCATCGACGCCGCGGCGGCCGCGGGGCTCACGCCCGTGAAGATCAACGCGGTGCTCGTACGCGGCGTCAACGACGACCAGGCGGCCGATCTCCTCGCCTGGGCCCTCGCCGGCGGCCACCAGCTGCGCTTCATCGAGCAGATGCCGCTCGACGCCGACCACGCGTGGGACCGCGCCGAGATGATCACGGCGGCCGAGATCCGGGACGCCTCGAGGAGCGCTTCATCCTCGTGCCCGACGAGGCCCCGCGCGACGGCGCCCCGGCCGAGCTCTGGCGGGTCCACTCCCGCGAGGGCGGCGCGGCGACCGCGATGCTCGGCCGCGTCGGCGTGATCGCGAGCGTCACCGAGCCGTTCTGCGCCGACTGCCGCCGCACCCGGCTCACGGCGACGGGCGGGGTCCGCAGCTGCCTCTTCTCGCACACGGAGACCGACCTGCTCGCACCGTTGCGCGCGGGCGCGAGCGACGCGGAGGTCGCCGACCTCTGGCGCGGCGCGATGTGGGCGAAGCCGAAGGGCCACGGCATGGACGACGCCGACTTCATCCAGCCCGCCCGCTCCATGAGCGCGATCGGGGGCTGACGTGATCGTCCCCGTGGAGCTCTTCGCCGCCCGCCGCGGCCTGCCCTCGGCCGCACCACCGACGCGCTCGACCTGCCCGACGGCGCCGTCCTCGGCGACCTCATGGACGCCCTCGGCACGCGCGCCGCCGCCTCCGACGACCCCGCGAACGCCGCCGCCGTCCTCGCCCTGCTGCACCTACCTCGTGGACGGCGTCGCGACCTCCGACCGCGACGCGCCCCTCACCGCGGGCGACGCGGTGGACGTGCTGCCGCCGTTCTCGGGCGGCTGATCCGCCCCGGTACGCTCCCGGGATGCCCTCCGCCGTGCCGCACCCGCCGTACCGGCTGTTCGAGACGGCCGTGGTGCGGGGCGGCGCGCGTCTCCCCGGCGTTCGTGCGCGTGACGCTCACGGGGCCGACGCTCGACCTGTTCGGCACCGTGGGGGCCTCGACCGAGCGGATCGAGCTGGTGCTCCCCCGGCCCGACCGCGCCGGGCGGCGCGTGGGCCGGGCCCCTGGCGGGCGACGTCGACGGCCTCGCGGTCGAGGACTGGCGGCACCGCGTGGCTGGCATGCCGGCCGCCGAGCGGCACCCGCTGCGCACGTACACGCCGCGCGCGGTGCGGCCGGAGGCGGCGGAGGTCGACGTCGACCTCCTCGTGCACGAGCCCGCGGGGCCCGCGAGCGCCTGGGCCCTCGCCGCCCGTCCGGGCGCGCGGCTGCTCGCCCCCGGGGCCCGACGTGCGGGCGGGCGACCGGCGCCACGGGATCCAGTGGCGGCCCGACCTGCCGCCCGGCCGCGTGCTGCTCGTGGGCGACGAGGCCGCCGTGCCCGCGATCGCCGGGATCCTCCGGACGCTCGACCCGGCCGCGTGCGGCGTCGCGCTCGTGGAGGCGGATGCACCGGACGCCTGGCCGCCTGTGGACGCACGGCCCGACGGCGTGGAGGTGCGCGCGGTGCGGCGGATCCCCGGGCGCCCCGCCGCCGCGCTGGGCGAGGCCCTGGCGGCCTGGACCGCCGAGCACGCCGCGGCGGCCGTGGCCGACGGGCCGCGCTTCGCGGCGTGGATCGCCACGGAGAGCGCGGGGCGGTGCCGGGGCTGCGCGCCGCGGTCGTGGCGCACGGAGTCGATCCCGCGCGCGTGCAGGCGCAGGGGTACTGGCGCGCGGACGGCCGTCGGCGTGACCCGGCGGGAGAAGTCGGTTAGGTTAGCCTCACCTGATCTCAGCTCGGCGCCCGCGCTGCCGTCGAGACGCATCCCGTCGAACGAAGGCCCTCGTGATCCCTCCCCGTGCCGTCCTGCCCGCCCGCGTCCTCCCCTCCGCCGCTCCCCGCGCAGGAGGGCGCGACCGCCGCCGCCGGACCGCCGCCGCGCTTCCGCAGCCCTCGTCGTCCTGGGCCTCGCCGCCTGCGCGCCCGCCAGCACGGCGAGCGACGCGGCCGCCGGATCCACCGCCGCCGCGACCGGCACCCGCACCGTCACGGACGCCCGCGGCGAGGTCGAGGTGCCCGCGGCGCCGCAGCGCGTGGTCGTCCTGGAGCCCGTCGCCCTCGACACGAGCGTCGCGCTCGGCGTCGTCCCCGTGGGCGCGGCCGTGCTGAACGAGACCGCGGGCGTGCCCGCCTACCTCGGCGCCGACGCCGCCGCCGCGGAGGTCGTCGGGACGGTCCCCGCAGCCCGGCGTCGAGCGCATCGCCGCGCTCGCGCCCGACCTCATCATCGGCACCGAGTCCCCGGCATGCCGCGATCCACGACCAGCTCGCCGCCATCGCGCCCACCGTCTTCCTCGCCTCGCAGGCGGATCCGTGGCAGGACAACGTGGCCCGCGTCGGCGACGCGCTCGGCCGGTCCGACGACGCCGCAGCGCTCCTCGCCGACTGCCCGGACGCGCTGCGACGAGGTCGCGGCCGAGAACGACGCCGCCGGCGCGACCGCTCAGATGATCCGCCCGCGCGACGGCCTCCTCACCCTCTACGGCCCCGACTCCTTCGCGGGCAGCACGCTCGAGTGCGCCGGGTTCACCACGCCCGAGCGCGACTGGGAGGGATCCATCTCCGTCGACCTGTCGCGCCCCGAGAAGGTGCTCGAGGCGCGCGCCGACCAGGTCTTCGTCACCACGACGGACGTCGACGACCCGACCACGGT
>NZ_CEEDAR010000010.1:0-23308 GCF_979252985.1 Clavibacter sp. AC415 | reverse complement strand
TGTCGCCTGCTTCGTTCGTCGAACCGGGTGTTTAACCGTTCCTCTCAGGAAAGATGTTTTCGCATTTATCGTGAAACGCTTTCGCGTTTTTCGTGCGCCGCTTCGCTCGCCGGCTGCCCGCGTGCCGCTCGGGCCAGGCGCCGGAGGTCGTGAACGCGGGATCCCGCGTGCGGCGCATGTAGTCCTGGAAGCTCTCGGCCTGCACGCGGGACCAGTCGACCTGGCGGTCGTGGAGGTCGAGCACCGGGATGTCGAGCTGGTCGGCGTAGCGCCCCACGATGGCCTGGGCGACGCGGCCCGCGGCGATCGCGTCGGCACCAGCGTCGTGCGCGTCGTCGAGCCGCACGCCGTAGTGCTCGGCCGCCACGGACAGGGTGCGCTTGCCGCGGCGGTAGGTGTCCACGGCCTTGTCGATGACGAGCGGGTCGATCACGGGCCCGGTGTCGCGGAGCGGCTCCACGCCGTGGCGCACGGCCTCGCGGTTGAGGAGGGTGAGGTCGTAGGGCGCGTTGTAGACCACGAGCGCGAGGCCGCGGGCGAACATCTCCCGGATGGTGGTGACGATCTCGAGGACCACGGCTCCCGCGTCACGACCCTCGGCCCGGGCGCGCTCCGTGGTGACGCCGTGGATGGCGGCGGCGCCCGCGGGGATCTCGACGCCGGGATCCGCCAGCCAGTCGTGGCGCTCCAGCACGCGCCCCTCGGCGTCGAGCACGACGATGCAGGCCGTGACGATGCGGGCGGTCTCCACGTCCACCCCCGTCGTCTCGAGGTCGAACGAGGCCAGGGTGTCGTGCCAGCGGGAGGTCATCCTGTAGATGCTACGGGCGACCGCCGATGGCGGGCGCACCCATGTGCAGCCAGTAGAAGCTCTGCGTCGCGAGCGTGAGCGTCAGGCGCCCGTCGTCGCCGACCGTCGGGAACACGCCGCCGCCGAAGAGGTCGTAGAGCTGGGATCCCGCGAAGTCGCTGGCGTCGATCGTGACCGAGACGGGGTTGTGCGCGAACGAGAAGACGCAGAGCACGTCCTCGGCGCGGTCGCCGAAGTGCGTGCCGCTGCCCTCGTAGGAGCGCACGAACGCGAGGACGCTCTCGTGGTCCGTCGGGAGCACCCGGATGGTGCCCTGCCCGAAGACCGGGTGCGCCTTCCGGACGTGGATGACGTTCCGCACCCAGTGCAGGAGCGAGCGCGACTGCGCCAGCTGCGACTCCACGTTGATCTGCGCGTAGTTGTAGACGAGCGACTGCACGACGGGGAGGTAGAGCTTGCCCGGGTCGGCCGTGGAGAAGCCCGCGTTGCGGTCCGGGGTCCACTGCATGGGCGTGCGGGACGCGTCGCGGTCCGGGAGCCAGATGTTGTCGCCCATCCCGATCTCGTCGCCGTAGTAGAGGAACGGGCTGCCGGGGAGCGAGAACAGGAGCGCGTGCACCAGCTCGAGCTCGGCGCGCGAGTTGTCGAGCAGCGGTGCGAGGCGGCGCCGGATGCCGATGTTCACGCGCATGCGCGGGTCGTACGCGTACCAGCCGTACATGGCCTGGCGGTACTCCTCGCTCACCATCTCGAGCGTCAGCTCGTCGTGGTTGCGGAGGAAGACCCCCCACGCGGCGGCGTCGGGGATCTCGAAGGTCTCGCTCATGATGCGCTTCAGCTCGTCCGCCGTCTGCGAGCGCAGCGAGTAGAAGATGCGCGGCATGATCGGGAAGTCGAAGGCCATGTGGCACTCCGGCTCCTCCTCGGTGCCGAGGAAGGCCGACACCTCGCGCGGCCACTGGTTCGCCTCCGCGATGAGGATGCGGCCCGGGTACTCCTCGTCGACCATCGCGCGCAGGCGCTTCAGGAACTCGTGGGTCGCGGGCTCGCCCTCGCCGTTGCCCTCCTCGGTCTCGTACAGGTACGGGATCGCGTCGAGGCGGAGGCCGTCGACGCCCATGTCGAGCCAGTGGCGGATGACGCCGTAGATCGCCTCGTGCACCTTCGGGTTGTCGAAGTTCAGGTCCGGCTGGTGCGAGAAGAAGCGGTGGAAGAAGAACTGGCGGCGCACCGGGTCGAAGGTCCAGTTGGACTCCTCGGTGTCGACGAAGATGACGCGGATGTCCTCGTACTTCTCGTCGGTGTCGCTCCACACGTAGAAGTCGCCGTAGGGGCCGTCCGGGTCGGAGCGGGACTGCTGGAACCACTCGTGCTGGTCGGAGGTGTGGTTCATCACGAGGTCGATGACGATGCGCATGTTGCGCTCGTGGGACTTGGCGACGAGCTCCTTGAAGTCGTCGAGCGTGCCGAACTCGGGGAGGACCGACATGTAGTCGCTGATGTCGTAGCCGCCGTCGCGCAGCGGCGACTGGAAGAACGGCGGGATCCAGAGGCCGTCGATGCCGAGCCACTGCAGGTAGTCGAGCTTGGAGATGAGCCCCTGGATGTCGCCCGTGCCGTCGCCGTTCGAGTCGACGAAGGAGCGGATCATGACCTCGTAGAAGACGGAGCGCTTGTACCACTGCTTGTCGAGGGTGAGGCCGGGCAGGGTGATGGGGGCGGTGAAGCTCACGGTTCTCCTCATGGGCGCGACGGGGCGTCGACTCGGGGGGCGGGAAGGCCTGGGGGCGATTCTAGGTCCGGCGGCCGGGGCCGGTCGGCCCGGCGCGCCCGGGGGCACGGGCCGCGAGCGCTCGTAGACTCGACCCCGATGACCGTCCCCTCGCCCTACGCCGCCCAGCTCGACCGCATCCCCGTGGTGCGCCGCACCGTCGACCTCCTCGGGAGCAGCACCGCGTGGTGGGAGTACGGGCCGGCGGACGCCGCCGACGTCCTGGTGGTCGTGCACGGGTTCCGCGGGGACCACCACGGGCTGGAGCCCGTGGTGGCGCAGCTGCCGGGGGTGCGGATCCTCTCACCCGACCTCCCCGGCTTCGGCGACTCCACGCCGCTCGTCGACGCCCGGCATGACATCCCCGGCTACTCGGCCTGGCTCCGCGCCTTCGTGGAGTCGACCGCGACGCGGGACGCGACCGTCCTCGGGCACTCCTTCGGATCGATCGTCGTCTCGGCCGCGCTGGCCGACGGGCTGCCGAACCCCCGGCGCCGTGCTCGTGAACCCGATCGCGGCGCCCGCACTCGAGGGCCCGCGGGGCGTCCTCACCCGGCTCGCCGTCCTCTACTACCGGGCGGCCGCCGTGCTCCCCGAGCGCGCGGGGTTCGGACTGCTCCGCAACCGCGCCATCGTGCGCGTCATGAGCGAGGCGATGGCGAAGACCCGCGACCGCGGGCTGCGGCGGTGGATCAACGACCAGCACGACCGGTTCTTCAGCGCCTTCAGCGACCGGCGCGTGGTGCTCGAGGCGTTCCGCGCGTCGGTGTCGTCGGACGCCAGCACGTACGCCCCGCGGGTGGGCGTCCCGGTGCTGCTGGTCGCGGCCGAGCGCGACGACATCACGCCCGTCGCCGCGCAGCACCGCCTCCAGCGCCTCTTCGCGGACGCGCGGCTGGAGGTCATCCCGCGGGTCGGCCACCTGATCCACTACGAGACGCCGCGCGAGGCGGCCCGCTCCATCCGCCGCTTCCTGGACGAGGGGACCGCATCGTGAGGCTCGTGTTCGACTGCCGCTACACCCGCATCGGGCGGCACGACGGGATCAGCCGGTACGGCGCCGAGCTCGTCGCCCGGCTGGGCGCGCGCTTCGACGTGACCATGCTGATCAGCGACCACCGCCAGCTCCAGCTCCTGCCGGACCTGCCCTGGCAGCTGGTCAGCTCGCCGACGGGAGCGCGCGAGCCCTGGGTCGCCCGGCGCGTCTCGCGGATGCGGCCCGACGTCGTGTACAGCCCCATGCAGACCATGGGGTCGCGCGGCCGCACCTACCCGCTCGTCCTGACCCTGCACGACCTCATCTACTACCGCCACCGGCGCCCGCCGCGCGACCTCCCCGCACCCGTGCGGGCGCTGTGGCGGGCCTTCCACCTGGCGTGGTGGCCGCAGAGGCTCCTGCTCGACCGGGCCGACGCCGTCGTCACCGTGAGCGAGACGACGCGCGGCCTCATCCGGCGGCACCGCCTGACGACGCGGCCCGTGGTCGTCGTGCCCAACGCGGCCGAGCTCGCCCCCGCGCCCGACGGGACGCCCGACGGCCCGCGTCGCGGGCCCGAGGAGCGGACGCTCGTCTACATGGGCTCCTACATGCCCTACAAGAACGTCGAGACGCTCGTGCGCGCGGCCGAGGACCTGCCCGAGCACGAGCTGCACCTCATGAGCCGCGTCCCGCCGTCGGAGCGGGAGCGGCTCGAGGCGCTCGCCGACGGCGCCCGGCTCGTGTTCCGCGATGGCGCGAGCGACGACGAGTACGCGCGCACGCTGCGGCGCGCGACCGCGCTCCTCACCGCCTCGCGCGACGAGGGCTTCGGCATCCCCGTGATCGAGGCCATGAGCGCCGGGCTGCCCGTCGTGGTCAGCGACATCCCCATCTTCCGCGAGATCGGCGGGGACGCGGCGGTGTACGTCGACCCGGACGACCCCGAGGGCTTCGCCGCCGCCGTGCGGGCGCTGGAGGACCCGGAGGAGTGGCGGCGCCGGTCGGCCGCATGCTCCGCGCGCGCCGCGGAGTACGACTGGGATGCCTCGGCGGCGGCGTTGGGCGACCTCCTCGAGCAGGTCGCGCGATCGGGCCGCGCCCGGGCCTGACGGGCGCGGGATCGGCGCGCGTCGGGATCGGTTCGCGCCACGGGACGCTGGTTGCCCGCCCGCGGTGCGGCTCAGGCGGTACGCGGGCTGCGGAGGCCGGCGAGGGCGCCGAGGTCCGCCACCCCGCCGAAGCGCAGCAGCGACAGCTCGCCGTCGACCACGCCGAAGGTGTGCGCCGACCCGTTCTCGATCATGGGGCCGGGCCGCCCGACGAGGGACGCGTCGAGGCTCCGCGCCAGCGCGGCGATGACGCCTCCGTGCGAGACGGCGACGATCGATCCGCCGGGGTGCCGGTCGGCCAGCCGCACGAGCGCGGCGCCCGCGCGCTCGGTGACGGACTCCACGGTCTCCCGGCCGGGGACGTCGCCGTCGAGGAAGCGCGCCTCGATCTCCGCGTGCGTCAGACCCTCCGCGAGGCCGTAGCGCCGCTCGGCGAGCGCCGCCTCCGGCACCGGACCCGATGTCGGGGCGCCGCCGAGCGCGAGGTGCTCCACGATGATCGACGCGGTCTCGAAGGCGCGGCTCAGGGGGCTCGCGTAAACGGCGTCCCAGCCGGATCCGCCGGCGACCGCCTCCGCGAGGAGCGCACCGGCCGTGGCGGCCTGCGCGCGCCCGGTGTCGTCGAGGGGGATGTCGCTGGAGCCCTGCACGCGCCGCTCCACGTTCCACGCGGTGCGGCCGTGGCGGACGAGCACGATGCGGGTCACGCGGCGAGCTCCGTCGCGATGGCGCGGAGGGTCTCGCTCGTGCCGCCCTCCAGGCGCACCGTGGCACGGGTGTCGCCCTTGGTGACGCCGCGGTTGAGGATGACGATCGGCATGCGGCTCCTCCGGGCGAGCTCGAGCAGGCGGATGCCGGAGTTGACCGCGAGGGACGACCCGGCGATGAGGAGCACGTCGGCGCCGGCCACGATGGCGCTGGCCTCCTGGAAGCGCTCCGTCGGCACGAGCTCGCCGAAGAAGACCACGTCCGGCTTGAGCATGCCGCCGCAGACGCTGCACACCGGGATCCGGAAGCGGTCGACGTCGTGGACCTGCGCGTCGCCGTCCGGGTTCAGCTCCACCGCGTCGGGCTGGTCGAGCCACGGGTTCTCGGCGCTGATCCGCTCGGCGACGGCGGAGCGCGCATAGGCCTGTCCGCAGTCGAGGCAGAGGACCCGGTCGAGGGAGCCGTGCAGGTCCACCACGCGGCGGGACCCGGCGCGCTCGTGCAGGCCGTCGACGTTCTGCGTGACGAGGCCCGCGACGACGCCGGCCGCCTCCAGGTCGGCGAGCGCCGCGTGCCCGTCGTTGGGCCGCGCGGAGCTGAAGGCCTTCCAGCCGAGGTGGCCGCCCGCCCAGTAGCGGCGGCGGAAGTCGTCGCCCTCGCTGCGGAACTGCTGGAACGTCATCGGGTTCCGCTTCGGGGCGCCCTCGCCGCGGTAGTCGGGGATGCCGGAGTCGGTGCTGAGGCCGGCGCCCGTGAGGACGGCGGTGCGACGGCCGCGCATGAGCTCGACCGCCTCGGCGATCGTGGACCCCGCGGGGGGTCGGGGATCGTCACGGAGAGCGGTGCTCATGGGGCCTCCCGGTGCCGAGCGGACGCCCGGCCCGGTCGGCGGGGAGCGACGGGGCAGGGCATCATTGTCCTGTCGAGTCTAGACAGCGCATCCCCGCGAAGGCTCCGCGTGACGAGGCTCCCACCGGCGCGGTGCGGGCGCAGGAGAGGACCGGCGTGCACATCCACCGCATCGAGGACCTCGACTCCCCGGGCCTCGAGGACTACTCCCGTCTCACGGACGTGGCCCTGCGTCGCGTGAGCGAGCCCGCGGGCGGCCTCTACATCGCCGAGTCCACCAAGGTCATGGGCCGGGGCGCTCGCCGCCGGCCACGTGCCGCGCTCGGTCCTCGTGCAGGAGCAGTGGCTCGACGACGTCGCCCCGCTCCTCGGCGCGTTCCCGGACGTGCCCGTCTTCGTCGGCGCGGCCGCCGTGCTGGGGCGGCTCACCGGCTACAACCTGCACCGCGGGGCGCTCGCCGCGATGCACCGCCCGCCCCTGCCGTCCGTTCCCGACGTGCTGCGCGACGCGCGCCGCGTCGTCGTCCTGGAGGACATCGTCGACCACACGAACGTCGGGGCGATCTTCCGAGCGGTCGCGGGCATCGGCGCCGACGCCGTGCTCATCACGCCGCGTTGCGCCGACCCGCTCTACCGGCGGAGCGTCCGCGTGAGCATGGGCACCGTGCTGCAGGTGCCGTGGACGCGGCTTCCGGAGTGGTCGGAGGCCGCCCCGCTCCTGCACGACGCGGGCTTCCACCTGGCGGCGCTCGCGCTGGAGGACGACGCGGTGACGCTCGACGCCTTCGCCGCGGACCCGCCGGAGCGGATCGCGCTCGTGCTCGGCACCGAGGGCGACGGCCTCAGCCGGCACGCCCTCCGGCACGCGGACTCGACCGTCGTGATCCCGATGCTCCACGGCGTCGACTCCCTCAACGTGGCCGCCGCCAGCGCCGTCGCGCTCTACGCGCTGCGGGTCCCCGCGTGAGCCGGGCGCGTCGGGTCGCGCTCTCCGGCGTCGCCGTCGCGCTCCTGGTCTCGGCGGGCGTCTACGTCCCCGTCACCCTCACCGCGGAGCCGCCCGCCGCGGTCGCGCAGGTGGACGCCCCGGATCCCGTCGTCCAGGTCCCGACGCCCGAGACATGGCCGTCCGAGGGGGTGTCCGCGGTCGGCGCGATCGGCTTAGACGGCGTGCTCGCGACGAACGACGCGTCGCCGGTCGCCCGCCCCATGGCCAGCATCACCAAGACCGTGACCGCGCTCGTCGTCCTGGAGGCGCGGCCGCTCGCGGCGGGGGAGGAGGGACCGCAGGTGACCTTCACCGCCGAGGACGAGGCGCTCCGCACCGAGATCCTCGCTCAGGACGGGATCGTGGAGCCGGCGGTGCCGGGCACGAGCCTCTCCCAGCGCGACCTCCTCGAGGGCGCGCTGCTCGCGAGCGCCAACAACTACGCGGCCGCCTTGGGCGTCTGGGCCTTCGGGTCGAACGACGCCTTCATCGCGGCCGCGAACGCCTGGCTCGCCGAGCAGGGCCTCGCCGGCACGCGCGTGGCGGACGCCATGGGCCTGTCGCCGGAGACCGTGAGCACCACCGCCGACCTCGTCCGGATCGGGGAGCTGGCACTCGCGGATCCGGTGCTCTCCGGGATCGTCGACCAGCGGAGCGCGGACGTCCAGGGCGTCGGGACGGTCGAGAACCGCAACCTCCTCGCGGCAGTGCCCGGGTTCCGCGGCATCAAGACGGGGACCCTCGAGCAGGCCGGCAAGTGCCTGCTCTGGGCCGTCGACACGAAGGTGGGGGACCGCGACGTGACGGTCGTCGGCGTGACCCTCGGGGCGCGCGACCACGCGGAGCTCGCGCGGCAGGTGCTCGCGCTGCTGCCGACGGTCACGGCGAACATGCACGTGGTGCAGGTCGCCGCGGCCGGACAGCCCTTCGCGGACTACACGACCGCCTGGGGGGCGACGGCGCAGGCTGTGAGCACGAGCGACGAGTCCCTGCTCGTGTGGGGCGACACCCCGGTCACGACCACGGTCGAGGCGGGGGCGTCCGGGGAGGCGGACGCCGGTACCGAGGTCGGGACGGCCACGGTGACGGCCGGCCGGGAGACCGTGCGGGTGCCGCTGGCCCTCGACCGGGACCTCCCGGGCCCCGACGGCTGGTGGCGGCTCGGCAACCCGGCGGAGCTGCTCGGCTGATCGCGGCTCAGCCCGGGACGTCGGAGCGCGTCCACGGCGCCGCGTCCGGCCGCTTGGCCGTCCGCCCGTCGCCGGAGGACTGGTGCCGGAGGCGCCGCAGCACCCACGGCACGAAGTACGCGCGCGCCCAGTCGATGTCGCCCGCGCGCGCCTGGCGCCATGTGCGCGCCGGCAGCGGCTCGGGCTTCAGCGGCTCGAGGTCGTTCTCGACGGCGAGCGCCTGCAGCACCATGCGCGCGACCGTGTGGTGGCCGAGCGGTGCGAGGTGCAGCCGGTCGACGTCCCACATGCGCGGGTCCTGGATCTCGCTGAGCGACCACTGGTCCGCGACGATGCAGTCGTGGCGGGCCGCGACCGCGCGGATGTCCTGGTTGTAGATCGCGACCTTGCCGCGGAGGCGGCCGAACACGGGGAGAACTTGACGTCGGTGCCCGTGAAGAGCACCACCGTGGCGCCCTCGGAGGAGAGCCGGGCGACCATCTGGTCGAGGCGGTCGGCGAGCCGGTCGGGGTCGGCGCCCGGCCGGAGGATGTCGTTCCCGCCCGCCGAGAGGGAGACGAGGTCGGGGTGCAGCGCGAGCGCGGGCTCGACCTGCTCGTCGGCGATCTGCGCGAGCAGCCGGCCGCGGATGGCGAGGTTCGCATAGGAGAAGCCGTCGACCTGGTCGGCGAGGACCTCGGCGACGCGATCCGCCCAGCCGCGGTGCCCGCCCGGGCTGCCCGGCTCGGGGTCGCCGATGCCCTCTGTGAAGGAGTCGCCGAGGGCGACGTAGCGGCGCCAGGGATGGGGCTCGGTCATGCGCTTCCTTCCGGGTAGGACGCCTCCCATCATAGGAACGGCCTCGAAAGGCGTCGGGAATGCGGCGCCGCGCTATTTGGTTGAGCTCTCAAGCAACCCTGACCGCCCGAGGAACGAGGACCGCATGCCCGACCTGCTCTCCGCCGACACGTCCATGGGTCCCGTGACCCTGCTCGTCGGCGACCTGGACCGGATGACCGCCTACTACCGCGACGCGGTGGGGCTCGAGCAGATCGCCGAGGGGGTGGAGTCCACCACGCTCGGACGCGCAGGCGTCCCCGCCGTGGTCCTGGAGCCCGCGCACGGCCTCTCCCTCCCGCGCCGCGGGGACGCCGGGCTCTTCCACACGGCCGTCCTCTTCGACACCCCCGCCGCCCTCGCGCGGTCCGTGGCGTCCGTCGCGGGGAGCGCCGCGGGCTCCTTCACGGGCAGCGCCGACCACCTCGTGAGCCGGGCGTTCTACTTCACCGACCCCGAGGGCAACGGCGTCGAGCTCTACACCGACCGTCCCCGCGACGAGCTGGTCCTGGAAGGACGGCGGGGTCGTCATGGACACCCTGCCGCTCGACCCGAACGCCTTCCTCCGCGAGGAGCTCGTCCCCGTCTCCGGCCCCGCATCCGACGCCGCCGGCATCGGGCACGTCCACCTGCAGGTGGGCGACACGGGGACGGCTGCCGCCTTCTACGTCGACACGCTCGGGTTCGAGCTCGTCGCGGACTTCCCCGGGATCCGCGATCTTCGTCTCCGCGGGCGGCTACCACCACCACATGGCAATGAACACCTGGAACAGCCGCGGCGCCGGGCGCCGGGCGGCGACGCTGGGCCTCGGCACCGTCCGCATCGAGGTCCCCACCCGCGACGAGGTCGTGGCGGTCGATGCGCGGCTGCGGCAGGCGGGCGTCGCGACCCGCGACGACGGCAGGGAGCTCGCCTTCGAGGACCCGTGGGGCAACGCGCTGGTCCTGTCGGCCGCCTGAGCCGCCGGTCGCGGCCCGACGGGACCGGGGCCAGGTCGGCGAGACTGTGCGCATGACGCCCGAATCCCCGGCCGACCCGCACGACCTCCTCGACGACGCGCTCCTCGCCCGCATCCGCTCCCGCGCCGCCGGCTACGACGCCCGGAACGCGTTCTTCGCCGAGGACCTCGAGGAGCTCCGCGCGGCCGGGTACCTGCGCCTCCTCGTGCCCACCGACCTCGGCGGATCCGGCGCGTCCCTCGCCGACGCCGTCCGCGCCCAGGCGCTCCTCGCCCAGTACGCGCCCGCCACGGCGCTCGGCGTCGGGATGCACCTCGTCTGGACCGCCGTCGCCCGCATCCTCGCCGACCGCGGGGACGACTCGCTCGCCGGCGTCCTCGAGGACGCGGGGCGCGGGGAGCTGCTCGCCTTCGCCGTCAGCGAGCCCGGCAACGACCAGGCGCTCGCCGACGCCATGACCCGAGCGGTGCCCGACCCGGACGGCGCCTACCGCTTCACCGGCACCAAGGTCTCCTCCAGCATGGCGCCCGCCTGGACGCGGCTCGGCCTCTTCGGGCGCGACGACTCGGATCCCGACCGCCCGCTGCTCGTGCACGCCTTCGTCCCGCGCGACGCCCCCGGGCTCGAGATCGTCCCCGACTGGGACACGCTCGGCATGCGGGCGACGCAGAGCCACACCGTCGTGCTCGGCGGCGTGCGCGCCGCCCCCGCCGACGTGGTCCGCCGGCGCGAGGTCGGACGCCGCGACGACCCCTTCGTGCTCGCCGTGCTGCAGGCCTTCGAGCTGCTCATCGCCGCCGTCTACGCGGGCCTCGGGCAGCGAGCGCTCGACCTCGCCGTGGAGTCGGCCCTCCGCCGCACCTCGCGCGCGGCCGGCGGCGCCGCGCTCGCCGCGGACCCGGGCATCCGGCACCTGGTGGCGGAGGCGGCGCTGGCGCAGGACGCGATCCTCCCGCAGCTGGAGGCGCTCGCCGCCGACGTCGACCACGGTGCGGACCACGGCGACCGCTGGGCGTCGCTCCTCGTCGGCGCGAAGGTGCGGGCGACGCGCACGGCCGCCGAGGTCGTGCAGCGGGCGATCGCGGTCGCGGGCGGCGGGTCGTTCCGCACGGGCGACGAGCTGGGGCGCCTGTACCGCGACGTGCTGGCGGGAGGCTTCCACCCCTCCAGCGACCGGCAGGCCGCCGAGACCATCGCCACGACGCTGCTCGGCCCCGTCCCGCGCCGCGACTGACGGGAGACGCCGCGCGACCGGCGGGTCGTGCCAGGTCCCGGGGGTCGCTCCGGCGGCCACCTCGCGACGCGCCCGGACCGCGCGGGGAGGCGGATCCGTCCTCCCGGACCGCCCCCCGCGGGAGCCACGAGGCCGCGCCGATCGGGCGGCCGCACCACCCTCCGGGGGCCGGCGCCACGGACGGGACGCCAGCCGGTGCGGGTATCGTGACGTCAAGTGAGCACCCTGCCGTCCCCTCCTCCGCACGTCGGATCCGCCGCGGCCGAGCACCTCTCGCCGGCCTTCCCGGAGCGCGCCGCCTGGGCACCGTCAGCAAGCTGCGGGCCTGGCAGGAGGAGGCGCTCACCGCCTACTTCGCGAACGAGCCGCGCGACTTCCTCGCGAACGCGACGCCGGGCGCCGGCAAGACCACCTTCGCCCTCCGCCTCGCCTCCGAGCTCCTGCACCGCAAGACCGTCGACAAGGTCACGGTCGTCGCCCCCACTGAGCACCTCAAGAAGCAGTGGGCCGACGCCGCCGCCCGCGCGGGCGTCCGCCTCGACCCCATGTACAGCAACTCCTCCGGAGCCCTCGGTCGCCACTACCACGGGGCGGCCGTGACCTACGCCCAGGTCGCCGCCAACCCGTACCTGCACAAGACCATGACGGAGTCGAGCCGCACGCTCGTCATCCTCGACGAGGTCCACCACGGCGGGGACGCGCTCAGCTGGGGCGACGCCATCCGCGAGGCCTTCGAGCGCGCCACGCGCCGCCTGTCCCTCACGGGGACCCCGTTCCGCTCCGACACCGCACCCATCCCGTTCGTCAGCTACCTGCGCGACCACCGCGGCGTGCGGCTCTCCCAGACCGACTACGACTACGGCTACGGCCGGGCCCTCGCCGACGGCGTGGTGCGGCCCGTCATCTTCCTCGCCTACGCGGGCAGCATGCGCTGGCGCAACAAGATGGGCGACGAGATGGAGGCCCAGCTCGCCGAGGGCAACACCAAGGACATCACCTCGCAGGCGTGGCGCACGGCGCTCGCCCCCGACGGGGAGTGGATCCCGCAGGTGCTGCAGGCGGCCGACCGTCGGCTCAGCGAGGTCCTGGCAGTCCATCCCCGACGCCGGCGGGCTCGTCATCGCCACCGACCACACGACCGCGCGCGCGTACGCGGCGATCCTGCAGCGGATCAGCGGGCAGCCCGTGACCCTCGTCCTGTCCGACGACGTCGAGGCGAGCGCCAACATCGACCGGTTCTCCGCGAGCACGTCGCGGTGGATGGTCGCCGTGCGCATGGTCTCCGAGGGCGTGGACGTGCCGCGCCTCGCGGTCGGCGTGTACGCCACGAGCGCGTCCACCCCGCTGTTCTTCGCCCAGGCCATCGGCCGCTTCGTGCGCGCCCGACGCCGCGGCGAGACGGCCTCGATCTTCCTGCCGAGCGTCCCGAACCTGCTCGTGCTCGCCAACGAGCTCGAACGCCAGCGCGACCACGCGCTCGACCGCGACTCCTCGAAGGAGGGCGACCTCTACAACCCCGAGGACGCCATGATGGGCGAGGCGAACCGCAGCGAGAAGGGATCCCACTCCCTCCTCAGCGAGTTCTCGTTCGAGGCGATGGGATCCGAGGCGACCTTCGACAAGGTCCTCTTCGACGGAGCCGAGTTCGGGCAGATGGCCGACGTCGGCAGCCTCGAGGAGGAGGAGTTCATCGGCCTCCCCGGCATCCTCGAGCCCGAGCAGGTCCGGGGAGCTCCTCGCCCAGCGGCAGCACCGCCAGTCGCGCCACGCCTCCGAGCGGGAGCGCAAGCAGGCCGAGAGCGGCGTGCCGAAGGACCCGGACGACATCCCGCTCTACCGCACGCTCAAGGAGCAGCGGCAGCTCCTCAACAGCCTCGTGGGCATGCGCGCCAAGCTGCACGGCGAGCCCCACGGCCTCGTCCACGCGGAGCTGCGGCGCGTCTGCGGCGGACCCGCCGTCGGCCAGTGCAGCGTGACCCAGCTGCAGCAGCGCATCGACCAGCTCCGCCGGGTGGATGCGCAGCTGACGCGCGGGGATGTTCCGGGCAGCTCCGTCGGTGGATGCGCAGCTGACGCGCGGGGACGTTCCGGGGCAGCTCCGTCGGTGGATGCGCAGCTGACGCGCGGGGATGTTCCGGGGCAGCTCCGTCGGTGGATGCGCAGCTGACGCGCGGGGATGTTCCGGGGCAGCTCCGTCGGTGGATGCGCAGCTGACGCGCTGACCTGCTCGACGCGCAGGGCTCACGGCCCGCGTTCGGCCGCCGTCCAGGCGTGCTCGCCTACTATCGGACGCCTGGGTGCCGCCCGAACGCACCCGCGAGGAGCCCCGATGCCCGTCCCGTCGCGCGATGCCGACGCGTACGCCGTGCTCGGGGTCGAGCCCTCCGCATCGCAGGACGAGATCCGCCGGGCATACCGCCGTCGCGTGCGCGCCGCCCACCCCGACATGGGCGGCAGCGCGGACGAGTTCCAGGCCGTCCGCGACGCCTTCGAGTCCGTCGGCGACCCCGAGAGCCGTGCGCGGTACGAGCGGGGGCAGCGCGACGCCCCGGCACCCGAGGAGCCCGTCCGCCGCGCACACCCCTCCGCGGCCGGCGCCACGGCCGGGGACGAGGCGTGGGATCCGGCATCCCGCCGCGGGCGTCCGGCAGCACCGCGCGCGCGCCCCGCGGCCCGTACCCGGAGCTTCGGCCACCCGGGGCGGGTTCGCCCGCCTCCGCTACCTGTCGCTGGTGCGCGAGTGGCTGGCGGATCCGGCCGAGCCCTCCGTCCCCGCCGCCCCCTGTCCCGCCGCGCGGGGAGCGGCGCTCGCCGATCGCCCCGAGCCCTACGTCCGCCGTACCCGTGTCGTCGCGCCGCCCGTCCTGGCCGCGCTCGTCGCCCTCGTCGCGCTGGTCTCGGGGCGTCGGCGTCGTCCCGGCCCTCGTGGGGCTCGTCGTCGGCGCCGCCGCGGGCCTCGCGTCCGCCGGCGCGCTCGGCCGCGCCTGGTACCGGGCGGGCAGGAGCCCCGCCGCGAGGCGGCGGAGCGCCTTCAGGAGGAGGTGCTCGCGCACGAGCGCGCCCTCCGCGCCTACCCCGACCTCATGGCCGCCTACAGCGCCCGCCTCGCCCGCCTCGAGGGCCTCCGTCGCCGGTTCGAGGCCGACGCCTACGCGCCGGACCTGGTCGCGGAGGTTCCCGCCGCCGCGTCCGCGGCGCTGCGCGCGGCCGTCGCCCAGGAGGAGACCGCCCGCGAGCTGATGGAGCTCGGCCCGTCGTACGCATTCTGGAACGGCGTCTCCGTGCCGCGCTCGGGCGACGCCGTCGACCACCTGGTGCTCGGCCCGCAGGGGCTCGTCGCGGTGGAGTCCGTGCCGCAGGGCGCGGAGGCCGCCACGGACCCGACGGCGCGCGACGCCGTGCTCCGCGGGCTCGACTCCCGCGCCCGGGCGCTCGCGCGCGAGCTGGAGGTGCCCGTCGTCGGACTCGTGCTGTCGCTGCCGTCCGGGGTCCTGGGCGCGGCGCCCGTCGTGCTCCACGCGGCCGACGACCCGCACGCGATCCCCGCCTACGCCGTCGCCCGCACCCTGCTGGCCGACCACGTCGCGGCC
Source organism: Clavibacter sp. AC415 (assembly GCF_979252985.1). Lineage (NCBI taxonomy): Bacteria > Bacillati > Actinomycetota > Actinomycetes > Micrococcales > Microbacteriaceae > Clavibacter > Clavibacter sp. AC415. Next base: position 8,303 of record NZ_CEEDAR010000010.1, on the reverse strand, counting down.
GGACTCCCGGGGCTCAGCGCGATGGATCCCGAGCGCCTCCTCGCCGTCCGAACCCGCCTGGTGCTCGACGCGCGCTTCGTCTGACCCGATGCGCCACGACGCCCGGGGGACCGCCGGCGGTCAGCGGGGAGCGGCACGTCCAGCTCGCCCGCGCGCACCATCCACTCGACGGCCTCGCGCGCGGCCTCCTCGCTCGTGTACCGCGGCACGTAGCCGAGGACGTCCCGCGCCTTGTCGATGGCTGGCCACGTCGCTGCGGCTGAGGTGCTCCCAGCTGGCGTCGGCGTGCCCGGGGTCCGTGCGGGCGCGGAACCCGTCCCAGTCGAGGTGCTCGAGCTCGGGCTCGCGGCCGAACCACGCGGCTGCGGCGCGGGCGAAGCGCGCGCGCCGAGGAGCGCCCGGTCGGAGACCGCATGGAAGCTCTCGCCGACCGAGGTCTCCCGGTTGGCGATGGCCAGCTGCACGACCTGCGCGACGTCGTCGGCATGCACGTGGTGCATGGTCTCGCTGCCGGAACCCGGCACGCGGAGCGGCCGGCCGGCGGCGAGGTCGGCCCACACCTGCGGGTCGAGGTTCCCGAGCGGCGTGATGACGGGCCAGCCGCCCCCGCTGATGTGGCCCGGGTGCACGACCGTCGAGGGCACCCCGCCGCCGAGGCGGGACTCCGCGATGAGGTAGCGCTCGATCTCGGCCTTCTGCACGCCGTACTCGCCGAACGGCTCCTTGGGGTCGTCCTCCCGGAGCGGCAGGGACGTGCTGAGGCCGTGGGTCCAGATGCTGCCGATGTGCACGAGGTGCCGCACGCGTCCCCGCAGCCCCTCGACGAGATGGCGGGCCGACGCGGGCGTGAAGCACACGAGGTCGACGACGACCTCGGGGGCGAGCGCCGCGAACATCTGGTCGGCGAACGTGCCGGCCGCGTCCTCCGCGTCGCGGTCCACGCGCACGCGCTCGACGCGGTCCCAGAGGGGCGACGACCGGTACGGCTCGCGGGTGCCGCGGCTCACCGCGACGACGTCGTGCCCGGAGTCGACGAGACGGGGGACGAGGAAGGTCCCGATGTGGCCGGTGGCTCCGATGACGACGACGCGCATCCCGTCACCCTATCGGCGCCGCGGGGCGTCGCCGCCCCCGGGTCAGATCCAGCCGCGCCTGCGGAACGCGGCGTAGAGGACTACGCCCATCACCACCATGAGCCCGAGCGCCAGGGGATACCCGTAGGTCCAGCGCAGCTCCGGCATGTTCACGAAGTTCATTCCGTAGACGGTGCCGACGAGCGTGGGCGCGAACAGTATGGCGGCCCAGGACGAGATGCGCTTCACCTGGTCGTTCTGGGCGAGGCTCGTCTCGGTGAGCTTCTTCATCTCGTCGTTCTGCCGCTGGCCGACGAGCGTGGTGTGCACCGTGAGGGCGTTCTGGAGCAGGGTGCGGAAGGCGTCCGAGCGCTCGGCTACGCGGATGACGTGGTCGTGCACGTCCCGCAGGCCGCGCCGGAGCTCGAGGTCGACGTCGTGGCGCTCGGCCGTCGCGCGGAGGTCGTCGAGCATGGCGCCGAGCGGGGCGGTGGCGCGCTGGAACGCGGTCACCTCCCGCATGAGCGCGTAGATGCGGCGCGACACGTCGGGGTCGGCGCCGAAGATCTGGTCCTCGATCTCGTCGACGTCGTCCTCGAGGCCGCGGGCGACGGGGCCGTACTCGTCCGCCACCTGGTCGAGGATCGCGTAGAGGACGGCCGTCGGGCCGAGGGCGAGGAGGTCGCGGTCCTCCTCGAGCCGGTGGCGGACCGTGGCCAGCGTCGGGGGACTCCGCGTGGCGGATGGTGACGACGAAGTCGGGTCCGACGAACACGTGCAGCTCGCCGAACTCCACCCGCTCCTCGGCGTCGAGGTACCGCGCCGGGCGCAGCACGACGAACCACGTGTCGCCGTAGCGCTCCAGCTTCGACCGCTGGTGCCCCGTGAGCGCGTCCTCGACGGCGAGCGGGTGAAGCCCGAACTCGGCGGCGACACGGTGGAGCTCGTCCGCGTCCGGCCGGTACAGCCCGATCCAGGCGAGGCCCCGGCGCTCGCGCATCACCTCGAACGTCTCGTCGAGGCTCTCGGGGTCGGCCGTCCGGACCCCGTCCACGTACACGGCACTGTCGACGACGGTCATGGGCTCTCGCTCTCGGCTCGGGTGCGTCCGCGGGCGGACGCATGCGACTGTAGCCGTGCGCCGGGGGAGCAGGCCGGGACGGAGGCGGACCGGGTGCGCCCGCAACGAGGAAGAGCCGGTCGGATCCCTGGGGATCCGACCGGCTCTCGTGTGTGTCCGAAGGGGGACTTGAACCCCCACGCCCTAATACGGGCACTAGCACCTCAAGCTAGCGCGTCTACCAATTCCGCCATCCGGACAGGATGTGCGGCCCGCCGTCTCCGGCTGCCGAGAGACGACATTAGCACGGCTTCCGGACCCCTCTCGACCACCCCGGAGCCGGACGCGCGCGCCCGGCCTCGATAGCGTGGGGACATGACCGACACGCTCCCCGACGACCTCGACGCCACCGCGCGCATCGCCCGCGACCTCATCCGGTTCGACACCACCAACCACGGCGAGGGCCGGTCGGAGGGGGAGACCGAGGCGGCGCAGTACGTCGAGCAGTGCCTCGTGGACCTGGGGCTGAAGCCCGAGCTGATCGACGCGGCGCCGGGCCGCACGAGCGTCCTCGCGCGCATCCCGGGCCGCAACCGCGACAAGCCGGCGCTCGTCGTGCACGGACACCTCGACGTCGTCCCCGCGGACCCCGCCAACTGGACGGTCGACCCGTTCGCCGGCGTCATCAAGGACGGCATGCTCTGGGGCCGCGGCGCCGTGGACATGAAGAACATGGACGCCATGATGATCACCGCGCTCCAGGAGATCATCACCTCGGGCCGCGCTCCGGAGCGCGACCTGATCATGGGCTTCTTCTCCGACGAGGAGGCGGGCGGCGTGCTCGGCTCCGCCTACGTCGTCGAGAACCGGCCCGAGTGGTTCGAGGGCGCCACCGAGGCCATCAGCGAGGTCGGCGGCTACTCCATCGACCTCGCCGGCAAGCGCGCCTACCTGCTGCAGACCGGCGAGAAGGCCCTCGTGTGGGTGCGGCTCGTCGCGACCGGCACGGCGGGCCACGGCTCGCAGGTCAACCGCGACAACGCCGTGACCCGGCTCGCGGGAGCGGTCGCGCGCATCGGCATGGAGGAGTGGCCCGTCCACCTCACCGACACGACGCGCCAGCTGCTGGACGAGATCGCGCGGATCGTCGGCGCCGACCCGAAGCGGGTCACCCCGGACGACCTCGCCATCGCGACCGGCACGGCGTCGAAGTTCATCGCCGCGACGCTGCGGACCACCACGAACCCGACGCTCCTGCACGCCGGCTACAAGCACAACGTCATCCCGGACACCGCCGAGGCGCTCGTCGACATCCGCGTGCTGCCGGGCGAGGAGGACGCCGTGCTCGCCCGCGTCCGCGAGCTCGCCGGCGAGGGGGTGGAGGTGCGCATCGTGCACCAGGACGTGGGCCTCGAGAACCCCTTCCAGGGACCGCTCGTGGACGCCATGGTCGCGACCCTCGGCGTGCACGATCCCGAGGCCGAGGTCCTGCCGTACATGCTGTCCGGCGGCACCGACAACAAGGCGCTCAGCCTCCTCGGGATCACCGGATACGGCTTCGCCCCGCTGCGTCTCCCGGCCTCCATGGACTTCCCGGCGATGTTCCACGGCGTCGACGAGAGGGTCCCGCTCGACGCACTAGTCTTCGGGAGGCAGGTCCTCCGCGACCTGCTCCTCGACTACTGCGACCCGAGCCCCTGGCGGGCGGACATCAGCTGGAGCACCCGTTTGAGTTATCTCGAGGCGATCATCCTGGGCCTCGTCCAGGGCCTGACCGAGTTCCTGCCCATCTCCTCGAGCGCGCACCTCCGCATCGCCGGCCTGTTCATGGGCGGCGACCCGGGGGCGACGTTCACCGCGATCACGCAGCTCGGCACCGAGCTCGCGGTCGTCGTGTTCTTCCGCCGGCGCATCGGCAAGGTCCTCTCGGCGTGGTTCCGCTCGCTCCGCGGCGGCATGCCGAAGGGCGACCCGGACGTCCGGATGGGCTGGCTCGTCATCATCGGCACCATCCCCATCGGGATCGCCGGCTACCTGTTCCAGGACACGATCCGCAGCACCTTCCGCTCCCTCTGGATCGTCGCGATCGTCCTCATCGTGTTCGGCATCCTGCTCGGCCTCGCCGACCGCTACAGCCGCAGCGACCGCCTCGAGAGGGACATGACGTACGGGCACGGCGTGAGCATCGGCATCGCCCAGGCGCTCGCCCTCGTGCCGGGCGTGTCCCGCTCCGGCGCCACCACCACCGCGGCGCGCGCGTTCGGCTACGCGCGGCCGGTCGCCGCCGAGTACTCCTTCCTGCTCGCCGTCCCCGCCGCCGTGTTCGGCAGCGGCCTGTACGAGCTCGTCAAGAGCTTCGACGAGACCGGGCAGGCCGGCGCCGGTCAGACCGCGGTCGCGACCCTCATCGCGTTCATCGTGGGCCTCGCCGTCATCGCCGGCCTCATGCGCTACATCTCCACCCGCACCTTCATGCCGTTCGTCGTCTACCGCGTCGCCCTCGGCGTCGTCCTCCTGGTGCTGCTCGGCACCGGCGCGATCGCGGCCTGATCCCGTGCGCGCCTGGTCACGTCCCGAGGTCCCCGTCGTCGCGGGGGAGCCGCCCGTCCCGTCCCTGCACGACACGAGCACCGGCGCCGTCCGTCCCGCCGAGTGCGTCGGCGACGGCCGCGTGGGCCTGTACGTCTGCGGCATCACGCCCTACGACGCCACGCACCTCGGCCACGCCTCCACGTACCCTCGCCTTCGACACGCTCCAGCGCATCTGGCTCGACCGCGGGTACGACGTCGCCTACGTGCAGAACGTCACCGACGTCGACGACCCGCTGCTCGAGCGCGCGACCGCGACGGGGGTCGACTGGCGCGACCTCGCTGCCGAGCAGGTCGAGCTGTTCCGGACCGACATGGAGGCGCTGCGCATCCTGCCGCCCGATTCCTACGTCGGCGTCACCGAGGTCGTCGACGAGGTCGCGGCCGCGGGTGCCGCGGAGCTCGTGCGCCGCGGTACGGCGTACCCGGTGCCGACCCCGGACGCGGCCGAGACCGGCGCCCCGGGACCTCTACTTCGACATCGCCCGCGCCGGTGACACCGGACCGTGGGCCCTCGGCGACGAGAGCGGCTACGACCGCGACACCGTCAGGCGGTCCTCTCCGCGGGAGCGCGGCGGCGACCCCGAGCGCCCCGGCAAGCGCGACCCGCTCGACCCCCTGCCGTCAGGCGCGTGGAGCGCGCGGGCGAGCCGGCGTGGGACAGCGTCGTCGGCCGCGGCCGACCCGGCTGGCACATCGAGTGCGCCGTGATCGCGCTGCGGAAGCTCGATCGCCCGGTCACCGTCCAGGGCGGCGGCAGCGACCTCATCTTCCCGCACCACGAGATGTCGGCCAGGGCACGCGTCGGCGCTCACGGGCGAGGACTTCGCCTGCCTCTACGCGCACAGCGGCATGGTCGCGTACCAGGGCGAGAAGATGAGCAAGTCGCTCGGCAACCTCGTGCTCGTGTCGCGCCTGCGCGCGGCGGGCGTCGACCCCCGCGCCATCCGCCTCGCGCTCCTCGCGCAGCACTACCGGGCCGACTGGGAGTGGACGGACGCGCTCCTGGAGGAGTCCGTCGCGCGGCTCGCGGCGTGGGACGCCTGGGCCGCGCGATGCCGATCCCGTGTCCGCGGCCGACGCGTCGGAGCACGGCGAGCTCGTGCAGCTCGTGCGCGAGCGCCTGGCCGACGACCTGGACACCCCGGGCGCGATCCTGCTCCTCGACCTCCGCGTCGCCACCGGCGTCCCGGCGACCCCCGTCGAGGTGGCCGCGGTCGACGCGCTCCTCGGCGTGGCGCTCGGAGCTCCCGCCGCCTGACCGCGTCGCGCGGCCAACGGCCTAGTGGTCCTTCGGGTCCTTCGGGTCCTTCGGGTCCCTCGGCCGCCACGGCTCCTCAGGCCGGTCGTCGCCGCGTCCGCGCGGCCCGTCGCCCCGGCGGAGGTAGCGCTCGAACTCCTGCGCGATGGCCTCGCCGCTGGCCTCGGGGGAGTCGACCGTGTCGCGCGCCTGCTCGAGCTGCTGGATGTAGGACGCCATGTCCTCGTCCTCGCCCGCGAGCTGGTCGATGCCCGCCTCCCACGTCGCCGCCTCCTGCACGAGCTCGGCCGGCGCGGGATCACCACGTCGACCATCTCCTCGAGCTTGTCGATGAGGGCGAGCGTCGCCTTGGGCGACGGGGCGCTGTGCACGTAGTAGGGGCACCGACGCCCACAGCGAGACCGTGGGCATGCCCATCTCCTCGGCGCGCTGGGCGATGATGCTGAGGATCCCGACGGGGCCCTCATAGGTGCTCCGCTCGATCCCCAGCTCGGCCCGCACGTCCTGGTTCTCGCTCGTGGAGTAGACGGAGATGGGGCGCGTGTGCGGCACGTCGGCCAGCAACGCGCCGAGCAGCACGACGCCCTCGACCCCCGCGGTGCGCGCCGCCTCCAGCACCGCGGCGGTGAACGCCGTCCAGGTGCCGCGAGGGCTCCACGCCGAGCAGCAGGTGGATGCTGCCGCCGTTGTCGCCGCTCACGCCGAGCTGCGCGTCGGCGGCCAGGTCCTGCGTCGGGCGGCGGGGGCTCCGGGGGCCGTACAGCGTCGCGCCCGGCCACTCGAGCTCGCGGGTGCCGTCCTCCGCGAAGCCGATGGTGGGGCGGTTGAACTGGAAGTCGAAGTAGTCCTCGGGATCCACCGACGACACCGCCTCGAGGTCGAGCAGCTCCTTCAGCGCCCGGACCGCTCCGCTGGCAGCCTCGCCCGCGTCGTTCCAGCCCTCGAAGGCGACGACCAGCAGCCGTCCGCTCACGAACCTCTCGGCATCCGCCACGCGACTCTCCGTCCCCGTCCGCCCGGCGGCGGTCGTCGGACAAGCTTCAGGACGCGCGGTCCACCGATAGACTCGCTCCCCGTGATCAGCAACAGACCCGCGGCCGTCCTCTGGGACATGGACGGCACGATCGTGGACACCGAGCCCTACTGGATGGTGGCGGAGCAGGCGCTGGTCGGCTCCTTCGGCGGCACCTGGACCCAGGAGGACGGGCTGCGGCTCGTCGGCGACGGGCTCGACGACTCGGCGCGGATCCTGCAGGAGGCGGGCGTCGACCTGCCCGTCGCGGAGATCGTCGGCCGGCTGACCGACCGCGTCATGGAGCAGATCCTGGTCGAGGTGCCGTGGCGCCCGGGGGCCCGCGAGCTCCTCCGCGAGGTGCGCGAGGCGGGCATCCCCACCGCCCTCGTCACCATGTCCCTCGGCCGCATGGCACGCCAGGTGGCCGACGCCGTGCCCTTCGACGCGTTCGACCGCGTCGTCGCGGGGGACGACGTCGCCGCGAACGGCAAGCCCCACCCCGGAGGCGTACCTCACGGCCGCGGCGCAGCTCGGCGTCGACATCCGCGACTGCGTCGCCATCGAGGACTCGGGCCCGGGCGTCGCCTCGGCCTCGGCGTCCGGCGCCACCCGCCATCGCCGTCCCGCACCACGTCCTCGCTGCCCGCGGACCCGGCCTACGTCCTCTGGGACACCCTCGCCGGCCGCACCCTCGCCGACGTCGAGTCCGCGCACTCCGACCGCCGCCGCACGCCGATCCGCGACGGAGGTGCGCGCATGACCGTCGAGACCAGCGCCGCGCGCTTCAGCGGCCCCTTCCGCGCGGGCGACCGCGTGCCGCTGACGGGCCCCGAGGGGCGCCTCAACACGATCCTCCTCGAGCCCGGCAAGGTGTTCCACACCCACCGCGGCATGCTCGACCACGACGCGCTCATCGGCCTGCCCGACGGCAGCGTCGTGACCAACAGCGCCGGCGTCGAGTGCCTCGCCCTCCGCCCGCTCCTGTCGGACGTGGTCATGTCGATGCCGCGCGGGGCCGCGATCATCTACCCGAAGGACGCCGCCAGATCCTCGGCCTCGCCGACGTGTTCCCGGGCGCGACCGTCGTGGAGGCGGGCGTCGGATCCGGCGCCCTGTCGATGTGGCTGCTGCGCGCGCTCGGACCGACCGGCACGCTGCTCTCCTTCGAGCGCCGCGAGGAGTTCGCCGACGTCGCCCGCGGCAACGTGTCGAGCTACTTCGGGCACAGCCCGGAGAACTGGTCCATCACGCTGGGCGACCTCGCCGAGGCGCTGCCGACCGTGACCGAGCCGCACTCGTCGACCA